>JAHEJO010000009.1 GCA_024638805.1 Acidimicrobiales bacterium
GTTTGACTCGGCCGGCGATCTCCCGCTGCTGGCTGAGCATCTCCCTCAGCGAGGCCGCCGACCGCATGGCCCCGGTCACGTGGGCGACGAGGTGGCGGACGGTCCACCCTTCGCAGTCGGTTGGTCGATCCCAGTCGGACTCGGCGAGAGTGTCGACGACATCGGCAAATCGTGCGTACGCGACAGCTGCCAGCGCAGTTCCTTCGCGATGGTCGATGGGTTTCACCGTCGGACGGATCGAGTCGGTGTGTGCGGTGGTGGTGGTCATTTCCTACTCCTGGTTGTTGTTCTTGGGTTCTTGCTTGGTTCGGTGGGTGGCACCCCGGCGTGGTCGCAGAAGAGGTCCACGACGTCGTCGAGTAGGCGGGCCCAGCGGTCACCGCCGGGATCGTTGGAAATCTGCTGACTGGTGAGGCCCGTCAGGATCGCCGTCCACAGGTCGAGGTGGCGCCGGTGGGAGACTCCGGCCGACGCCAACTGCGTCTCGAGTCGTTCGAGCCGATCGGTTGCCAGGGCGTAGGTCTCGGGGGAGGGTTCGAACCCCGGAAGCGTCCGCTGGAACAACAGCTGGTAGCGCACCGGGTCCGACGTGCAGAATTCGAAGAAGGCCTGGGCGCCGGCCCGGAAGTCCTCCCGGGTCAGGTCGTCATCGGGCAGGAAGGACATGTGCTCACCGAGCTCGATCTGCCCCTCGGCGAACATGGCGTCGTAGATGGCGTCCTTCGATGCGAAGTAGGAGTACAGGCTCGGTGCCCGCATGCCGACCCGCCTGGCGAGCTCTCGCAACGAGAGGCCGGCCAGCCCTTCTTGGTGGCACAGCTCCCATGCGGCTGCGAGGATCTCCCGCCGGGTTTCGGCTCGGCGACGGTCGATCGGTCGTTCGGACATCTGATTCGGTGAATCTAACACTGAGCGAAGTATCGAACAGTGTTAGGTGAGATGTCAAGTGGTTTGTTTGGTCTCGCCGCTGTCGTCGCACGATGGGGCTGTCAGATGTGCAACGATGAAGCCGTGCCCGTGGGCAAGACCAAGGATGCCGGCTGGCAGATCGGAGTGTCGTTCACGATCGACCAGCCCACCGCACACGTGTGGGATCGGCTCGTCTCCCTCGACGGTCTTGGCCTGTGGCTCGGCGACGGCGTCGAATTGACCGGCCGTCCCGGCCAGCCATATCGGACCGCTGACGGGACCCGTGGCGAGGTCCGCAGCTACCGGCCGAACGACCGAGTTCGGCTCACGTGGCGCCCCGATGGTTGGGATCACGAGACGACGGTTCAGGTCGCCCTCGCCGACAAAGGCGCCAAGACGGGAGTCCGGTTCCATCAAGAACGACTCGGCAGCGCCGAGGAACGGGAACGGCAGCGCCTTCACTGGAAGGACGTCGCCGAGAAACTCCGGCCCCTGCTCGAGTCGTGAGATGCCTCGGGAGACGTCGGTCCGGTGGAGACAACCGCAGCTCAGGGGAGCAGGTAGGACAGTTCGGCCGCCAGGACGTCGTAGGAGAAGAACTTCCTTCCCAATTCGAAGTTGACGTCGGTGATGTCGTCTCGAAGGTCCGGATCGGTCAGGACAGCTCTCATCTCTTCGACAGCATCGTCGGTCAGGTTGTTGTCCTCGATTTGCACGGTTCTGAAACCCTTCGAGCCGATGTCGGGCCAGTACACCGGCTTGTAGTTGTTGACGAAGATCGGCACCCGAGCGGCCAAGGCCTCGACGAAGGCGTTGCCGAACCCCTCATAGCTGCTGAAGTAGGTCATGGCGTTGGCGTTGGCGTAGGCGTCGGAGAGCGAGAAGAGCGCCGGGCCTCCGTTGCCACTCGAGCGCTTGTTGGTGAAGCGGTCGGCGACGAAGTGGAACTTGTCCGGTCTCTTCGATCGTGCCGCCTGTTCCTTCAGTTCCTGGAGATACTCCCCGTTCAGATCGTCGGTTGCGGTGCCGGTCAGCACCAGGTTGACGCGGGGGTCGTCGAGGCGGTCGACCAGATCGATCGCGGTCTGAATCCCCTTGCGTCGGACGATCCGGGTGATCTGGAAGAGGAGGATGCTGTCCGGCTCGAATCCGAGCGATGCGCGCAGGGTGCTGCTGAAATCGTCGGGTTGGCCGAAGCCGCTCCTGAAGTCCATGACGTTGGGAATCATCACCGAGTTCATTGAGCGTTCACGAGCAAGCGATTCCTGGCAATAGGAGTTGATCACGATGTGAGCGAGATTCGGCAGGTCGGGAGGGAAGCACTCATCGATGATCGCCTGAACGCCCGTGTAACGGGTCGTGTAGCGATCGCCGCGTTCCCAATGGAAGTCGTGGTCGTGAGCAAAAGTCGGCATACCCGTTGTTTCGACAACCCGCTTCAGGGCCATCCCCATGGTGAGGTGACAGGGCAGGGTGGTGCTGTTCTCGGTGATGAGCACGTCGATGCCCGTCGCCTCGATCCACTCGAGGACCTTTGTCTCTATGTACTGGGCGTCATGCTGGAGACGGGCCACGAGCTCGATCTCATCCGCGTCCTGCATGAAGAACGCATCGTTCTGCTCGCGGACGGTCGCAGGGTGGGAGAACGCCAACTCGGGTAGCACGGTCGCGTAGGCGCACGGACCCTCGAGCTCGCCGGTGAGGACATGAGGGACGTGGCCCAGATCGCTGAGCACCTCCATCCACTTCTCGGTTTCGAGGGCGACACCGTCGATGCCCCCGATGCGGCCGATCACAATCCCGATATTCATAGTTCGATTTCGGACCTTAGTCACTGAACATTTAGCTCTGGTAAACCTAGGTTGAATTGCGGATCAGCGGTGGTCGCGCAGAAACGGGGGCACGCGTCAGTGAAAATCGATGACTTGAAGGGGCGAGAGATCGAAGGTGGCGACTCGATCACCGAGGTGCTCGATGATCTTGCCCGTCGAGCAGAGCCCGTCTCGCCGGCGTCCATAGGTGAGCGACTGGCTCGCGGGGTCGGTTTCTGCACCTTCGCCTTCGACATCGACGGCGTATCGATGGAGGTCGCCAAGTACGCGCGCTGTTTCGAGGCGATCTCGCCGGGCCTCCCGGTGCACTGCATCGCAGGCACCTTCGCCGACAAGGCCGACGTGGTGTTGGACCCCACATGGCATCGGTTCCGACTGCTGGGGGCCGACGGGTGGGACAAATGGGACAACGGAAGGTGGTTTGCTGCGCTTTTCTACAAGGACCTGCCGCCCAACAGTGATCTGTCAAGCTGTCTCGCACGAGAGATGTGGCGACAGGCGATCGAGTTGGCCGAACTGCTCGTCATCTACATCGAGGAACACGACGTCGGTATCCTGTTCCCGGTCAACACCAATTCGAATCCTGGAAACCTTGCGTTCGCACTGGCGATCGTTCTCGCCGCCGAGGTGACCGGCACCCCCGTCATCAACAACAACCACGATTTCTATTGGGAGGGCGGCAAGGAGGGGTGCAAGAGAAGACGGGGCGAAGCGCCAGGACCGCGCGACCACTTCTTCCGCAACCACGACAACGAGGCCTTCTTCGGATTGTTCCAGCGGATCTTTCCGTGGAACGGACGGCGCTGGGTACAGGTCAACATCAACAACGCTCAGACCCGGCGACTGATCGACCGTTTCCACTTCCGACCCGAGAACGTGTTCACGATCGGAACCGGGCTGGCCCCGGAGTACTTCGAGGCCTGCACGCCAGCACAGAAGCGGGAGTCCCGGCGACGTATGGCTCTGGTCCTGGGTGGTGAGCCGGCCATCGAACCGACCCCGGTGGCGCTGTTTCGGGAACACATCGGGTCGTGGATGCAAGAGCAGCGTCCGGTGGTCTGTGGTCTCCAGGCCGGTGAGACGCTCGACATCGCCGCTGATGGCGCCCTCTACCTCCTCCAACCAACCCGGGTCGTGGATCGCAAACGGGTCTGGTACGACTGGGATCTGATCGCAGCTCTGTTCGACTATCCGCCGTTCCGTGACGCGTTCGAGCGGCGCACCGAGCTCACGCTGACGCTGCACGTCACCGGACCGGTTCCACTGGAACATCGCGCCTGCCTCGAGCAAATGCTCGACCACTACGAGGCGGTGCTGGCCAGGGTTCCCGAAGCGATCGGGCGGCGGCTCTTCATGGCGCTGTCCGTTGGTCGGCAAACCAGCCACAACATGGCGGAGGCGTTGCGGATGGTGGACATCTATCAGCTGTCCGATCTCGTCCTCTTTCCCAGCCTCACCGAAGGACGTGGCTTGCCGATCCCCGAATCGGCTGCTGCCGGCGTGCCGATCGTGTGCAGTGAGTACGAACCCAAGTCGGTGTTCGACCAGGTCGTCGGCGCCGACCTCCCAACCGATCAGCAGATCCGCTACACACCGTTTCCCGACGCAGCCTACGGCGAGGAGATTCTGGCCGATGTCACCGCCTTCCTTCTCGATCCGGCCAGCGGGATGGAACGCATCGAGCACAACCGGCTGGCGGTCAAAGGACGGTTCTCTTTCGATGCCCTCAGCGGGACGTTCGCTGAGATTCTGCGTGCTCTCGAAATCGAACGGATCGATTCGTGATGCACATCTGTTTCATCGAGGACACGACACTCCACGGCGGGACGCAGATCTGGGTCTCCGAAGCGATTCGGGACTTCACCGCCAAAGGGCATGAGGTCACACTGCTCACAGCAGCCGGTGGTTTCAACGCAACCGACGGGGTCACCACCGCAGCCCGCGTGGTGACCTACGACTTCGACGAGGTCGTAGCCGAAGACGCCCGTCACCGCCAGATCTGGATCGATGCGCTGCAACAGACCGACGTCGCGTTGTGTACGGTGCACCCTCCACGGCAAGGTTTCCATTGCTCTCGGTTCGCGGCAGCCTGCATCTCCGAGGCCAACCTTCCGACGGTCCTGGAGCCGAAGACCGGCACGATCGTGCCCGACTATCTTCGGGAGTTCTACGCCCCACCCGAGGACATCAACTACCAGGTGATCTCTATCACCGACTTCACCCGCCGCTACCTGATCGAAACCTACCGGGTCCCGGCCGAACGGGTCAGTCTCGTCTATCAGGGAACCGACATCGCCACCTTCACCCCCGAGCCCGAGAGGGCCGAGAAAGCCAGGCGCCGCTACCCGGTGCCGGCCGGTTCGTTTCCGGTGTTGGGAAGTGTCGGATCGTTCGAAGCGAGGAAAGGTCAGTTCGGCCTCCTCGACGCCGTGGCACGTGTCAAGGAAACGATCCCATCGGTGCATCTCGTGCTCGTCGGCGACGGGCCTGACGAAAACGCACTGATCGAACACGTCGCCGAGCTCGGCCTCACCGACCACGTCTCGTTCTTCCCGTTCACCCGGGAACCGGTCTACGTCTTCGAGATGCTCGACGTCCTCGTACTGTCGAGCACGCACAAAGAAGGCCTGCCCAACGTGATCCTCGAGGCGATGTCGATGGGGCTGCCCGTCGTCTCGACCAGGCTGGCCGGCACCCCTGAAGTCGTGCATCACGGATCCACCGGCCTTCTCGTGACGCCCGGCGACGTCGACGAACTCGCCCGAGCTATCGGACAGCTCGGCTCCGACCCTGACGTGTGCCGGAGCATGGGTGATGCCGGCCGAGCGCTGATGGAGGAATCGTTCGACAAGCAACATCAGTTCGATGCATTCCTGGACCATTTCCGGGCCGTTCTCGGCCAATAGGCACCGTCGACAGAGCGCCAACGGACCGATGGCGCCCGGTTGCCCTTCTTGGCCGAGCGGACCCACACGAGACCGGCGATGGCCGACGCCTGATCGGGCAGCCCGACGAGGGCCGGTACTCGACAGCGTCGGTGCCTCACAACCAGCCGCTGGCGCGAAAGGACCGGTGCAGCACAGCAGCGATGAACAACATCACGACCACGATCGCGCCGAAGCCCCACGCCTCGGTGGCCCAGGGGATCCGGGTGAAGTTCATGCCGAACGTGCCGGCGATCAACGTGGGAACGGCGGCAACCGCCACCCACGCCGAGATCTTACGCATGTCCTCGTTCTGTCGCACGCCGACCTGGGCCAGGTTGGCGTCGAGGACGCTCGACAGGAGCTCCCGGAACGATGCCACCAGCTGGTTGGTTCGGACGAGATGGTCGTGCACATCGTGCAGATACTCCGACAGTCCATGGTCGATGTAGCGGCTGTGACCTTTGGACAGCCGCTCGAGGGGATCGAGGAGCGAGGCGACCGCCTGTTGGAACTCCAGGACCTCCCGCTTGAGGAAGTAGATCCGCTCGACCGGATTGAGCCTGGCTTCGGAGAACACCTCCTTCTCCAGCTCGCTGATGTCCTTGTCGAGACCATCGACGACCGGCTTGTATCCGTCGACGACCGCATCCAGGATTCCGTAGAGGACTGCCGAAGGGCCCAGCCCGAGCAGGGCGGGATCAGATTCGAGCCGTCGCCGCACGGCGCTGAGCGGCGACGCGGCGCCGTGGCGGACCACGACGACGAAACCCGCCCCCAGGAGTACGAGGATCTCGCCGAACTCGACGATCTCCTGGTCGTCGAGATAGCGAGCGGTTTTGAGCACCACAAGGATTGAATCGTCGTAGAGGTCGAGTTTGGGGCGCTGATGTGCGACGAGGGCGTCCTCCACGGCCATCTCGTGGAAATCGAACTCGGTGGTTGCGTCGGCGAACTCCTCTTCGCTGGGTTCGTAGAGGCCGAGCCAGACGAAACCGCCGGTCTTGTTGGCGACCTCGCGGGAGCCGAGGATCGGTAGGGCTGCCCCTTGGCGCGACCCGTCCTTGTAGACGGCACAATCGACGATCACTCGGTCATTGTGGCACCTCGGTGCGGGGCTCGGGGGTGGAGGCCCGTATCCCACCCCTCACCGTGCGCCGCGGCCGACGATCAGCCGCCGAAGAGTTGGTCGGCCTTGGCCTTCAACCGCTGTTCAGCCCCGTCATCGTGCGAACCGATGTGGGACCAGTGGATCGTGCCCTCACGGTCCAGGAGAACGGTCCAGATCTGTTGTTCGTCGGCGAGCCCGGCCTGGCGCAGGAATCGTCCCCGGTCGGTGTACACGGTGATCGTGCGGGACCGCGTTCGCGGGTCGGGGATGCCCGAGCGCATGCCATTGTCGATCCACCATCGGATCGGGCCCGGGAATCGAACGAGCAACGGTACTTCGTAGACAGCGAGCCCCGGGTACTTGCTCTCGACGTCGCCGAGACGCTCGATCCACTCGTCGATCACCTGCTGTTGACGCCGGAGGAAGGCGACGAACACCAGGTTGGCTCGCCCCTCCAGATCGGCGGGAATCGTGTAGTGCTGCGCGCTGAGCGACGAACCCTCCAGCACGGGGAAGCGGCTCATTGTTGGCGAAGATCCCGTCGGTCGAACAGCAGGACCGACGCCACGAGCATGATGGCGATGAGGGTGGTGAGCAGGGCGGCATGGCCCCAGTTCATGCCGTTGATGAGCGGGTCACTGCTCAGGTAGTAGTAGTTCGGCGTCCACTTGGCGTAGCCGGCCATACGAGCGCTCAGAGGTAGAAACGAGTTGAGGAGATGCGACGCCAAGGCGAGCCCGATCGTGCCGTAGACCGCGATCTTGGTCTGCCCGGTGGCGGCGCTGAGCAGAAGTGCGAACGCACCGAACAGGAGGCCGAGCAGGGTGACGAGGATCGAGGTGGCGGCGATTCCGGCGATGCTCATTCCCAAACCGGACACGATCGAGGCGACGGCAACGCCGGCGAAGGTGGCGAGCCCGACGACGGCGGCATAGAGCACCATGGCGACCACCTGGTTGAGCACCACCGTCGAGCGCTCGATCGGGTTGGCCAGCAGTAGTCCGATCGTGTGATTTGCCTCCTCGCCGGCCAGGGCTCGGGCACCGATGACGATCGTCACGATCATGATGGCGATCGGTGCCATCAGCGAGAACGTCTCGATCTGGAAGAAGCCCTCCGGGGTGGACATATCGCCGCCGCCGGCGATGGCGATGAGGGCTTCGGGCAATTGCTCGCTCATGCTGGCAAGGTCCGCCTCGATGGCGCTGTACATCGGTCCGAGCATGACCCCCATCACGGCGAACATCGTCACCGACACCACGATCAACAGCCCCTGATGTTCCGACGCCGTTTTGATCCACAGCCTGGAGACCCGCGTGGATCCGGCAAGTCGATCGACCATCCGGTTGGTGGCGGGGTTGGCCCGGAGCCGATCCAGGACCGTCACCCCCGAACTCTGGCCTCGGAGATCACGCCGGTTCACACCGACGACCGCCAGGACTCCGAGAAGCGCACAACCGGCCAGGAGAACCGACAGGTGGCCCCAGTCGACGCCGTTCACGAGCGGGTCGCTGGCGTTGTAGTAGTACCAGGGAAAGACTCGGGCCAGATCGGCCAGGCTCTCGATCAAGGGCAGCAAGCCGACCGCGAAATACGAGAGCACCATCACGCCGGCGGTGGCACCCGATGCGAGCGATCGGTTGCCGGTCCACCCGCCGATGGCGGCGGCCATGAAGCCGTAGAAGATCGAGTTCACGCCGAGGTGCAGCATCATGGCCCCGACGTGGGTCTGGCCGATCTCCACGTCGAGGAGGGCTGGGATCCCGAGGCCGGCGGCCCAGAGGACGACGGTGACGGCGGCGATCAGCGTCACCATGGACGTGATCTTGGAGACCAGCACGTTGGTGCGGCTCTTCGGATTGGCGAGCAGCAGCCCGATCGTCCCGCCGCGTTCCTCGCCTGCGATGGCCGCAGCACCCATCGAGATGGCCAGCCCGGCGAGGGTGAGCGCCCCCATGGCGCTGAGCATCACGTTGTAGGAGAGGCTGGCGGCGTCGGCGCCCTCTGGGATCCCCATCAGCTCTCGCAGGCTCTGCGGTAGATCGGTGTAGATCGACAGGTCGATGTCGCTGTAGACGGCCATCGCATACAGCATGAAAAGAGCGAGGACCGACGTGGCGATCGTCATGCCGAGTCTGCGGTCGCGGATCGTTTTGGCGTAGATCGTTGTCAACATCAGACCGTCACCTCACCTTCGGCGGCCGCGTCGCGGTAGTAGGTGAGGAAGATCTCCTCGAGGTCAGCTTCGCGGGTGTTGATGTCGACCACGTCGTACCGCTGGGCAACCGCGGTGAGCAGCGTCGCCATCTTCCCGTCGAAGGACAATGTGGCTCGGTGGTTGTCGACGCTCACATCACGGACGCCGGGAACGGCCTCGAGGACTCCGGCGTCGACCGGGGAATCGAATTCCAGATCGACTCGCCGCATCGCCTTGGTTCGCAGGTCCGAAAGGTACTCGACCGCCACCAGGTGACCGTGACGGATGATCCCGACCCTGTCGGCAACCCGTTGGACTTCGGACAATGTATGGCTGGAGAGGAAGACCGCACGGCCTTCGCTCGACACCTCTCGGACCATGGCCTGGAACTCGCGCTGGACCAGCGGGTCGAGCCCAGTGCTGGGCTCGTCCATGATCAGCACCTCCGGGCGGTTCATGAACGCCTGGATCAACCCGACCTTCTGCCGGTTGCCGCTGGAGAGGTCGCCCACCTTCTTCGACAGATCGGCTCCGAGCCGGTCGCTGAGTTCGGCGACATAGCTCCAGTCGACACCGCCCCGGAGATTGGAGAAGAAGGTCAGGGTGTCGTGGCCGGTCAGGTTCGGGTACATGGCCAGGTCGCCGGGCACGTAGCCGATGTGCCGACGGATCTCGACCGAATCGTGGTGACTGTCCAGGCCCAGAATCGTCGCCCGCCCGGCGGTGGGCCGTATCTCGTCGAGGACCGTACGGATCATGGTGGTCTTGCCCGCCCCGTTCGGCCCGAGGAACCCGTAGACCTCTCCGAGACGCACCTCGAGGTTGACGTCGACGAGTGCAGGGAAGTCGCCGTAGTGTTTCGTCAGAGCCTCCGTCCGGAGTGCGGCGGTGTCGGTCTCGTTCATCACATCGGGTCCCTCTGTCAGGGTGGCAGGGCGCACAGCCAGAATTGATACTAGATCTCGCCGGTGTTCTGGTTCGCCCAGTATCCCGACCCCGCCGCCGACCGACGAGGGCCTTTCGTCAGATGTTGCCTGTGGCGGCGTCGAGGTCGGCGAGGAAGCCGGTGAAACCCTTCGTCAGCTGCCGATCGATCATCCCACCGATCAGGTTTCCGACCGGGCCGAATCTCGGGTCGTAGGCATAGGTCACTTGGATGGTCGTGGGCCAGTCACCGCTGTCGCCCACGAGCTCGAAGGTGACCAGTGCTTTCTTGATCGGGAGTTTCGTCACCGAGTCGATGCTGATGACCAGTCTCGTCTCGGGTTGCCATTCGCGGATCGTCTCTTCCAGCGTTCCGGCAGGCGCGAGGTCGCAGTGGCGGGTTGCGCCGACGCCGCCGATCGCGTCGCCGGTCGAATACGACTCCTTCACGCCATTGTTCCATCTGGCGATGTTGGGGAAGTCCGCCAGCACGTCCCAGACCGCGCTCAACGGCGCATTGATTTCCCGGCTCACATGGATCGACCGCATGCGGGGACGATACGGCGTCGCGGAGCGTGTTCGAACCATCCTGATCGTTGGACTTGCCCCGTAGCCTGATTCGCTCCACCCCGGACCGCGCCGATCGGCGTATCAGTACCAGGCGTCGGGCATCGACTCCTTGCGGCCAGCGACGAAATCGATCAGTGCGTCGTCGATATCGCGGTCGATGGCCGGTGGCTCGTACTCGGCCAGCATTCGTTTCCATTCGAGGTTGGCGCGTCGTTGGCTGTCGAGACCGCCGTCGTCGGTCCATTGCTCGAACGAGTCGGTATTCGCCATCGCGGAGTCGTAGTTGGCCGTTTCGAGGTTGTCGAGCGTATGACGGGTACCGAGGAACGCAACGCCGGGTCCTGCCTCGCGGTAGGCCTCGGATCCGAGCTGGTTGTCGTCGATCGTCAGCCCGTCGATGAATCGGTGGATCATGCCGCAACGGTCGAGATCGACCACGAACTTCTCGTAGCTCATCGTCAGCCCACCCTCGAGCCAGCCGGCCGCATGGATGACGTAGTTGGTTCCGGCGAGGATTCCGGCGGTCATGGCGTCGGCCGATTCCTGCATCGCCTGGGCGTCGACCGTCTTCGATGCGGTGTAGTGGGCGCCGCACCGCAGCGGCAGCCCCAGGCGACGGGCGAGCTGTCCTATCGCGAAGGTGGCCAGTACCGACTCCGGCGTGCCGAAGGTCGGCGCGCCGGACTTGAGATTCATCGTGGTCAGGAAGTTGCCGTACACCATCGGTGAGCCCGGCCGCACGAGCTGACTCAAGGCGATGCCGGTCAGCGCCTCGGCGTGGGCCTGCGCAATCAGCGCCGGCTGAGTGACCGGACCCATCGCCCCGCCGATGATGAATGGGGAGATCACGCACCCCTGGTTGGCGCGGGCGTAGATCTTGAGAGCTCCGCTCATCACGTCGTCCCACACGAGTGGGGAGTTGACGTTGATGTTTCCTTGGACGACGCAGTGATTCTCGACGAAGTCATCCCCGAAGACGATTCGGGCCATGTCGATCGAATCCTCGGCCCGTTCAGGAGCGGTGACCGAACCCATGAACGGCTTGGTGGACCAGCGCAGGTGGGCGTAGACCATGTCGAGGTGGCGCTTGTTGACCGGCACATCGACCGGTTCGCATACCGTGCCACCGGAGTGGTGCAGCCACGGGGACATGTAGGTGAGCTTCACGAAGTTCTCGAAGTCCTCGAGCGTCGCGTAGCGCCGGCCACGGTCGAGATCGGACACGAAGGGTGGGCCATAGGCGGGCAACAGGACGAGGTTGTTTCCACCGATCGGCACGATTCGGCCGTCCCGTCCGTGCATCTCGAAGTGGGCTGGGGCGGTGGCGCAGAGAGCTTTCGCAAGTCCCGGCTCGAATCGGACCCTCACGCCGTCCACTCGGGCGCCGGCGTCGCTGAAGAGCTGGAGCGCCTCCTCGTCGCCGAGGAACTCGACACCGACCTCATCGAGAATCCAATCGGCATGGTTCTCCAAACCGTCGAGTTGTGCGTCGTCGAGTAGCTCATAGGTCGGTATCCGACGCAGCGGGACCGGCGATCGGCCTGGCGCCGGCCGTGCGGCGGCCCGCCGTTGGGCGCGAGCGACGCGACCACCACCCCTTCGCCCCGGCCGAACGGAAGAGTCCTGTGTCACAGGTACATCTTGGAGCACGTTCCGGCGTCGTGCCGTGGTGATCGCACGATACGTGACCCGGGGCTTTCCGAGCCCGAGGGCTTCGAGCCTGGGGGTGGTGACTCGACGGTCGGGCCTGCGCCCCAGAACCCCCCTGCTGCGAGGAACCCGCCGTGGGGCCCCCTCGACCGGCTACAGCGCTGGAGCTCGGCTGACCTACTGTTGGGGATCACCGCAGCGCCCACCGCATGCGGCGTCATCCACCGAGGAGCCGACCGATGACCGCCCCGTTCTTCCCCAACATCGAATCCATCTCCTATGCGGGACCGGACAGCGATGACCCGCTGAGCTTCCGTTGGTACGACAGGGACCGGATCGTGGCCGGACGCCGCATGGAGGATCACCTGCGCTTTGCCGTCGCCTACTGGCATTCCTTCGCCGCCGACGGCGCCGACATCTTCGGCGCCGGCACATTGGATCGACCCTGGATCGCCGGCGAGCGCTCCGGAGCGATGAGCCCGATGGCCGCCGCCGAGATGAAACAGGACGCCGCCTTCGAGTTCTTCGCCAAGCTCGGAGTTCCCTATTTCTGCTTCCATGACGCCGACATGGCCCCCTTCTCGGGAGAGTTTCGCGACGATGCGGCCGCCCTGGCGGCGATGGTGGACCGGGCGGCCGGCAAGATGCACGAGACCGGGGTCAAACTGCTCTGGGGGACCGCCAACCTCTTCACACACCCTCGGTATGCGGCCGGAGCGGCCACCAATCCCGACCCGGAGTTGTTCGCTCGAGCCGCCGCGCAGGTGTGCGCGGTGTTGGAGGCGACCCATCAGCTGCAGGGCGAGAACTATGTCCTGTGGGGCGGTCGCGAAGGCTACGAGACCCTCCTCAACACCGATCTCGGACGCGAGCACGCTCAGATGGCCCGCTTCCTCCACATGGTCGTCGAACACAAACACCGGATCGGATTCGACGGGACGATCCTGCTCGAACCCAAACCATTCGAACCGACCAAACACCAGTACGACCACGACACCGCCACCGTGTTCGCCTTCCTTCAGCGGTACGACCTCGTCGACGAGATCAAGGTCAACGTCGAGGTGAACCACGCGACCCTGGCAGGATACGACTTCCACCACGAACTGGCCTATGCCGTCAACGCAGGCATTCTCGGATCGGTCGATGCCAATGCCGGCGACGATCGACTCGGCTGGGACGTCGACCGGTTCCCGGTGTCGGTCGAACAGATGACGCTCGGTGTGTACGAGGTCCTTCGAGGCGGAGGTCTCGGTTCGGGCGGGTTCAACTTCGATGCGAAACTGCGCCGTATGTCGATCGCCCGCGACGATCTCTTCCACGCCCACATCGGCGGCATGGACACCGTTGCCCGGGCTCTGCTCGCGGCGGCGTCGCTATTGGAGAGCGACGAACTCGAATCCTTTCGGCGAGAGCGCTACGCCGCATGGGACGGTGAACTCGGCCAGCAGATCCTCGATGGAAAGATCGACCTGCCGTCGCTGCGGGAACGGACTCTGGAGCTTCCCGACCCGATCTCGGTCTCGGGCCGTCAGGAGATGCTCGAGAACCTCGTGGCCCGCCACATCGAACGGACCCGCTGATCGTGACGGACCGAGCCGGTGCGTTCGTCGCCGGCGTCGACTCCTCCACTCAATCGACCAAGGTCGAGATCCGCTCGGTCGACACCGGTGAGGTCATCGCCGTCGGAAAATCGTCCCATCCGGTAACGACACCGCCGGTCAGCGAGCAGGATCCCGAGTCCTGGTGCCAGGCGCTCACAGATGCCTTCGCCCAGATCCCCGAACACGTGCTGGGCGGTGTCGCCGCGATGTCGGTCGCCGGGCAACAACACGGGCTCGTGCTCGTCGATGCCGACGGTCGATCCCTGCGGCCGGCCAAATTGTGGAATGACACACAATCGGCGCCCCAGGCGGCTGCGCTCGTCGACCGGTTGAGCCCTCACGGTTGGGCCCGGGCCTGCGGATCGGTGCCCGGTGCGGCGTTCACGATCACCAAACTGGCGTGGGTGGCCGAAAACGAACCTGGCCTTCTCGATCGGGCGGCCCGCATCATGTTGCCCCACGACTACCTGACGTGGAAGCTATCGGGTCGCCACGTCACGGACCGAGGCGACGCGTCCGGCACCGGCTGGTGGTCGCCGACCACCGGTGAGTACCGAACCGATCTCCTCGACCTCGTCGAACCGAACCTCCTCGATCGGTTGCCCGAGGTCCTCGGTCCCGCTGACCGGGTCGGGGGATCGACCGTGGCCACGCTCGGACTCGATGGCGTCGTCGTCGGGCCGGGCACGGGCGACAACATGGCCGGGGCACTCGGCCTCGGCCTCCGCCCCGGCGACCTCGCGGTGTCGGTCGGAACCTCCGGCACCGCTTACGCCGTCAGCGAGTCACCGACCGAGGACCCCAGCGGCGATGTCGCCGGCTTCGCCGACGCCACCGGCAACTTCCTGCCCCTGGTCTGCACGCTCAACGCCACCAAAGTGACCGATGCGTTCCGGCGGCTGCTCGGGGTCGATCACGCCGCGTTCGACGCGCTGGCCTTGGCGGCCGGGCCCGGTGCGGGCGGCGTGACTCTCGTTCCCTATCTGGACGGTGAGCGCACGCCAAACCGACCCGGCGCCACCGGCATTCTGACCGGTCTCCGCTCGGACGTGAGCCGGGAGCAGCTGGCACGAGCCGCTTTCGAGGGCGTCGCCTGCGGTCTGCTCGACGGGGTCGACGCCCTCGCCGCGGTCGGTGTCCCGCTCGAAGGACGGTTCTTCCTGCTCGGCGGCGGTGCCAGGTCCGCCGCCTACCAACGCACGTTCGCCGACCTGTCCGGTCGCAGTCTGATCGTGCCCGACGCGAGCGAGGTCGTCGCCGCCGGCGCATGCGTGCAGGCTGCAGCCGTCCTGACCGGCGACCGCTTCGACGACATCGCCGACCGGTGGCATCTCGGAGCCGGCCTCACCGTCAGGCCGGATCCCGACGGCGTCGCCCGGTCCGACTCGATCCGTCGGAAGTACGCAACCGTCCGAGCCGATTGACATCCGGTCAAAGGTCGACCGACCTCTCCAACGAGCCGAGCCGAGCCGCAGCGGACCCGACGTGGAACGCCGACCTGGTTGTCGGCAAGAACCTGTTCGCCGGCCACTGCAACGATGCGGTCGAGTGGTGGTGGCCCGAGCGGGTCGTGGCAGCGCAATGTCGTTGCAGCACAATTGCCGATCTCGACCGGAAGCCTGGACGTCCTCGATCCGACTCCCGCCCCCGATCAGGCCCCGACGACGGTCCGGGCCGTCCTTCGGAGCGGTTCGGTGAGTACGGACCTCGGGGAGATCGATGTGGGTGATCTGAAGCTCGTGAACGACGGCTACAACTTCTTCGCCGGTTGAATCGAGCGTTGCTTTCTACGGCGCTCCACTCGCAGATCGGCGAAGAGGGGGAGATGATCGGATGCGGTTCGGGTCAGATGTGTATGCGGCACCTCCACGTGGAGGATGTCGAGCGAATCGTCGATGAAGATGTGGTCGATCCGGGCCAGCGGCCAGCGGCCTCCCCAGGTTCGACGGGGGCGATGACCGTCGAGACCGATCTGGACATCGGTGAGATACCGGCCGATCGAGCGGCAGGTCGGGAATCCCGGGCCGGCATTGAAGTCTCCGCACAGCACCAGGTGTGCATCCGATGGGACCCCGCCGAGCCATTCCGGCCCGATCAGGGCCTCAACCTGAAGGCGGCGTTCCCGCGGGTGGACGCTCAGGTGGGTGTTGATCACCGTGTAGGTGACATCGCCGGCATCGATCTCGACCTGGACCGCCCCGCGGGGCTCCAGTTCGGGGTGGCCGTCCAGCTGCGGGAGTGAACCGGTGCGCACGACCCGCATCGGCAACCGGCTGAGTATGGCGTCGCCGAACTGTTCCTCGGCGACCGCATAGGTTGGGTGGAAATGAACGATCATGCCGAGATGGCGAGCGATGGCCTCCGCCTGGTCGATTCCACCGGTCTGGCTACGGCCGACGTCCAGCTCCTGCAATGCGACCACGTCCGGCTCGATCCTGGCGATCACACGGGCGATGCGTTCGGGCGACAGTGTCCCGTCGAGGCCGATGCAACTGTGCACGTTGTAGGTGACCAGACGTAGGGTGGTGCCATCGTGCTGACGGCCCCACCGATCGACCGGTCGGTTGGCGGCACCCTCGAGCAAGTGCAGGGCGGCGCGGCGAAGATCTCCGGCACGAAGGGGCGTCGCGCCGTCCCAGTCCAGGGCGGTGTCGGCTGGAGCGCACACGAACGCCCTCGTCTCACGAGGTCCGGGGCCGGCGTGGGAGCCGTTTTCGTGGGTGAAGCTGACCGGCGGTCCCGAAAGGCGCCAACCGGACATGACGAGCTCGCCGGCATCGGGATGATGACAGATCCCGACCAGGTCGCGGGCGGCCTCATCCAGATAGGGGTGATCCGATCCGAGGATCGCAGCTGCCTCGTCGGGGAGACGGCGGGTACCGCCAGCGGTCCAGGCGATCGCCGAACGGTTGCCGTCCGGCGCGAGGATCATCGGTACGTCAGCACGATCGACCAGGTCTGTGGCCATCGCCGAACGTTGTTCGTCCGTCAGCGGTTCTGGCAGGTAGATGTGGCCGAGCGGGCCAAACGCGGTGGTGGTGGCTTTCTGAGGATCCCACCACCGAGGTCTCAGCTCCAGACCCGGCACGATGGCCTCGGCGAGTCGCGAACCGAGCATCATCGCACGCTGACCCTGGACGCCTTCACGTGGTTCGGGAGAGGTCTCGTGCTCGATTCCGTGGCGAGCGAGCACCTCGCCGATGGCTTCGCCCACCAACCGACCGTGGATCGATTCGTAGGGTTCGGTTCGTTCCTGCCCGTGGTCTGAGAACACGAAGACGTCGTAGTGGCGGGCGTCGCTGCGACGGGCTCCGCGAACCAGCCGGCCGATCACCCGATCGATCCCTCGGAGTGCCCGCAGCGCGTCATCAGAACCCGGCCCCCGGCGATGGGCCCACTCGTCATAGCCGAGGAGGTCGAGATGGATCACCGGCAGGCCCCTGGTCATGTCGATGATGGCGAGGGTGGCCAGAGCTTCGCGGAGCACCACGCTGACCCCGATCCGGGCCTGAAGGAACCGAAGTTCCTCGCCGAAGGGCTGACCTTTCCTCACCGCCTCGAGAAGCTGGGGAACTCCGACCAGCAGTTCCGCGCCGGCGAACGCCGTCGCACGAACGGCGTCGAACCCGTGGGCGAGGACCACTCGGGGCAGGTGGCGGGGGCGCGACGCCTGGAAGAGGTCGCCGTAGCCGAGCGTGGCCATCGAGAATCTTGTCACGGCCGCACCGCCGCGGTAGATGTTCCCGTAGGAGCTTCCGCCGTCGAGCAGCCCGCGGCCGTTGAGGCCGGCCTCGATCGTGCTCGCTGCGTCCCGATCCGACATACGAAAGACCCGTCCGGTCTTCCTGTGGACGAAGCCGTATGCCGGCACCGCGCCCTCGCACCCATAGAAAAGTTCGGCCTGAAAGGCGGGAGTCGATGACGGCACGCCGGCGTAGAGCGGAGCAAGGCGGTACGGCTCGCCGGCTCGGAGGCGGGCGAGGTTCGGCATCAGCCCGGATTCACACGCCTGGCCCAGCTCGTCGAATCCGAGCCCGTCGATCTGGATCAGGAGTACACCCTGGGTGCCCGACGTCGTGTCGGTCCCGGGTCCGTTGGCCTTTGCGGACCCCCAGCGGTGACGATCGACCGAACGCCTGACCCTCCGCCTCCACCGCTCCACCAAATCGATCACTACGACCGGAGAGTACCGTTGTGCCGCCGCCGGATCGATTCGCTCCTCGAATCGACGTCGTCAGCCCCTCTCATGACACAATCGGCGGCGTCCATGGCGCCGTCGAGAGGAGCATCGTTGAATCAGCCAACATCGCGGAATTCGAGCGGCCTCGGGGCCCGCTCTCCCTCGCAAGGGATGTCCACTGGAATGCCGGCGCAGATCGAACCGGTCATCGCGGATCCGCCTTCTTGGGATCGCCGACCCGTCCTGAAACAGCAGTGGACCGAGCTCGCCTATCTCCACTGGCGGTATGAACCCGCCGACGTGCAGCGCCGTCTACCCGCCGGCGTCACGGTCGACACCTTCGACGGGTCGGCTTGGGTCGGACTGATTCCGTTCGAGATGCGCAACGTCCAGCTGGGATCAACGCCGCCGGTTCCATTCTTCGGCAACTTCATCGAGATCAATGTGCGGACCTACGTCACCGACCCGCTCGGCCGGCGGGCGGTGTGGTTCTTGTCTCTCGATGTGCCGAGATCGGCGATCGTGGCCGTGGCCCGCACCCTGTTCGCCCTTCCCTACTGCTGGGCGGAGGCCGATCACCAACGAGATGGCGACCGGCATCGATACCGGATGACCCGGCGCTGGCCCCGAGGCTCCCGCCCGAGCGCCGACATGAGCTTCACCGTCGGCGATCCGATTCCGGAGGGTGATGTCGACGAACTCGAACACTTCCTGTGCGCCCGATGGGCGTTGCTCACCATGCGTCGCCGGCAGCTCTTGTACGGCCGAGTGCATCACCCCCGCTGGCCGCTACGACGAATCGAGGACGTCGACGTGGAACAGGACATCATCGAATCGGCCGGGCTCCCCAGCCCCGAGGGCGCGCCCCATACCCTGTACTCTCCCGGCGTCGACGTTGAGGTCGCCTGGTTCGAAGAAGTCCTGGACGAGGAGGCACGATGACCGGTCCGACGCGGGGAGAGGAAGCCGGTGGTATGAAAGGTCGGTCGGTTCTCATCCTGGGGGCGACCGGCGGGCTCGGCTCGGCAATCGCCGCCGACCTGGCCGAACGTGGCGCCCTCCTCACGCTCGTGTCCCGCCGGCAGGATCGATTGGATAGCCTGCCCGTTCCCGGCCGGCGGCTGGCCCTGGATCTGAGAGACCCTGACGCGTGCCAGCTCGCCGTCGATGCTGCCATCGATCATTGCGGTGGTTTGGACGTCGTTGTCAACGCTGTCGGTGTCGTGGCGTTCGGGCCCATTCTGGAGTTGTCGACCGACGCGATGGAGGAACTGTTCCTGACCAACACCTTCATACCAATCCTCCTGGCCAGGGCGGCTCTGGCCGTGATGAACGACGGCGGGGTGATCGTCAACATGCCCGGGGTGATCGCCGAACAGAACCTTCCCGGGATGGCAGCCTACGGCGCGTCGAAAGCCGCCGTCCGGTCCTTCGATGAAGCCCTGTCCCGTGAAGCTCGGCGCCGCAAGATCCGGGTGATCGATGCCCGCCCGCCACACACCGAGACCGGTCTGGCCGATCATCCTGTCGAGGGCCAGGCCCCCAAGATGCCCACCGGCCTCAACCCTTCTGCGGTCGCTGCGACGATTTGCGCCGCCATCGCCGGCGATACCACCGATCTGCCGAGCACCGCGTTCGTGCCGTGATGACCATGCTGGTCGTCGGCGCCGCTGCGACGTGGGCGATGGTCGGCTTGATCTGGATGGTGCAAATCGTTCATTACCCGATGCTGGCGGAGTATTCGGCGCTGGCACCGTCGACAGCTGCGGTCGGTCACCAGCGACGGATCAGCTGGGTCGTCGGCCCGCTGATGGTCGCCGAAGGCATCACCGCGTTGGTGCTTCTCTTCGACCGACCGGCGACGATGGGCGCGGCGAGTGCGTGGCTGGCGGCAGGTCTTCTCGGCGTCGCCCTACTGTCGACGGTCCTCGTCCAGGTGCCGCTGCACAGCCGCCTCGCCGGCGGCCACGACGCGGAGGCCGCTCGCAGACTCGTGGCCACCAACTGGGTTCGGACCGTTGCGTGGACCGCCCGCGGGATCGTGTTGGCCCTGGTCCTGGTGAACTGAACGGCGACCGCGCCCGCTTCGAACACCGAGGTGCGAATCGAATCCGGCTGAGCTGGGCCCGACCCGGTCGCCGTTTTGCCGGTACCAACGGCACTGTTAGTGTGGCCCGAAGCGGGGTTCGTAGTGGCCTGGTTGCAGTCGGGGATCACGTCACAGATGCGGATCCGTCAGACACCGCGTGAACCCGACGAAAGGATCCTCGTGAACATCTCCGACGCTCTCGCAGCGACACCCGTCTCGAGCCTCGACCTGACCCGACACGTCCAGGTCCGACCCGATTTGACGGTGGCCGACACCATTCGGGCCATGTCGGCCGCAGCGCGATCGTGCGCCTGTGTGGTCGATGGCGAGGACCTTGTCGGTATCTTCACCCAACGCGATGTGCTCATGCGCGCCATCGGGCGCAGTCGCAGCTGGGATCTTCCGGTCAGTGAGGAAATGACGAGATCGGTTCGCACGATGCCGAACACCGGGTCTGCATTCGATGGCCTCGCCGTCATGAACGACTGGTGGGTCCGCAGTGTCCCGGTGGTGGACTCCGACGACCGCTTCGTCGGGAATCTTTCGTTCTACGTCATCATGAGCACGATCGCCGGCCTCGTCGCCGAGCACCTCGGTGACCCCGATCTCGAGCAAGAGGCACGGCACAGTCTGACGTTGGTCGATTTCACAGGGCTGCACACGAGTTCGCCGGTGATCGTCGGACTGCACGAGTCGGTCGAGGTTGCTGCCCACCAGATGAAGAACCGCGGCATCGGTTCGGTTCTGGTTGTGGATGGTCGCGGAAGCCTCGCCGGCGTGGTGACCGAGTTCGACCTACAGATGAAGGTGGGCTGTGACCACGCCGACCTCTCCGAGCTCGAAGTGCAGGACGTGATGACACCGCATCCGGTGGCGTTGGCCGCGCGCAGTCCGATCGCAACAGCGATCCGCGAGATGGCCGAGCGTGGCTTCTCCCACCTTCCCCTTCTGGGTGAGTCGGGTAAACCCGTCGCTGTAGCTTCCTTCAGGGATGTTGCCGCGTACGTCGAGGCCAGCTTCCACGCCATGGACTGACGGCAACGATGACTGACGACGAGTTACCCGCCGGGCTCGAGCTGACCCGCACCACAGCCGTCTTCGATCAACACACCGTTCCGCCGGGGCTCCTGGCCGCCCACCGCGTAGCCGAAGGGTTGTGGGGACGGTTGGTGGTCCACTCCGGTGAGCTCACCTTCGTGTTCGAGGGCGAGGCAGACGAGCCCCGACGGGTCGGCGCCGGCGAACACGTCATCATCCCTCCAAGCCGTCCCCACCATCTCGAGCTCACCGAACCGGCGACGTTCGTGGTCGAATTCCACCGACTCCCGGCCGAGAGGCCCTCGGTGTAAGGAGGGCTTGGCCGACCCATTCGACCAGCTCAGACCAGAATGGCATGACCGGCGGTGACCGCCATCCACCCCGGTCGAGTACTTCTTCGAGCGACGGCTATGACCGAAAGAGGCGTATCAACGACTGAACTGGCCTAGACTCACCGATGGGTATGCCGCGTTGGCCTGCTCAAATCGAAACGAGAGTGGAATCAATGCAAGGCACAGTCAAGTTCTTCAACACCGAAAAGGGCTTCGGCTTCATATCGCGAGAGGGAGGGGACGATGTCTTCGTCCATTACTCCAACATCGCGGGTGAAGGCTACAAGTCCCTGGACGAGGGTCAGCGGGTCGAGTTCGACGTCGCACCCGGCCGCAAGGGTGAAGAAGCCCAAAACGTCCGACCGGTCTGACAACCAGACACGTTCACTGACGCCGCCGGCCCAGGCCGGCGGCGTTTGTCGTTCTCGCTTTCCCGGCGCGCTCGCTCGGCGCTCATTGCAGGTTCGTTTACGTGTCATCGAGCAGCTTTTCCCCAGCTGGAGCAACGGCTAGGGTTCGCGCGGAGTGCTGGACTACCGATTTGAGGTTCTTTGTGAGAAAACTGCTTGCTCTTCTATTTGCACTTGCCATGCTGGCGGCTGCGTGTGGGTCTGACGACAGCGGCAGCTCGTCCGAAACCACGGCGGCTGCATCCGAAACCACGGCCGCTGCATCCGAAACCACTGCCGCATCGGACGATTCGGCCGCATCCGATGATTCGGCTGCCACCGAAGCCATCGACATCCAGATGTGGATCGCCTTCAGCGATGATGCCCGACTGAATTTCACCAAGGACCGTGCGGCGGAGTTCAACGCCAAACAGCCCGGCTACAACGTCGTGGTGACGTCGTTCGATTCCTACAACACCGTCTTCGAGCAGGCCCAACTAGCCATCGATGACGGCAACCCGCCGGAGATCATCCACTTCTTCGAGGCTGCTACCCAGGAGGCGCTCGATGCAACGGACAGCAACGGCGATCCGATCTTCAAATCGGTCACCGAGGCGGTTGCCGGGCGAACCGAGATCCTGGGTGAGCCGGTCGTGCTCGATGACGTCGTCTCGGCCGCGACGAAGTACTACACGATCGACGGATCCCTGTACTCGATGCCGTGGAACACCTCCTCCACGGTCATGTTCTCCAACATGGACATCCTGAACGCTGCCGGAATCACCGAACCGCCCACCACATGGC
Organism: Acidimicrobiales bacterium; assembly: GCA_024638805.1. Taxonomy (GTDB): domain Bacteria; phylum Actinomycetota; class Acidimicrobiia; order Acidimicrobiales; family SZUA-35; genus JABDIY01. The sequence continues at coordinate 22,551 of JAHEJO010000009.1, forward strand.
AGGGCATCGAAGAAGCATGTGCTGCGATCCTCGCTCTCGCCGACGCTCCGGACAACTGCATCACCTGGCCCAACCACGGCTGGTGGTTCGAGCAGGCGATGGGTCAGGCCGGCCAGGACCTGGCCAACAATGACAACGGCCGGTCCGGCCGTGCCACCGAGGTATTCCTCAACTCCGAGCCGGCCATCGAGTACATCCAGTGGTGGAGCGATCTCGAGGACAGCGGCGACTACGTGTACACCGGTACCCAGCGGGACTGGGCCGGAACCGCTGCCGCCTTCAGTGCCCAGAACGTGGCGATGCTGATGTACTCGTCGTCGGACGTGACCATCATCACCGAGGACGGGGCCGCGAACGGTTTCGAGGTCAAGACCTCCTACATGCCCTACGACGGGGATCGGCCCTACGTCGGCAACCTGATCGGAGGCGCCACCCTGTGGATGGCAAACGGATTGACCCCTGAAGAGGAAGACGGCGCTCTCGCCTTCATGAACTTCTTCTCCAACCCGGACAACGCCGCATTGTGGCATCAGGTCACCGGCTACATCCCGATCACCAACGCAGCGACCGATCTGCTCGAAGTCGAAGGTTGGTTCGAGGAGAGCCCGAACTCAGCGGTTGCCTCGGCCCAGCTCAACGACGCCGCCGATACGCCTGCATCGACGGGCGCGTTGCTCGGCAACTTCGTGGCCATTCGTGATGTCGTGACCATTGCGATCGAGGACATTCTCGTCAACAACGTCGACGTGAAGACCCGCATGGATTCGGCCCAGGCCGAGGCTCAGCAACAGCTGGACGACTACAACGAGCTGTACGGCTGATCCACCCTCGTCGCCGTGGGGATCATCTCTAGTTTTCTGCTCGCTGCGGCGATCGGCGTCCTCTCGTTTGGTTACCGGACCAAACGAGAGGTCGCCCTGGGTTTGGCCCTCGGCATCCTCGGAGCGTCGGTGATTCTGGCCGCTCTCGACTTCTGCACGTTCGCCTCCGATGCCGAGTCGACCGAGGGCGTGATGGGAGTCGGGCTTGCGGGTGCGTTCGCCTGGATGTTCGGCTCGGGGACCAAGGCCATCCTTCGAAAGCAGGAAGCAGCGGGCCTGGGCAGCGGCGAGATCCGGACGGGGACCTTCAGGCTCGGCTGGTACTGGCCGTGGCTGCTGCTTCTGCCGACGCTGGTGATCCTCGTCTTCTTCCTGTATCTCCCGGCCTACCGAACTTTCACGTTGTCGACCAAGCTCACCCGGCTCGGTGCTCCTCGGGTCGGTGAGCGGTGTCTCAGCAACTTCTCCGAACTGCTGGTGCCGAGCCCAGCGGTGGTCGTTGCGCTACCTCTGGCTTCGATCGGTCTGATGTGGGGCATCGGACTCTGGCACAACCGGGCCGAGCCGGGCTCGTTCGCCCACGGGTTCAGCGGGGCGATCAGGCCGTTCGGGATCGTGATCTTCCTGTTCGCGATCTACTACATCTTCGAAGACGTCGATGGCGGCTATCGGCAGATCTACTTCAACACGGTGATCGTCTCATCGGCCATCGTCGTGGTCAGCATGGTCGCGGGGTTGGGTTTGGCCTACCTGACGTACGGTTATGTCCGCGGGATCATGGTCTACCGAACGCTGCTGATCTGGCCGTATGCAATCTCTCCACCGGTGGCCGGAATCCTGTTCTTCATGATGTTCAACGCCACGGGCGGCATATTTGCGGCTGTCGCCGACAACTGGTTTGGCTTTGACTTCCCGGACTACGCACGCAATGCCACGTTGGCGCGGATCACCATCGTTCTCGCGTCGGTGTGGAAACTGCTCGGCTACAACCTCCTGTTCTTCCTCGCCGGGCTCCAGACCGTTCCCCGTGAGCAGATCGACGCAGCGGCCATCGACGGGGCCAACTCCTTCCAGCGGTTCCGCAAGGTCATCATGCCCGCCCTCGGCCCGATCGCCTTCTTCCTCCTCATCACCAACCTCACCTACTCGTTCTTCGACATCTACGGAACGATCGATTTCCTCACCAAGGGGGCGCCCGCAGGGGCCACCTCGGTGGCGATCTACGAGATCATCCGGGTCGGGGTCGACAACGGCGACCTCGGAAGGGGAGCGGCACAATCCGTCGTGCTGTTCCTCGCCGTCATCGCGTTGACCGCGTGGCAGTTCAAACAGTCTGAAGGGCGGATCAGCTATGGCAGCGCATGATCATCATCGCGGATTCTCTCTTCATGTCGGCAAGCCCGGTCTGATCAAGGGCCGAACCTGGCCGACCCATCTCGGTCTGTGGATCGCCATGCTCGTCATTCTGTTCCCGTTGCTGTATGCAGCGCTGATCTCGACCCAGACCAACGCCGAGATCTTCCGCTTCCAGCTCACGCCGGGAACAGGTCTGGGCAAACACTTCGATCAGGTGTGGAACGATCGGGCCCTCGATCGGCTCATGTGGAACTCCCTGGTCCAGGCCACCATCATCACCGTGGCCAAAACGGTACTGTCGCTGCTGGCCGGCCTGGCGTTCGTCTACTTCAACTTCCGGGGCAAGTGGCTGGTCTTCTTCTTCGTACTGATCACGCTGATGATGCCGACCGAGGTGATGATCCTCGCATTGTTCCGCATCGTGTCCGATCTCGGCTGGAAGGACACGATGGCCGGTCTCACCGTGCCCTTCGCTGCCTCGGCGACGGGGGCGTTCCTGTTCCGGCAGCACTTCGCCAACCTTCCGCGCGACCTTTCGGAGGCCTCACAGATCGACGGTGCCTCACCGTTGCAGTTCCTGTTCAAGATCCTGATCCCGCTGTCGTGGAACGTGATCGGCGCGCTCGCCGTGATCCAGTTCGTTTTCGTCTGGAACATGTACCTCTGGCCCGTGCTGATCATCTCCGATCAGGACAAACAGGTGGTGCAGGTCGGCCTCCAGGGTCTCCAGACCCTCGACACCGGTTTGAGCTTCGGGCCCCTGATGCTCGCTGCCCTCATGGTCTCGATTCCGCCGGCGGTCGTCTTCCTCGCGCTCCAGAAGCCGTTCATGGCAGGGTTCGCCCTCAGCGCCGACAAATAGTGGCCCAGGGTCGAGCGCTCAGATCTGTTCGAAGTAGCGCGTGCGTTCCCAGTCGGTGACCGCGGTCTGGAACGCCTCGATCTCGGCTTCGGCGAAGCGGCTGTAGTGTTCGACGACATCGGGTCCGAACGTGCGTGTTGCGATGTCGCTCGTTCTGAAGTGGGCGAGTGCCTCCTCGAGGGTCGAGGGCACACGAGGAAGATCGCCGGCTGAATAGACGTCGCCGCTGAACATCGGCGGTGGGTCGATCCGTCGTTCGATCCCTTCCAATCCGCTGGCGAGGGCGGCGGCGTAGACGAGATAGGGGTTGCAGTCGGCGCCGGGGATCCGGCACTCGATCCGAGAGCTCGGCCCCTCGCCGACCACCCGGAAGCCGGCGGTGCGATTGTCCTGTGACCATGCCAGGCGGGTCGGAGCCCACGACGCTTCCCGAAACCGTTTGTAGGAGTTGACCGTCGGTGCGTAGCACAGCATGAAATCCTTCGCATGAGCGATCCAGCCGCCGAGGAACCATCGGAAGGTGTCGCTGTGACCGCCGTTGGCGTCGACGAACACGTTGGTGTTGTTCTCGGTGTCCCAGAGGCTCAGGTGGATGTGGCAGCTGTTGCCGGCTTCGGCGGTGAACGGCTTGGCCATGAAGGTGACGCTCACCCCGAGTCGGTCGGCGAGCTCCTTCATGGCGTGTTTCATCACCGCGTGCCGGTCCGCCATGGTCAACGCATCGGTGTAGCGAATGTTGAGTTCGTGCTGACCGCGCCCGGCTTCGCCTTTGGAGTTCTCGACCGGAATCCCGGTGTGGCGCAGTGCCCGGCGGGCCGCACCTACGTAACCCTCCACTCGCGAACCCTGCAAGAGGTGGTAGTCCTCGATGTACCAGCCGGCTGCCCGCAGGTCGGCGTAGCCCCGCTCGTGAGCTTCCCGGTACGAATCGTCGTAGAGGAAGAACTCGATCTCCGATGCTGCCTTCGCCTCCAAGCCGAGGGATGCCGACCTGTCGAGCTGGCGCTGGAGGATCGAGCGGGGCGCCACGCCAACGGGCGCATGGGCCTGGTCGTCGACCACGTCGCAGAGAACGATCGCTGCGCGGTCGGTCCAACCGGCGCGGGACAACGTGGCGAGGTCAGGGACGAGATGGAAGTCGCCGTAACCCTTCTCCCAGCTGGCGAATCGGTAGCCGGTGACCGGTTCCATCTCCATGTCGGTGGTGAGCAGGTAGTTGCAGGCGTGCGTGCCGCTGCTCAACCCGTCCTCGACGAAGAAGTCGGCGTCGAAGCGTTTGCCGAGCAGTCGTCCGTAATGATCGGTGAAGCCGACGATCACCGTGTCGATCTCCCCCGATCGGACCAGCTCGATCAGCTCGTCAGTAGTCATAGGTGCGTGACCGTAGCCGCCGGGACCCGGAGCCGTCGTGCCCGACAAGCGATGACGTCCCGGGAACCGATCGGTATGAGCTGTCGTCGTAACGGTGTGACACTCCGCATCTGCCCGTCTGCCATCGCCCTGCTGTTGCTGGCGGTTTCGTGCGGTCCCGAAACCGCCGGGCCAGGAAGTCCGGCGCCGACATCACCCCCAGGACCCGATCGGGTCATAGGACCGTCCGGGCTACGGGTCTGCCGGCTTCTCCGCTCGCTGGCTCCGCATGGGTCGGCGAAGCTGTCGCGCCCGGCGCTTGACCTGGGTGGCGCGGTCGTCGAGACCCGGTTGCTGTGTGTGCACTTGCGCCGGAATCTCGGTGTACGGGGCGGCGACACTCGGTTCGCCTCGCCACATGGTGAGCTGCGGGAAGGCGATCGTGATCCCGGCGATGGCGAACGCCTGATGAATCGCGATCACGAGGTCGTGGCGGGCGGCGAGCTCGGCGGGGATGTCGCTGGCATGCCAGTACAGCACGGTAATCCCGATGCTCGAATCGCCGAATCCGTTGACAGTGACCGCCGGCGGCGGGTCCGCAAGGACTCTCGGCACGCGGGTGAGCGCCTCCTGGATCGTTTGAGTGGCGAGCTGGAGGTCCGTGTCGTACGCGACACCCACGTCCAGACCGCTCCGCCGAGCCGGCTCGCGGGAGAGGTTGACGATCACATTCGAGACGACATTGGAGTTGGGGATCCTGATGGAGGTGCCGTCGAGCCCCTTCAGAACGGTCGTGCGGGAATCGATATCCGCGACGATCCCGAGATGGTCATCCAGCCGGACGGTGTCGCCGATCGTGAACGGTCTGCGGGCCTGGAGGATGACTCCGGCGATGAAGTTCTCGACGAGGCGCTGCAGGGCGAGCGCCAAGACAAGGCCGCCAAGACCGAGGGCTCCAAGGAGCGGCCCGACCCTGACGCCCAGGATCGTGAGCGAGTAGAACAGCCCGATCAGGAAGATGACGTAGGCGATCAAGCGGCTGGCGATGATGGAAGCGAAGCCGGTGCCCATACCGTGAGCGATAAGCCGGCGCAGGATCCGGTTGGTGAGGACGGCGAGGAGAACGGCGCCGAGGAGGACCGCTCCGGCCCGTACCCAGTCGCTGCTGGTGAGCGGATCGACGACGATCTCTTCGGTCGTCACCCGGATGACGTAGAAGGTGGTCAGCGTGGACATGAACTCGTGAACAGTGTCGCACCGAAACGATGCTCCGCCTCGCCGATTCCACAACGGTTACAGTCAAGATCGTGCGGGTCTTCCTCACCCACAACCCCGAGGATCTCGACGCCTATTACAGCACTGCACTACCCCAGCTCGAGGCTATCGCCGAGGTCGTGCGCAACCCGGTCGATCACGATCTGAGCACCGCCGAGTTGATCGAGGAGGCCGCCGGGTGTCAGGTCGTCGTGGCCCACCGCGCCACGCCCGCGGAGGCCTCGCTTTTCGATGGATCGCCCGATCTGCTGGCGTTCCTCCGCTGTGCGGTCGACATCAGCACCGTCGATGTCGACGCGGCCAGCCGGAACGGGGTGCTCGTGGCCCGGGCGGACAAGAGCTTCGTGGCCTCGACCGCCGAACTCGCGCTGGGTCTCCTTCTCGACACCGCCCGCAACATCAGTGCGTCGACGATGGACTACCAGCTCGGGCGCCCACCGCCCCAGCGCGCGGGACGCCAACTCCGGGGACGGACGGCCGGGATCATCGGCTACGGGTCGATCGGTAGCTATCTGGCCGATCTGCTGCTGGCCCTGGGCATGCGGGTGCTGGTCTGTGACCCCTACGTGAGGGAGGTGTCCGACGATGTTCTCCTCGTGGGCCTCGATCGGTTACTGGCCGACGCCGACGTCGTCTTCCCGTTGGCAACTGCAGAACCCTCGACGGCCAACTTGATCGGCGCTGCCGAGCTGGCCGCGATGAAGCCGGGTGCAACCTTGATCAATGTGTCGCGTGGCGAACTCCTCGACGAACACGCGGTTGGCGAGGCCTTGGACAACGGAGTCCTGGGTGCCCTCGGAATGGATGTCGGCCGAGCTCCCGATCAGCGACCGTCGCCCGGCCTGGTCGCACGACCGGGCGTGGTGGCCACCCCCCACCTCGGAGGTCTCACTCCGGAGAACGCCAACGCCCAGGCGGCCAGCAGCGTCGAGCAGGTCCAGGCCATGCTCGCCGGTTCCATGCCGCCTCGAACCGTCAATGCCGACGCTGCCACCCGTCTGCTGGCCTTCTGGTCACGATGAACGCCGGACCCCCTGATGGCGAGATCGCTCTCCCGCCGGGGGCCTGTGACGCCCACATCCACTTCTACGATGGCGCCTTCGCCGCGGCGCCCACCACGATCCTGCGTCCCCCGGACGCGACGCCCGATGACTATCGACCCGTTCAGACCGGGGTCGGCTTGGAACGACTGGTCGTCGTCCAGCCGACCACCTACGGCCGGGACAACAGCTGCCAGCTCGAGGCGATGGCCCACTTCGGTGGCAATGCCCGCGGGGTGATGGTCGTGGATGATCGCACGCCGGTCGGCGAACTCGAGAGGCTGACAGAACTGGGGGTCTGTGGCGCCCGCTTCCACATGCTCCCCGGCGGGGCGGTGCCCTGGGACATCCTGGAGCTGGTTGCCCAACGGATCGTCCGATGGGGTTGGCATATCCAACTCCAGCTCAACGGCAGGGATCTCGAACGACATCGCGATCGTCTGCTGGGGCTGCCGGTCCAGGTGGTGGTCGATCACGTCGGTCGGTTCATGCCCCCGGCCGGTGTGGATCATCCGGGTGTCCGGGCGTTGTTGGATCTGCTCGACACAGGGCGGGGTTGGGTCAAGCTGTCGGCACCGTATGAGTCGTCCCTGACCGGTCCGCCCGATTACGGCGATGTTGCCGTTCTCGTCGATGCGCTGGTCGACCGCATCCCCGAACGGCTGGTGTGGGCCTCCAATTGGCCTCACCCGGGCCAAGCCGAGCCACCCCGAGTGGAGGATCTGTCGGCCATGTTGGGGCGGTGGTTGCCCGATCCCGGTCTTCGAGAGCAGGTGCTGGTCGACAACCCTGCACTGCTGTACGGGTTCTGACGTCGACCACCGTCGACAGGGTTTGAGGTGTCGGCCCCTCTGTCGGGAAGAATGGCGATATGACCGAGAACTCCGGATCGCACACACCGAGGTACGCGTCCTACCCATCGCTCGCCGACAGGACGGTCTTCGTCACCGGAGGGGCCAACGGCATCGGACGAGCCATCGTGGAGCAGTTCGTCGGTCAGGGAAGTCGCGTGGGCTTCGCCGACATCGACAAGGCGAAGGCTGAGGAGCTGCTGGTCCGGTGTAGAGCCCGGACCCTTCGGCATCAGCCCCGGTTCTACCACGTCGACCTGGTGGACATCTCCGCCCTCCGGGAGGCGATCGGGGCAGCGATCCACGACCTGGGCGGCATCACCGTGCTGGTCAACAACGCCGCCAGCGATGACCGGCACGCCTGGGATGAGATGACGCCCGAGTATTGGGACGATCGGCTCAACACCAATCTGCGGCACTACTTCTTTGCCATTCAGTCGGTTGCACCTTGGATGATTGCCGCCAGGAACGGCTCGATCGTGAACATCGGGTCCAGCAGCTACATGATGCAGGAGGACTTCTTCCCCGGCTACGCGATCGCGAAATCGGGCGTGGCGGGCATCACCCGGACGATGGCTCGTACGTTTGGTGAGCACAACGTTCGGGTGAACACCGTGTTGCCCGGCTGGGTCGCCACCGAGCGACAGCTCACCAAATGGTGGACCCCCGAAGGAGAGGAAGGAACGCTGCGGGATCAGGCGATCAAACGCCGGATCTACCCGAACGAGTTTGCCCAGTTGGTGTTGTTCCTGGCCGCTGATGACGGTGCCGCCTGTACCGCCCAGGAGTTCCTGGTCGACGGCGGAAGGTTCTAGCGCAGTCCCGGTGCAGTTCGGTGGCCGCCCTGCACACCGACGCCGTCGACTGCCGCCGTTGACTACTGTCGGCCCATGGATCCACTCGAACTTCTCGACACCGCCCAGGACAAAGCCATGGTTGTCATCGGATCGGTCGGTGGCGACGATCATGACAAGCCGTGTCCGTGCGAGGGCTGGGACGTCGCCATGTTGCTCGACAAGATGGTCACGTCGGCTGCGCTGTTCGCCGTGCTGTGTCGAGGTGAGCAACCGAGCCCGGACCTCAACCTCCTCTTCCCGACCGAGATCGGCCGTCATGATGCGTCAGCTGCCTTCTCAACCGCTGCGGCGGATTGTCTCGACTCGTTCCGCAACAGCCGACTCGAGGGCGAGATGATGGGACCTCTCGGGGTGATGGTTCCCCGTCGGGCCGGACTGATGGTTCGGGCGATGGATTGCACCCTCAACACCTGGGACCTGGCGGCTGCCATCGGGCAAGAACACGGCATCGACGAAGCGCTCGCCGCACCACTGCTCGAGTTCGCTCACGGCTTCCTGCCCAAGGTCCGTCAGAAGACCGATCACGTACGCTTCGGCGAGCCAACAGCTGGCTCGGGTGACGACGCCTTGAGTCAGCTCGTCGCGCTGTCGGGCCGAGATCCGTCGTGGACTCCCTGATCGATCGCTCCCGCGTGCACTGCACCCACTAACAGGCCCCCTGAGCTGGGCGAACCGACCTCGGGTGACGCCAGGAGCGGACTTGGCGTGACCGATCACATGTCCACCAATCCGACGGTTCGGGGCCCGGATGCTTCGGATCTCTACGGCCGGGTGGAACGCAACGGCGTCGTGTGGGAGCGACCGTGCCGGTCGGCTGTGAGCCACTCGACGATCGTGTCGATGACGGGTGCATCGTGCAGCAGGTCGAGATGGTGCACGCCGCCGACGACGTGGACATTCGCCGGCTCGAGATGACGCGGCCGAGTGCTGCTCGCAGGCCGCACGACGAGATCACCGACGATGGCCCCGAAGGGATGGGCCGGATCGGAGGTGATCACGCCGGCGACGAAGTGCCAGTGGATCTTGGCCGCTGACGTCCCGTCGAGAACGGCGGCCAATTCGACAGCATCATGACGGTGATCGACGATCTCCCCGTGGCGGAGGTCCTGCACCCCTTGGCTGCGGGTGTTGAGAAACTCCGCCAGGGGCCTGGTCTGGGGTGCGACCCCGAGACCGAGCGAGGCGGCGTGGACCAGCTTCTCCAGTGGCGCCCCCCGGTGGGGGGATCCGATACTGACCACATCGTGCAGGTCGTGAATCCAGGCGTGTCCGGCATCCCGGCCGGCACGAAAAGCGCTGTTGATCACGAGACCACCCATCGAGTAGCCGACGAGGGCGATCGAGCGCACCGGGACCGGCCAATCGCAATGGATCTCCTCGAGCAGTCTGGAGAGCTCCGCTCCGTTGTCGTCGATGCTTCGTCCGCTGTTGTAGCGGACGGTCAGCGGTGTGAGGTCCGGTTGCTCGGCCAGCGCATCGAGGAGTCCGCGTTGGCCATGAGCGCGGTGCCAGCATGTTTCGTTCTGAGCGAATCCGTGGACGAGTAGCGCTAGGTGTCCGGTTGCCGGTTCAGTCGTTTCGATCGGTGAGGAGTCTGACGTTACGGCGCTTCTGCAACGATCGAGAAGTGTCATGGGGGTGTCGAGGCGCTCGTGATGTCGACCGAGCGCATCGCCCCACAACCCGTTGAGGACGGCGACCGCAGAATCTGCGGTAGACCATTCGGCCGTCACATGGTTGTCGAGGGCAGCACCGAGCATCGACGTCCCGGCTCGTATCGAGCCGTACACCGAGCGCAGCATCAGGTCGTGGGCGGGCGCAACGTCAGCGAGTAGCCCGGCTGCGGTGATCCAGGGTTGTGCGATGGCGCGATGCATACCCTCCACCGGATCGAGCACACGTTCGACGACTAGGGCAACTACGGATCCGAATCTCATTTCGAGCGAGGTCCACCTTTCTGGTCGGACCCGCAGGCTCTACCGACATCACGTCGGCCTGCGGTGGCGCTTGACCTCAGGTTAGGCCACGAGTGCGGCAACCGGAGCCACCGGCGCTCGGGTTGCGATTCAGGTCTGGGCGACGAGAGCCGCAAGGCGATCGGGTTTGTCGTGCGAAAGATCGGCGAGAACGGCTCGGTGCTCGGTCGCCATCGCGTGGGAGTCAAGGTCAGGGACGACGGTGGACAAACGATGCACGCTCTAGGCGGCGAGGTCGCTGTCGATCCTCGGTTCGCTCATGATCGGATCTGATGGTGCGGGTCGTCATGGGAGTCGAGCAGGTGGCGCAGAGCGAGCAGAAGCTGGTCGAGCGCCATATCCCCGAGGGGTTGGAGGAACTCGCGGTGTGACTCGGCCACCGTCCGGTACATGGCGTCGGCCATGTCCTGGGCGGCCGGGGTCAGGCTGATGAAATGGGAACGACGGTCCGAGGGGTTGTCCGTGCGGCGGATGTGGCCATGCTGCTCGAGCCGGTCCATGCGGTTCGATGTCGCACCCGGCGTGACCTTCAGGCGGTGAGCGATCTCGCTGATCTGAAGCCCCGGTGGCCGAGCTCGCCGCAGCAACGACAGTGCCCGGTAGTCCTCCATGCCGGTCACTCCCTGACCGGCGAAGGCGCGCAGGAGCCGGGTCTGTGCTGCGGTCAGGATTCGGGCGGTTCGGCCGAGCGCCAGCGAGATCTCGGCGAGCCTGGGATCGACCTCCGGCACGATCTCGGCCCAGTCCGAGGCGGCCGAAACTGCGAAGTTCGTCGAGCGGGTCACGAAAGGCGGTATCGGCGGCTAAAGGTCGGCGGTTGAATATCCGTAGAATGATCCGTGCATGGTTCTCCGTACAACTACCTACTTCCCGAAGCGCTCGATCGTGTCCGCGGCCGGGCGATTGCCGGGATGTTGGCGGTCTTGATGATCCTGGCCGCCTTCCTGGTGTTCTCGGCCCCGGGAGATGCCGGCGCCCAACCGCGAGACGGCCGATGGGCCGTGACCCGCAGCGGTGTGGTCGACATGGGTGGAGGGATCCAGATCTCGGCGCTCAGCGTCGCTCGACCCTGACGCCCGCTGGATTCGCACTTCTCACCGATCCTCGTCGAGACCCACCTGGTCGATGTCGCCGCCGCGCAGATCTCTCGCTGCAAGCTCGCGCATCTGCTGATCCAGACGGCGGTTGAGGGTGAGGAGACGGCCGATGATGGGCAGCACGACGAGGTTCGCACCGTGGAGCAGTCCGATGATCAAGAGGATGCCCCCCAACCGGATCAGGTTGTGCTGCACCTGCTCGGCCCCCACGGTTGCGGTCCACGTGCGTGGACGATCGATCGTGGTCGTGAACAGTATGTAGGCGCTGAAGATCAGGTAGTAGGCGAAGTCGGTCAACACGATGAAGCTCTTGCCCGTACTGGGGTTCGAACGGAACACGTCGGCGGCATAACTCCGGCCGAACCTCTTGATGAAGGGCCCCAGTATCAGGGCGATCGCCGTCAGCGCGGCGAAGGCGAGGATCTCCAATATCCACCAGTCCATGCGAGGTTCTCCTTGTCGGTAGACGAATGCGGTGAGCAGGATGGCCATGGATCCGACGGCCGCGGCGGCAACGGAGGCACCACGGCGCCGCCCGGCTCGGCGACCTCGATCGGCGTCGATACCGGCCTGAACCCGTTCGAACAGGTCATCGGAGGGACCGACGCGAGCTCCCACCGCTTCCATGGCAATGCGTAGCTGATCCTCGACCTTGCTCATCCTTGCCACCCCCCGTCGTCATCGGTGAGCCCTACGGTCCTGCGCAGGCTCGCCAGGCCACGTTTCAGGTGAGTCTTGACCGAGTTCTGAGACAGCTCGAGAGTTGTGGCGATCTCGGCGACGGGCAGATCGAGCAGATAGCGCAGTGCGACACAGTCACGCTGGCGGCGGGGCAGGCTACGCAGAGCACCGAGGAGCACGTCGTGCTCCTCGGTGATGCCGATCGTTTCATCGACCCCGCCCGAATCCAGATCGTGCACTCGCATGACGTGGCGCATTGACAACAGACCTCGGCGGTTGTGATCCCGGGCCAGGTTCAGCACGATGGACCGGAGGTAGGCATCGGCACGATCGGGGTTGTTGATCCGGTGGAGTGATCGAGCCAGACGGATGAACGCTTCCTGGACGATGTCTTCCGCGGCGTCGCGGTGATCGACGAAGAGACGTGCGAGTTGGACGAGTTGGCGCGCATGTTCCTGGTAGAGCCCTGCGATGACCGCATCGGGGTCAGACCACTGGCTCAGGTTCTGCTCACCTCCCTGCGGTGAAATACAATCCTCCCACAGCCTTACTGACGTGCGCCCGGCTACTTCCGGGTGACCGCCTCACCGGGTTGCACTCGGCTCGGTTGGTGATCGGCGGGGATGATCGCCGCCGCCTCAGCCAAAGCACACCTCAGGATCTCGTGTCGGCGGAACCGTCGGGCCGGCCCTGCTCTGCGGGTACGGCTTGGCTCCTTGCCCTCTCACCCTCGGGCACATCATCGAGCCCGGTGAGCCGCGGCAGAAGGAAGCCGAGCCTCATGATGGCGAGGCCGATGACGAAGAAGAGGCCGGCACGCCACAGCGCGTCGACCTCCTGGAGGTCGACGGTGAGAAGTTTGCCGACGGTGAGGGCGAGCACGCCCAGACCGGCGGCACCGAACCGGGGGATCTTCTGCGTCGCTCCGGTCACCAGGACCACGGTGCCAACGATCGCCCACGACACCGAGACCGCTGCCTGTCCCTGGGGGAGGTGGACCAGGACCGAACCCAGCCAGGTGAGCACGAACACCAGAACGGCCGCTTGAGTAAGCTGCTGAAGTTCGCGCTGCCGGGTCTCCCAGCCGGCAACCGCCAGCGCTGCCATGATGACAAGATGGGCGAAGTCGTCAGCGATCGGGGCGTCGACCGACCAGGCCTCGACGGTCGCGACGGCCAGATATACCGCCGAGATCCCCGCGACGATGGCCGCGTTGACGTACACCCTGAGGTTGTCCGAGAGCGCTCTGGCGAGGAACACCAGACCGGCGCCCTGCACGGCGAGGCCGACAAACGCAACCGTCGTGGAGAAGAGCTCGGCCAGGGCAATCGACAATGTCACGCTGGCGGCGATGGCGAGTGAGACGACATGGGCCGGCTTGATCCACGCTCGGGCGCCGAGGGCCAGCAGTGCGAACGCGGCGGCAACGGCCATCCCCGTGGTTCCGACCGTCGTATCGTCTTCCCAGATATCCAACGCGATCGCGATGACGACCAACGTCCACGGACCCACGATGGAAGCGAGCTGGATCTCCAGTTGTTGCCACAACGTCGTCAGATCTCCGATGCTGGGGACTCGGACGAATGATGCGACCAGGAGCGCAGCGCTGAGGAGGGCCATACCCTCGTGGGTTCCGCTCTCGGCACTACCGGCCAGTGCGGCGACAGCCACGAGTCCTGCGCCGTGGGTGAGGAGGCGGAGCCCGAACCACGCGCGGTCGAGTGAGAGGACCATCGCCACCGCGACCAGCGCTGTGATCCACGCCCAGCTGGGCATGAACCGGAGTTCACCCTCGGCGACCACGAACCAGCTGACCAGCCCCCCGGTGATCGTGGCGGCGCCCACCCACTCGGACGGGACGAGCCGGGCCAGGATGTAGCCGGACAGCCCGATGAACACGATGCCGAGGTAGGCGGTCGTGTCACTCGTCTGGTCGACGAAGAGATCCGACGCCACGGTCGTGTACAGCGCGACGACCCCACCGGAGCACAGTGCGTGGGTCCACGGGGCTCGGGTTGGCCGGAGTCTCCACCCGACACCGATGAGGGCCAGCGACACGGCGAGCGCCCCGACCAATTGCAGCTCAGGGCCGATCCAGTCGCGGCGGATGGCGGTGGAAAGGGCGAACCCGATCGCCAGAACCACGAGGCCGACCCCGCCCCACTTGAGAACGACCTCGCTCTCGAGGACCAGAGGCGTACGTTCGGTCGGGGAGACGACGGAGGGACGGACCGGAGGCGGGGGAGGCTGGCGTGCCGGGATCTGTCCGGGCGCCGGCGG
>JAHEJO010000200.1 GCA_024638805.1 Acidimicrobiales bacterium
GGTCCGCCTCGAGATCCCGGAACGTCTCCATGCCACTGAGCATGTAGACCTTGATCGCTCCCACCCCCTCGGAAACGACCTGCTCCAGGCCGGCGATCCAATCCGGCTGGTCCATCGAGTTGGCGGACACCCCTCCCCAGAGCATGAAGTCCACGTGCGCTTTCGGCTCGATCACGGCCAGCTTGGCCTCGAGATTCGCGCGACACGTGACCGGGGGCAGGGAAGTGCATGGCATGTCCACGACGCAGGTCACGCCCCCTGCGGCCGCCGATCGAGTTCCAGACGTAAAGTTCTCGCGGTGCGTGAAGCCGGGGTCATCGAAATGAACGTGACCATCGACAGCGCCGGGAATCACGAGCTGGTCTTGCAGGTCGATTCGTCGTTCGCCGGCCTCGCCGGGCCGCTCATCGACCCGGGCCACGGCGGCGATCTTCTCGCCCTCGATCAGGATGTCCGCGGGGACGGTGTCGGGTCCGTTTCCGGTCGCGACGTCCGCGGGAACGCGCAGGTTCACCAGTCGCGTGCGCATGTCAGGTCTCCTGGCGGCCGGCCGGGTTCACCGGGTTCGATCGTGCGGACCCGTAAATCGCGTCCCAGGCCGTGCGCATACGCCACAGGCGCGCCGTGTCGAGCGGCTGGGCGTCAGGTGCCACCGAGCCACCGAGGATCTGCATGGGGCTCCAGGACAACTCGAGGCGCATGTCACCCGCGTCGAGGTAGGCCCAGTTGGCGGATTCGTCCACCACCAGGCCGAGGACGCGTCCGCCGAGGCGTGCCCTGAGCTCTCCTCCGGAGTGCCAGAATCCGTCATCCTCCGATTGCTGGAACGCCCCCTCGGACGGGAAGACGCGCTCCTTCACCCGGAATGGGGCACCGTGCTCCGGGCAGTAGACCTCGCAGTTGGAGCACTCGTTGCAGCCCCCGGCATACAGTGCCAGCTGGTGCGCCTCCGCAATCGAGAAACCGGATCCGGGCGTCAGCGACAGGCCGCCCGGTCCGGGACCGACCACGTGGGTTTCGAGGCTCTGGGGCACGGCGTCGTAGGCGAAGATCGCGTCGTTGGGACACGCCGAGACACACAGATCGCAGTTGATGCAGTCGTACAGCTCGAGAACGCTATCGATATTCCGTGGCGCCTTCGAGTTGGCGGCAGCGTGATACCGCCGCTCGTTCACCAGCAGGGGGACGACATCTCTTCCGTTCAGCAAGCCCGCCCGCCGGGTCACGCGTCGGACGGTGCTCTCGGGATCCAGTCCGGCGGTCGTCGCTGCCGCGCGAATGGCCTCGGGAAGCGCATCCGGTTCCGATGACGCCAGGGCCCTCAAACCGTCCGCGGCTCCGGGTGCAAGATCTCCGGACAACTCGGCGACGGCCTCCCCTCCGTGCCCGCCGGCGGTCAGGACGTAGGCCTCCCGCGAGGTGACTCCCATTTGCTTCATCTCGCGGCCGAGGCTCTTCAGGTAGCCGGGCAGGCGGCCGAACCCGCCCTGCTTCAGCAGGTCCGTACACGTCGTCACCGGCACCATTCCGCAGGCTACGGCAGCCGGAAAGTTCTTCACATCGATACCGGCCGAAAAGGAGACCGGGAAATCGAAACCGAGGTCCTCCCGGAACCTCTGCATCAGGTTCATCGATATGACGTGCAGGGGCGCACCCGACACGTACATCCAGGGATCCGCCTGCGTGGGGAAGACACCGTCGTCGTTCCGGACCACGAGCGTATTGGTGAACTTGGCGCCGATCGTCGTCCCTCGTCGCTCTGCGACCTCCCGGAGACGACGCAGGATCCCCATTCCATCGTCATACTGGAGGTCCACGTCGAAGGCCTCTCGGCTCAGCCCGAGGTGGTGATAGCCGAGCCGATCGTGAAGGATCTCGCGGACCGCCTCGAAGCCGAGAAGCGTGGGGTTCAGCTTGATGATGACGTGGAGACCGAGTTCCTCGAGCAGATATCTCGAGATGGACTCGATCTGGTCGGCCGGGCACCCGTGGAACGTCGAAAGAGTGACGCAGTCGGAGATCGGGTCTGACGGCTCGAGGCCGGCGAACCGGGCCAGGTCTCCGGTCAGCTCCGACCTCAGGTCGTCGAACAGCTCCCGGGGCTCGAGCAGGCCGCGCACGAAGCCGGTGACTTTGTCCCCGCGGATTCCCTCCAGGTCGTACCCGACGCTGATGTCGAACACGGTGTCCAGACCGTGGTCGGTGGGGAAGCGACCAAACGCGCGCGTCTCCTTGAGGATCTCGATCAGGTACGCGGCCTTGGCGTACTCGCGCAGGGACTCCTGTACCTTGAGCTCCTGCGACCACTCGACGTTGAAACCGATGTTGGGCGCGTGGATACAGGGGCGCGGGATATCGAGCGCGTCGTTCACCTGGACGGTCTTGAGCTCGATGATGCGGCTTCCCGCGAGCCAGGCGAGCACGATGTTCTGGGCGAGCTGCGTGTGCGGGCCCGCGGCGGGACCCACGGGAGTCGCGGCCCGCCGGGAAAAGTGCACGGCCGAGAAGTCCAGGGACGGGTCGGGTATCCACCACTTCCGTTCCGGGAGGTCGAACACCGCCCCCGAGTTCTCGACCTCACGACACATCCGCCGGGCCAGGTCGACGAACGGGATAGGATACAGGTGGGCCATGTCGCCTACCTCACGGGAGCGCGGCAACGAGGTCGGATGCCGTGAACGAGTACTCCTCGTCCGCGATCTGCTCCGAGATGTCCACCTGCGCAGAGGTCGGATAGCCGGCCGCTTGATCATAGGTCGCTTCGAATACTACTGGGTCGCTGGCCAGCGACCCCGCGAGGCGGTCGAACAGGCCGTCGATCGTCTCGTACAGGCCGTAGGTATCCGGCGCAGCCGGCGCGTCCGAGTCCAGCAGAAACACCGAGGTGACCTCTC
>JAHEJO010000201.1 GCA_024638805.1 Acidimicrobiales bacterium
TCGACACCAACCGAAGACCAAGAACCCGAAGAAGAAGAATAGGAACCGCCATGGATGCCCTCAGCGCCCTCACCAGTCTGCTTTCGGTCGCGGCCTTCGAAGCCGACCCCGGGGGCCACATCACCAATGGCAACTCTGCCTTCGTGCAACTGCTGCGTCGCGTGCCGGGCGACGACTGGCGGGACGGCGTCGCCGCCGAGGACCGGGCGTTGGTGGACGCGTTCTGGAACGAACTGTTCGTTCACCCGAATCGAGCCCGTGAACCGATCACGTTCCGCATCGACGGCGGAGATTCGACCTTCAGCCTGCAAGCGCAGGCGGTGACGAGTGCCGGTGGACATCCGCTGGGTGCGGTCGGCGTGATCGTGGCCGACGACGAGGCCCGCCCCCACCATGCCTTCGAGACCGATCCCTTCACCGGTCTGCCCGACCGAGCCGCGGTGATGCTCCGCATCGAGGAGCTGGCCGCGGCCGATCGACATCTGGCGGTCGCCGTCGTCCTGCTCGACGAGGCCGACAGCAGCGATGACACCCGCCGGAAGGAGGCCGCCCGTCAGTTGCTGTCGACGTTGCGACCGAACGATGTCGTTTCGGCTTCACCCGACGGCAGCTTCCTCGTCTGCGCCGCCGATGTGACCGAGGTGCGCCCAGCGCTGCACATGGCGGAACGTATCGCCGGTGCCCTCTCTCGATCGGGAATCGTCGCTCGGATCGGCATCAGCATTCGCGATCACGACGCCGCTCCGGCCACGCTCGTTCGCGAAGCCGAAGCCGGCGCCTACGCGGCCGAACCCGGCGACGTCAAGTTCGCCGAGTAGCCGAGGATCCGCTCAGGACTCGGTGATCGTCACCGAGTTGATGACGATGTCGGTGTGGGGTCGGTCGGACCGGTCGGTGTCGACGTGCTGCATGGCATCGAGCACGTCGAGCCCATCGGTGATCTGTCCGAACAGCGAGTACTGGGGTGGGAGTCCAACGCCGCTCGGGCCACTGACCAGGAAGAACTGACTGCCGTTGGTGTCGGGGCCGGCGTTGGCCATGGCCACCGATCCGACCTGATATTCGCCCGGCGCCGGCAGCTCGTCGGCAAAGCGATAGCCGGGGCCGCCCCGGCCGGTCCCGGTCGGATCGCCACCCTGACACATGAAGCCCTCGATGATCCTGTGGAAGATCACGCCTTCGTAGTACCGGTACCGGGCGAGCACGACGAAGTTGTTGACCGTCCTCGGCGCCTTGACCGGGTCGAGTGCGATCGTCAGCGCTCCCATCGACGTGTCGATCCGGGCCGCGTAGGACTTGGTCGGATCGATACACATCGGCGGGGCTTCGTCGAACTCGGTCCGACGCTCAGCGGTTCCGTCGGTGGGCGGGCACGGTGTCGATGACATGTTGGTCTCCTCGATCGGGGCGATGCGGCATCATCTCCGGCACTGGACGGTACTGCATCGGGCATCCACCAATGGTCACCGACCGTCCCCCTAAGGTCAGCGCCATGACCCCCTCCCAGCGAACGGCACGAGCGCGGGCGAATGCCATACCCCCGACCGTGTTGAAGTGCGATGTCTGCGAGGTCACCTGGCGTGACCGCCCCGGCGCACCCTGCTGGTTCTGCGATCGCCCCGGCGAGGTCGTCAGCCCGGAGCGACTCGTACTCGACTGATCAGCGGTCGCGCCGGCGCCAGCCCGAGCGCTTGTGCTCCAATCCGTCAGGATCGACCGCTTCGAGCGCTCGGGCCATGTCCGCAGCCGAGGCGAATCGGTCATCGACGCGCTTGCGAAGCGCGATCGACAAGAGCTGGTCGAGATCCTCCGGGATGTGTTTTCCCACCGTCGACGCCCGGGGCGCCTCCTCCTCCACGTGCATGCGAAGCAGATCCATCCGTTCGCCGACGAAGGGCAGGTGGCCGGTCGCCAGCCGGAACAGCGTCACGCCGAGGGCGTAGACGTCGGCTCGACCGTCGACGGCACCCTCGGCGCGGATCTGCTCCGGGGATGCCGTCATCGGCGTGGCGTAGATCCGGCCGGGTTCGGCATCGGGGTCGGCGGCATCCTGCGCCAGCCCGAAGTCGAACAACACCGGATCGTCCTCGGCCCGCAACAACAGATTCGAGGGTTTGACATCGCGGTGGACGACACCCCGATCATGACAATGCTGGAGCGCGTCGGCGACGGCGATACCGAGGGTCACGACCCGCGCCAACGGAAGTCCCTTGCCCGGGTCGAGCACCTCGCCGAGCGTTGGACCGGGGACGTGCTCGAGCTCGATGAAGAGCACGTCGGCGATCGTGCCCATCCGATTGGCCTTGATCACACCGTGATGATCGAGCTGGGCGAGGGCGTTGAACTCGCGGGGCACCGCTCGCCGAAAGTCGGCGTTTCCCATCGCCAGCGCCGACAACACCTTGACCGCAACCTGTTCGCCGTCGGATCGCTGCCCGAGAAACACCGTGGCCGACGCTCCCTTGCCCAGAACATCGAGGATGAGATACGGGCCGAACTGGCGTCCGACCGTCGTGGACGGGAACACAGGTCTCCTTGAGAGTGTCCTCATTGTCTAGTCGAGCGCCGTCCCGTCGAACCCGGCATCGGCCGGGCCCGACGCCGGCCGGCGAGGACGCGACCGTACGCTGGGTGAGCTACGTTGGACGCGCGGGCACAACACGTCGAAAGGGAGCTGTGGGACCCGACACTGTGCTCGGCACACACATCTCCGTGATCGACGGATGGGAGTCCGAAGGTCTCCGCAACAGTCGGGCGTGGCGATTCGCACTCGAACGCGACGCCCTCGAGGAGGTTCGAACCCACCTCCGGGCCACGGCGATGTCCCGCGGATCGGTGGTACATCGCTCCCACTTCCCG
>JAHEJO010000202.1 GCA_024638805.1 Acidimicrobiales bacterium
GGAACCGAAACGCAGCCACAAGCGCAACCAAGCGGGCATCGTCGGTGAGGGTGATCGCCAGCAACGGAAATCCAACCAGCGTGAGGCCGTCGCCGAGGTTGGAAGTGGTGAACGCCGACCATAAGGCCCAGAACCTCTGACCGAGTGTCGAGTCGCTCACCGGTCGAGCCTATGGCGGCCCGATAACCCAGAGCACGCGAAATTCCTCGGGTCGGGCGGACCCTCACCGCCGGTGGGGTCAGCTCGATCCAGCGGCGCTGGAACACAACGCAAGTGGCCTCAGGTGAGGTAGAGGCGCCCTTCGGCTTCGTTAACCGCCCGAACCCCGAGCGGTTGGCGGATGGGCTTGCGGGTCGGTTCACCGGTCCGAAGGTCGAACCGACCGTTGTGTTTGGGGCACTCGAGTTCACAGCCCAGAACGAGGCCGGACGCAAGGTCGGCCTCGCCGTGGGTGCACATCCGGTCGGCGAGGATGTGGTCGCCTTCCTCGGTTCGGGCCAGGACGAAGTCGACGCCGTCGATCCGTACCGGTCGCAGGTCACCGGGCGCCATGTCCGCCGGCCCGAGGTCGGTGCGGCCGCTGTCACCGGCCCACTCTGTGATCTGCACGATCTGAGCTCTCCGACCGGGCACATCGGGGATGTGCCTGTCGGGGATCTCCCAATCGGGGTCGACGCTCTGATGTTTGAAGGCGTTGATGATCTCGGCGTAGGTGTGAATGGTGTTGGGATTTGGCGGCGGCAGCTGATCCTTGATCTCCTCGTGGAGTCGGGGTAGCGCGTGGTAGGGAACGGCGGGGAACATGTGATGTTCGATGTGGTAGTTCATGTTCAGATACAGGAACCGAAAGACCGGATTCATGAGCACGGTGCGGGTTGAGTATCGGTGGTCGAGCACGTTTTCTTGCAGACCGGCGTGCTGGGTGATGCCGAAGAAGATGTAAAACCATGCTCCGTAGAGCGTCGGGCCGCCCACATAAAGAACCGGCCAGATTGTTCCAGTGGCCAGGGATGCAACGATTGCGGCCGCCCAGATCAGGACGTAGACGCGAGCGTGACGAATCAGGCGCCGGTGATCTTCCTGTGGAACCAGTTCGATGGTGTTCGCGTCCACCCGACCGAGCGCGGTCTTGATTGTTCCCAACATCCCCAACGGACCATTCTTGACGTTGCTGAACAGCAGGGCGGCGGCGCCGAAGGACGGCGGTCGGGGGAAGACGATCTCGGCGTCGCGGCCGCGAATGATCGTGTCGGTGTGGTGGCGGAAGTGGGACCAGCGCCAGAACAACGCCTGGCGGTTCAGCATGAAGCTGGCGGGGTAGTAGAACAGGTCGTTCAAGAAGTTCGTTTTGAACGCGGTCCCGTGGCCGCACTCGTGCCAGCGGGCATCGGCCGCACCACCGGTGAGTGCGCCGTACAGAAGAAACGCCGGAATCGCCCACCACGACTCTCTGACATTCCAAGCCAACACCCCGGACGCCAAGATGAGGCCAATCCAGAGCGCCATGTCGAAACCAGCTCGAGCGTTGGAGCGGACCGACAATTCGGCCAGTCGCTTCGGGTCGATTTCGGCCTGGAACCAGCGCCCATTCGCCAACCCGTTGGACAACGCAGCCGCAGCTTCGACCCCCTGAAGTGAGTAGTCGCGTTCCGACGTCTGAACCGCTGTCATGGAACGAGCGTAGTTGGGTGCGGTCGAGAGCGAAAAGGGTGGGACGGTCAGACGTCGGCGCTGCGATGGGGTTGCAGTCGATCCGCAGCCGCCTCGGTGAAACGGTCCAGGACCATGGCGAGGACCACCAATGCCACGGCGACCTCGAAGCCGAGTCCGAAACGGCTTCGCTTGAGAACCACGACGGTCTCGAAACCCAGAGCGCCGCCGCCCACCAGGCCCGAGATGATCACCATCGCCAGGGACATCATGATGACCTGGTTGACACCGGCCATGATCGTGGGGGCCGCCAAGGGAATTCGCACCCCGAACAGCGTCTGCCGGGGTGTGGCCCCAAAGGTCCGCGATGCCTCGAGGCTCTCTGTGGCGACCTCCCGTATCCCCAGTGCGGTTATCCGAACCCCTGGGACCATGGCGTACAACACGGTGGCCATGATGCCCGGTACGACACCGACGGTGAAGAAGATCACGGCGGGGATGATGTACACCAGCGATGGGATGGTCTGAAGCCCGTCCAGTACGGGTCCCAGCGCCGCCTCGACCTTCGGCTTCCTTCCCGCCCAGATTCCGATCGGCAGCGCAAGGGCGAGCGCCAAGGCTGAGGCCAGCAGGACCTGAACCAGTGTGTCGATAGAGAGTTCCCAGAGACCGAGAAGCCCGACGAAGGTCAGCGCTGCAGCGGTGAAGAGCGCCAGTCCCCATCCCTTCACCCTCCAGCACGCCCAGCCGGCGACGAAGACCACCACCGGCCATGCCAGCGTGTCGCTCAGCAGATCGCGTGCCGGAAGATACAGCCAGGTCACGATCCAATCGCTGAACGGTCGGGTGAACCAGCGGAGGTTGTCACGGATCCAGGTGACAACGTCATCGATGGGGTCGAACAGAGTCCAGTCGAACACCTCGGGAAAAGCCCCCGCTCCCAGGAACCGGCCGACAACTACGGCTGCTCCCAGGACGGCCGCCGCCGCCACAACTCGCTCTCTTGGCTGTCGCATCAGAGGGTCCCGTTCGGCAGCGGACTTCCACAAGCGGTCTAGGACCATGGCAACAGCCATGATCGCCAGACCCGCTGCGATCCCTCGACCGGTTCGACGCTGGTTGAGGCTCTGCAGTACTGGCGATCCCAGGCCGTTGGCTCCCACCAACGTGGCCAACACGACCACGCCGAGAGCCAACATGATGGTCTGA
>JAHEJO010000203.1 GCA_024638805.1 Acidimicrobiales bacterium
GCCTTGACCGCATGCGCGGCTGACGACGCCGACGGCCCGATCCCTGTCGAGCCCGACGGAGGGATCGGCGACGGTGCCGGGCCGCCAGGAGGCGGGTTCCCCGATGCCGATCTCACGATCACGATCGAACATCCCGACGCCGCACCCGTCGAGTATCGGGTGACCTGTGCGGGCGGGACCGCGACGATTGCCGGTCTCGATGATCTCTCGGCCGAGGCTGCATGTGCCCGCCTCTCCATCCCCGAGGTCCAGGACCGGCTGATCACTCCGCCGCTGGACCGGGTCTGCACCGAGATCTATGGCGGTCCCGACACCGCCCACATCCGTGGCACGCTCGACGGCCAGGCGATCGACACGGTCATCGACCGAACGAACGGTTGCGGCATCAGCGATTGGGACATGGTGCTGGCCGATGTGCTCCCGCCGGCGTTGGGCGCCACCGGTTAGACACGTCCGAGCCGGCCCGCTCGAGCGGGCCGGCTCCGTTGTTTCGCGTGATCGATCAGACCGGTTCCGGCTGACGTTCGACCAGCGCCTGCACCTGTGGCCGAGGACGACGGAATGCCACGATGAAGAGCAGTGTGGCTGCGATGGCGGCCATCACTCCGGCTCCCAAGATCAGCGACGAGGCGATCCTGATCGGAGCGGCGGGGAGCGTGACCGACACGGCGGCATCAACACCCCGTGACCCGTCGGCGTTCATGACGACTGCCGTCCAGAGACCGCTTGTGTCGATGTCTATGGCCGGGTCCGAGCCCGAGGCATTCTCGAGCCAGATGTCCACACTCTGCGGGAGCAGGTCGGTGGCGAGGAACCGGTCGACATCGCCGGCGCGGCCCACGCCGACGAACAGGTCCTCACCGTCGACCGAGACGCCGATCCCCTCGAGATCGTCGATCGCAACGGACCGATCCCAGTCGAGGTCGACCTCGCCGAATGTCATCGCCCGACCGGATGTGGTCGTGCTGATGGTGGGCAGCGTGACGGTGTCGCCGTCGGCGAGCGAGAACATGCCGGCGGAGACCGCCAGCAGCGGGATCGCGGCGATCGCCACGACGAACCCGAGGATCCCCGAGACGATCCTGACGATGGTCATGCGGTCTCCAATGCAACGGTGGGCCGGGAGGCCAGCCATGCACCCAGGGCCAGCAGCGCCAGGACGACGAACGGTCCCTGGAGGAATGAGATGGCAGCGACGGCCGCCAGCATGAGGGTGGTGAGGATCCACCAGCCGACCTTCTGGCTGAGACGCTCGGTCTGGTCGAAGCGCACGATCCACCGTTGGAACGGCGTGAGTTCCTCGCCCTCGGATCTGATCGCAACGGTGGCGAACGTGTAGGCGACGAGACCGAGGCCGGCGAGCAGGCTGGTCAGGACGAATCCTGCTCGGATCCAGCCTCGACCGATGCCGGTCCGGTTGGCGAGTGCGGTGGTTGCTCCGGTGAGGACCCGACCGGTTCGGGGCCGTTCGAACGGCAGAGAGTGTGTCTGTTCCATGGCTGCATCTTCTCGGAGGCACGCACCGGGCGAAATGGGGTCTCACCCTCCCGCCACCCTGACCGTCTCAGGGATGGGTCAGGGTCGCAGTAGCCTCAGAACACAGTGAGCAAGGTGACTGCACAAAGCCCCGCCCGAGTACGCGTGTTCGAACTCCTGAAGGCTGCGGGCAAGGAGTTCGGCCATGACAAGGCCAGCCGCATGGCGGCGGCCATCGCCTACCGCACGGTCTTCGCGCTCGCCCCGCTACTGCTGGTCGCCGTCTCGGTGGCTGCGCTCTTTCTCGACGATCCCGCAACCGACTGCGAGCCGGGAGCCGACGAGACGTGTGAAACGATCCAGGATCAGCTCGTCGCCGAGGTCGAGAACATCAGCGAGCCGCTCTCGGAGACGGTCGATGACATCATGACCAGCGCTGCCGACGGTGCCACGACGACGGGGGTGATCGGCACAGCGATCTTCCTGTTCACCGCTTCGAGCCTCTTCTTCGAGATCCAGAGCAGCCTCAACACGATCTTTCATGCTCCGGGGGAACGGACGAAGGGCATCGTTGCTGTGCTACGGGGCCGGGCGATCGGAGCGCTTGCGGTGGTGCTGCT
Source organism: Acidimicrobiales bacterium (assembly GCA_024638805.1). Taxonomy (GTDB): domain Bacteria; phylum Actinomycetota; class Acidimicrobiia; order Acidimicrobiales; family SZUA-35; genus JABDIY01. The sequence goes on from JAHEJO010000203.1 coordinate 2,097, forward strand.
CGGTGGAATCCTCGTCGTGCTCCTCGCCGCCAACGCAGTGGTCTCAGGCGCCGGATCGTTCATCCTCGATCTGTTGGAGGACGCAGGGCTGGACCGCGGCCTGTTCGAACCGCTGTTGACGATCGCTGGACCGTTGGTGACGCTCGGGTTGCTGATCCTGGTCTTCGCCATCCAGTTCCAGACGTTCACTGTCGTCAGGATCCCGTGGAAGGCCGCTTGGCGCGGCGGTGCGGTCACGGCGATCGTGTTCGCGGCGGGTGCGATCGGGGTCGGCCTCTACTTCTCACTCCAGGCGGACGGGGGCGATGGCGCCGCATTCTCGGCCGGCGGCTTTGCCGGGGGAGCGGTGCTGATCCTGTTCACCGTCTTCATCCTCGCCCAGATATTCCTGTTCGGTGCCGAGTTCACCACGACCTACGCCGACTTCGTGCGGCATGGCGACGTGATGCAGCCTTCGGTGAGAGCCGAGAACAGCAAGCCCGACATCAGCGCCGACGAAGTCCGGGCCGCGGCGACGACCGATCTGATCGCCCGGGTCGGGGTGTTCTCGTTCCTCGCCGGAATGGTGTTGGGGTTGTTCCGGCGGAGGTCCTGAGGTCGGTCAGAGTTCGAATCGCATCCTGATCTCGTCCTTGCACGGGTCGGATGGCAGAGGCTGGACGTCACCGGTGACGGTGAAACCACACCGTAGGTATAGGCGCTCGGCAGCGTCGTTGCCGCGAGCGACCCACAGCTCGATGCGGGTGTATCC
>JAHEJO010000204.1 GCA_024638805.1 Acidimicrobiales bacterium
CAACGGCGTTCATCTCGAGAAGCAGGTCGAACTTGCTCGTCGAGCCCCCAATCGGCACTCTGGTTTCGGTCAGTCCGGGGAGGTCGTAGCTGCTTCTGAACGCCCCCTCGTGGAGCTGGAACATGACCTGGAAGAGGGGTGTGTGGCTGGAGTCGCGTCGTGGGGCGACGGCCCGCACGATCTCCTCGAACGCCACCGAGGTGTGGTCGAGCGCCGCCAACATCTCGGACCGAACGACAGCTACCTGATCGACGAGTGAGGCACCACTACGAACAGCGATGCGTAGCGGGAGGCTGTTTACGAACGGTCCGATGAGCCCTTGAGTCGTGGTGTCGTCCCGATTGACATGGGGGATGCCGATGATCACCTCGTCAATCCGGCAGATCCGACCGAGGAATGCGGAGAAGAGCGCAAGGCCGACCATGAACGGCGATCCATTGCACCGGCTCGCCACTTTCCGGAACTGGGAGCTCGTCGCCTGGAGCGGACCCAGTTCAGCCCAATCTCCCTGATGGGTCCGAAGGTGCGGCCGCGGCCGGTCGCCAAGCAGCGGGATCGGATCGGGGTCATCAACGAACCGCTGCTTCCAGTACTCCAGGGACTCCGGTGCGGGGTCCACCCCGCGAGCGTGGTCACGGTATTGAGAGGGCAGCGCCGGAAGTTCGGGAACCTGCTCGTCGATGATCGCCCGATACGCCGCGGAGACCTCGCTTCGAAGCACCGGGAACGACCACCCATCGGCGGCGATGTGGTGGATCACTGTGACGACGACGTGGTCGTCCGGCGCCAGCCTTCCAACCCCGACTCTCCACACGGGACCGTTGGCCAGATCGAACGGAGTGCTCGCCACCTCGGCCAGGAACTCCTCGAGGGAACGACGGCCGTCCGCTGAGGAGGTTCCTTCGAAGACGTCCTCGACGGTGAATTCGATCGGACCGGGAGGGTCGACGATGGCCGAGGCCACGCCGTCCCGATCCTCAAATCGGGTCCTCAGGATCTCGTGGCGATCACAAACCAACTGGTGGGCGGACCGAAGCGCAGACACGTCCAGCGGGCCATTGAAGCGGGTGGCGAGCGCGATCAAATAGGCGTCGCCTTGGTCGTATCTGTTGAGGAACCAAAGACGGCGCTGGGACGGGGAGAGCGTCGTCGGCTCAGTTTCGAACGACCCTTCCCGTGTGGTCCCAGCCGTCACTCTCGCCCCATCGTCTACCTGCACGATTCCCACGCTGTTCAGGCCCGTCGCTTCCACCACCGGCGACCCGGACGACCCGACATGGTAGCTAGTGGCGACGCCGTGGCCAGGGGGAACCGGTCCTTTGCCTGCCGTTTCGATCATGAAGCACTCCGATGCCAGCCTCCATCTCAGCCGGTGTGGCGGTCGAGAGGACCCCCTGCAACAGGCAGGGGTCTTGGCACACGCGGAGAGACTCGAACCTGTCGCTTGCGACAGACCCCATCCTTCTGATCCACAGACGCTCTATCCATGAGAGCCAATCGGAACAGCCACGTCCACGTGCACAAGAAAGACCCCCGCAACACGCAGGGGTCTTCGGCACACCCGGAGAGACTCGAACTCCCAACCTTCTGATCCGTAGTCAATTCGGGACGGTTCCGGTCCGTACCGGCTCATGACCGATTGTGCCGATTCGGCCCGTTGCCATTGGCCCGTTGTCCGGGTCTAGGTTCTTCCGTCCCTGCGAGACCTGGGTGGTTTCTCGCCCGATAGGCGGCAGATAGGCGGCACGATGCCCTCCGTCCGGCATGACGGGACGCTGACGCACATCTGGCTGGGAGTTACGATCCGCTCGGGTCGATGCCAGGTACCAGATGATCGACGTGAGCTGTATCGCAGTAGGGCTGGTCGGGGCTGTGGCGATCATTGCCGCGGTCGCAGTCGTCGACGCCCCGAACGCCGTTTGGTCGCTCGCGCCTCGGTCGGTCAATGCGCTGGCGATGGCTCTGTTGTCCCGAGACATCCCAAGCGGAGGCCGGGCACCCGACGGCCGGGCACCAGACGACGTGAAGGTGTTTGCGCTGGTGTTCGCAGGATGAGTAGTCGCCGATTCACCTTGGACCTACGGTCCACCGTTCTTGGTGTTGCGGCGCTCGTCCTTGTTGCGTGCGGTGGCAGCTCGGGAGTCGGTACCGGCGCTGTCGATACCACTGCCGCTGTGGGTCTGGAGCAAGGCGGACCACGCACGGAGCCCATCGGCGCAGTGCTCTCCGAGTTGGCGCAGTGCGAGCCGTCCGGACCTAGCGAAGGGTCTTCGCTCTCAGCCCTGTTCGATGCGCCCCTGTGGATCGAGTACTCCAACGAAGCCGTGAAGGCAGCCCTCGCAGACTCCCAGACGACAGAGTTCGGCAGCATCGCAATACCGACCGTAGGTACTGTGGCACACGGCGCCGGTAGCGTCCCGGACACTGTCTACGTTCACCGACGTGTCGTTGAAGGGCTGACCGCAATGGCCGATGGCGGGGCGAGCTTCATGTTCCCCGTCTTTCCTGGCCTTATATCGCCCCGGGGCTTTTCGACTCAGCTGGCATTCAATTCCGACGAATTCACGTTCGTTGATGGATGTCGAGCGCAGGACCTCGGGGGATTCGTCAACGAGTTCGCAAGCAATATCGAACCGGGGCTCGCGGTCCCGGATCTGGTCCGCCAGCTGATCACGCCGCATTCGGAGGTTCGACTGAAGCTCGAGGAGTTCGAATCACAAGGGAAGCCGTCGACGCCGTGGCAGGACCTGCCCGCAGAGGACAGGCTGCTCGATCCTGAGTCTGCCCCTCCGGCAATTATCGACGAACTCGATACTGTTCCCATCGTCGTTGATATCCCTGCCG
>JAHEJO010000101.1 GCA_024638805.1 Acidimicrobiales bacterium
GCCATATTCGGGTTGGGGATCACGGTCCTGATCAACAACTCGGTCGGTTCGATCGTCGGGTTCATCATCTACTGGTTCATCCTCGAGAACCTGATCATTGCGATCTTCCTCCCCAGGATCGCGGTGTACCTGCCCATCACCAACGCCGGCGCGTTCGGCAGCGGGAGCGACGTGGAGAGGATCACCGGCAACGCCTTCAGCCAGGAAGGCCCAGATCTCGCTGTAAGCCACGGCTACCTGCTCGCCGGCGCCATCCTCGCCGCCTGGGTGGTGACAGGACTGGGGCTCGCGGCCGTGGCCTTCTCGCGCCGGGATATCGACTAGGACGGCCGGTCCGGTCGCTCAAAAGAGCCAAGGCTCGGCCGAAAGGAAATGGTACAGTGCCTGAGACGGAAGGACCCGTCGTGCGCCACCCCGACTACGAAGTCACCGCCACGTCAGCCAGCGCCATCGACATCGAAGTGGCTGTGCTCGACAGCGCAGGTGTCATCGTTGCGGTCAACGGCCCGTGGAGTGATTTCTGCGCGGCGAACGACGGAGACCCGTCACTGACCGGCATCGGTGTGAACTACCTGGAGGTCTGTCGAAAGGCCGGCGACGACCCCGGCGCCATCGAGGTTGCCGACGCCATTCGGACGGCCCTGGTCGGCGACGTGCCAAGCGCCCATCGGGTGCAGATCGCATGCCATTCGCCACAGGAGAAGCGCTGGTTCGACGTCATCGTGTCGTCCCGCAGCGACGGTAGAGGGACCTCGATCGGCGCAACGGTGCTGCTCACGCAGGTCCCCGAACCGCGAACCGAGATGGCCGACAAGAACCACACCTTGGCTCGAGAGATCCTCGAGGCGTGTCCCGACGCGTTGTTGATGGCAGACGAGCAGGGTCTCATCGAATCGACCAACCTGCCGGCGGAGCGCTTGTTCGGCTGCGACCGATCGGCGCTGCTGGGACGGGCGATCGACACGCTGCTGCCGGGACGGTCCACCGAGCAACCGTCGGCCAGCATGCAACTCCATGCGGTCCGCGCCGACGGTAGCGAGATCCCCGTCGAGGTGGGGCTCAGCCTCCAACGGGTGGGCGGCGAGACCCGCCTCATCGCCGCGGTCCGAGATATCACCGAACGCCTTCGGGCCGAGGATCGTCGTCAACTGATCGATCGGTGCATCGACCGAGCATCCGATGCGATCCTTGTGATCGACGAGAACAGCTTCAGGTTGCTGCATGCAAACAGCGGTGCGGTCGACATGTTCGGCTATCGGTCCTCCGAACTCGTCGGTTCGATGTCCCCGACCGATCTCGCTCCCGAGTTGGGAGTATCCGCGCTCGCCAGCGCACTCGGATCCCTTCGGGAGGCTCCCGATCAGCATGTTCGACTTGTCACCACCGGTCTACGCAGGAGCGGGGCAGAGCTTCCGATCGAGGTCCAGATCGACTGGCCCGCCCCGACCACTCCGAACGCGTCACGACCGGTCGTCGCCGTGATCCGAGACCTCACGGAGCGCCCGGCTGGTCACGACGATTCGATCGCGACCGTACGCCACTGACGGACCGGCCCAGCGTCCGCATCTCCGAGGTTGCGGAGATCACCGACTGACCGATCGCGCCGGCCAGCTGTGCGACTACGTGTGAAGAACGCTGGTGTGGAACCTCTCGAGGAAGTGACTCGTGAAGAGGCCCGCCACCAGCTCGCCACGGCTGTTGACACCGGCCTTGTCGAAGATCGACTCGAGACGGACCCCGGCCCGGACCAGCCCCACGTTCCCTCTCTGTTCGGGTGATGGCATGATGGGCGGGTGCTGGATGCGACCCGACTCGTCGGCCTGCTGGCCGAACCGGAACGCCGTCGGGTCGTGGCGGCCATGATCCTGGGTGCCATCCAGCTGGACGACATCGTGAAAACGTCGGGTTTGAGCACCCGGGTGGTGATCGATTCGCTCGATCGGATGGAGGCGGCAGGTCTGGTGGAGGCGGGGGACGCTTCCACCTGGATCCTGTTGGAGGAGGCGTTCAAGCGGGCGGCCCGTCATGCGGCGCCAGGCCCGGATCCGACCGGGTTCCCGGACGAGCCTGAATCCGAGCGCCGTGTCCTCGACGCCGCATTCAAAGACGGCCGCCTCGTTCGCCTACCCACCAAGCGCTCCGATCGGCTCGTGATTCTGGAACACCTGTCCCAGCGCTTCGAACCGGGCCGTCATCACTCCGAGCAACAGGTGAACGCCGTTCTGGCTCGAGTGCACGATGACACCGCCGCGCTCCGGCGGTACCTGGTCGACGAAGGCTTCATGGATCGTGCACACGGCGAGTACTGGCGCAGCGGAGGCCGGGTAGACATCAACGAAGCACGCTCGGACTGACCCAGCCGCTCACGGGCGGCTTTGCCAGCGATACAGATCCCGAAGCAGGGCGATCTCGGCGCCATGGTGGACCAGCTCGTTGCCGGCATGAAGAGCCATGTCGACCACCGAGTGGTGGGCCCACGGCCCCCAGGCCGGGCCGAGCTCGTCCCACCAACGGGGACGGCCGGCAACCACGCTGCGGTAGCTCCGCCAGCTAGCGTCGAGCGCAGCGACCGCTCGATCGGCGTCGAGAAACCAGCCCGCATCCGGCGGGAGGTCGCTCTCGTCGCCGAGGAGCCGGCGGGAGTAATCGTCGAGACAGTCGACCGAGAGGTGCCAGAGCCGCCATGCGACCGTGGTAACCGGAGCCGGTGCGATCTCACGAACCCCGGCGCCGTCCACGGTGACCGATCCGTCGTCATGTGGTCGCGCCGACCACATGTGACCCACGGGCTCCCACAGATACTCCTCGTTCGTGATGCCACCGAGACGCTTGAACAGTTGCCCGACCATGGCGTCGAGCGAGCCGAGAACGACGGTGGCCACATCGGTGGTCGGACGATCTGCCATGAGCCATATCCAAGCATCTCGGCACGGTTCCCGCTCTTCACACCGTTAATTCACCGCCGTTTTGCATTCACCGCCGCATGACCCTCCGACCGACCGACCGCCGGCGAATCGCTGGTTTCGGCTGAGTATCCCAAGTTGGCATGCGCTCGGCACAACCTCGGTCGATCCCTGGCTCGGCTCCCGTTGCAGGAACGCTCGTCTTCAACCGGGTCGACAAGTCCCCCCGACGCGTCGGATCTCTACGGTTTCGGCCGACAGATCGTCCGTCGGATCGGGCACACTGTTGCGACCACGATCGCACGAAAGGTAGCGCGAATGAATCAGGAAGCACTGGCCAAGATGAGGGAGGGACGGGGCTTCATCGCCGCCCTCGACCAGAGCGGCGGAAGCACGCCAAAAGCGCTTCGCCTGTATGGCGTCAGCGAGGACGAGTACGGCAACAACGACGAGATGTTCGACGCCATCCACGCCATGCGCTCACGTATCATCACCAGCCCGAGCTTCGGCGGCGACCGCATCGTCGGAGCCATCCTCTTCGAGCAGACGATGGACCGGCAGATCGACGGCACCGACACCGGTGAGTACCTCTGGTCGGTGAAGAACGTTGTCCCCTTCCTGAAGGTGGACAAAGGCCTGGCCGACGAGGTCGATGGCGCCCAGGTGATGAAACCCATGCCCGATCTCGACGACCTGCTCGCCCGGGCCAACGCCAAGACGATGTTCGGCACGAAGATGCGGTCGGTCATCAAGTTGGCGAACCGAACCGGGGTCGACGCGGTCGTCGACCAGCAGTTCGAGATCGGTCATCAGATCCTGGCGGCCGGGCTGGTTCCGATCATCGAGCCTGAAATCGACATCCACAGCCCGGAAAAGGCCGAGGCCGAGGCCCTTCTCAAGGCCGCTCTGCTTCGCCACGCCGACCAGGTGGCTGACGATCAGCAGGTCATGCTCAAGCTGACGCTGCCCAACGAGGACAACTTCTACGCCGATCTGGTCAACCACCCCAAGATCCTGAAGGTTGTTGCGCTGTCCGGCGGCTACTCCCGCGACGAGGCCAACGCTCTCCTTGCGAGGAACAACGGGGTCATCGCCAGCTTCTCGCGGGCGCTCACCGAGGGCCTTTCGGCCCAGCAGACCGACGACGAGTTCGACGCCATGCTGAACGGTTCGATCCAGAGCATCTACGACGCATCGATCACCTGAGTCGACGACCACTGAGAACTAGCTGTGTTGAGGGAGGCCCGGCGTGTGCCGGGTCTCCCTGCGCTGACAATCCTTCGGGCCTACGCCTTGGCAGTGATCGGCAGCGATACTCGAGCCATGGACAACCCGGACTTCAGGCTCGATGGCAAGGTCGTCGCGGTCACAGGTGCCGGCCCCCGGCCTGGGCATGTTGAAGTGCCAAGGTCTATCGTCTGCGCATCGTAGTGACAGCCGTCTTGTTCGACCTCGATCGGACCCTCATCGACGCACAGACCCACACCGACTACGTCTCCGCCGCGGCCGACGTGCGAGCACAGATCGGCGACTGGTCTGACGTCGCTGTGCCGGACACCGAATGGGATGCCCCGACCGTCGAGTGCATGGCGACGCTCGTCGCCCTCAGCGGAGACGACCGATGGGACGCGGTGTCCGACAGCATCGAACGGTACGAGCTGGCGACCGCTGCTCGGTCCACCACCATGCCTGGTCTGGCCGACGCGCTCGCCGCCACCGCCCACCTGTCCCGGGCGGTCGTCACCCTGCTACCCGAGCGAGCCGCCAGGGCGATCCTGAACCTCCACGGTGTCGAGATCGCCACCCTCATCCCGAGAAGATCCGACTATCGGCCCAAGCCGGCACCCGACCAGATCGTTCACGCACTCGACACACTCGGTGTCGCCGCCGGCGACGCTGTGTTCATCGGCGATTCATCATGGGACGCACAGGCAGCTGGCGCCGCGGGCGTGAGGTTCGTAGGTGTCACAAATGACGGCGTTTCGACACTGCCGGCCGAGGTCGAGGCGTACCCCGACCTGCTCGCGGCCGTCGGTGCGGCGCTCGACAGCGCCAGAGGTTAGCTCTCTTTGAGAGTGCGATAGCGCTCGATGAGTGCGTTGGTCGAAGAATCATGCGCCAGGGCAGGGGGCTCCGTGGACGTGAGCTGCGGTGCGATCTCCCGTGCGAGCACCTTGCCCAGTTCGACGCCCCACTGGTCGAACGAATCGATGCCCCAGATCGTCCCCTGGGTGAACACACTGTGTTCGTACAGCGCGATCAGGGTTCCCAAGCGGTAGGGCGTGAGGATCTCGGCGAGTATCACGTTCGAGGGCCGGTTCCCTTCCATCACGCGGTGGGGCACCACGACGTCGGGTGTGCCCTCGGCCGCGATCTGGTCGGCCGTCTTGCCGAAGGCCAACGCCTTGGCCTGGGCGAAAACGTTCGCCATCAGGAGGTCGTGATGATCGCCGAGCGGGTTGTTGGTCTTGGCGAAACCGATCAGGTCGACCGGAACGAGGACCGTCCCTTGATGGAGGAGCTGATGGAAGCTGTGTTGACCGTTCGTGCCGGGTTCGCCCCAATAGACCGCGCTCGTGTCAGTGTCGACCCGGTCCCCGCTGAGGGTGACGTGTTTGCCGTTGGACTCCATCGTCAACTGCTGCAAGTATGCGGGAAAACGCTTCAGGTACTGCTCGTAGGGCAACACCCCGATCGTCTGGGCGCCGAAGAAATTCCGGTACCAGACGGCCAGGAGACCCATCAGCACGGGCAGATTCTGTTCGAACCTGGCAGTCCGGAAGTGCTCGTCCATGTCGTGCATGCCGGCGAGCATGTCAGCGAAGTTGTCCGGACCGATGGCGATCATCGTGGAGAGCCCGATGGCGGAGTCCATCGAGTAGCGGCCACCGACCCAGTCCCAGAACTCGAACATGTTGTCGGTGTTGATCCCGAAAGCGGCAACCCCCTCGGCGTTGGTCGACACCGCAACGAAGTGGCGGGCGATGGCAGCTTCGTCGCCCAGACCGGAGAGCAGCCAGTCACGAGCGGAGTGGGCGTTGGTCATCGTCTCGAGCGTGGTGAACGTCTTTGAGGAGACGATGAAGAGCGTCTCGGCGGGATCGAGGTCATGCGTTGCCTCCACCAAGTCGGTCGAATCGATGTTGGACACGAAACGGAGTTCGAGGTCCCGGTCGCTGTAGTGGCGCAGGGCTTCGTAGGCCATGACCGGCCCGAGGTCCGACCCGCCGATACCGATGTTGACCACGTTGCGGATCCGACGGCCGGTGTGGCCGAGCCAGAAACCGTCCCGAACCTGTTGGGCGAAGCCGGCCATCCGGTCGAGCACGCGATGGACGTCAGCCACGACATCGACGCCGTCGACGATCAGCGAGGAGGTGCGGGGCATGCGAAGCGCAACGTGGAGTACGGCGCGGTCCTCCGACACGTTGATGTGTTCGCCGGCGAACATGGCGTCGATCCCTCTGCGCAGACCCCGTTCCTCGGCCAGACGAACGAGCATTGCGATCGTTTCGTCGGTGACTCGATTCTTCGAATAGTCGAGCGTGAGCCCACATGCCTCGGCGGTCATGCGCGCTGCCCGTCCCGGGTCGCTGCCGAAAAGGTCGCTGAGGTGGACGGGCGCCACGTCGTCGTGGTGGCGTTCAAGTTCCAACCACGCCTCTTCGTGGTTCAGTGGGCGCAATGTCATGGTCGATCCTTTTCCGGGTGCGTTGAACGGGGCCGGCACAAGCCTCAATGGATCATGCCAGCGCTGAGCCGGTTCCCGTCGGGCGAGGACGCTTGGATGGGACTCGGCGGTGTGGGGCCTGATCCCGCCCACATCTGGCCGAGACGGGTGAGCGATCGCAGCGGTTCTCGAAGGGGTATCGTCACCAGATATGACTTCCGGATCCGAAGAAGCCGAGCACGGAACGCTCGCCCATCACCTGGAGCACATCGCAGCCGACGCCGACGACGTCGTGGCGATGCTGACCCGAACTCATGACGAGGGCGGCGACATCCACCCCGAGGCCCTCCCCAAGGCCGCTCGTCTGCAGACCAGCCTGCGCGAAGTGATCCGTGCGTTGATCCACCACGAACATCTGGCCATGAAGTCCGACGACGTCTGGGCCATGCTCAACCGTGAACACGAGGCCGGCGAGATCCACCCGGAGTGAGCTCGCACCACCACGGTACTCGCCCGGCGAGATGAAGCTGCCAGGCTGCGACGCAGTTCCTCAGCCGGGGTGGACGAGTCGGCGGGCAGCATCCACCGCAAGGGCGACCGTTGCCGCCTGGACCCGACCGGCCAGATCCTCGTCCGGGATTTCGGACTGGGTCCTGTTGACGATCACCCCGGAGACGCAGCCCGCACGCAATCCCTGGCTGGCACACATCGTGAACAGGGTGGCGGTCTCCATCTCATAATTGAGCGCACCCATCGCACGCCACTCTTCGAGCGAGCCGCGCAGATGCTCCGGTACCCGCCCCGAGTAGGTGTCGTAACGCTCCTGACCCTGGTAGAAGGTGTCGGAGGACACGGTGATGCCGACGTGCAGGCCCAAGCCCGCCGCTCGGGCCGCAGCGACCAGTGCGGTGGTGCATTCGAAATCGGCTACAGCCGGGAACACCAGCGGTGCGAAGTGCTGGCTGGCCCCGTCGAGGCGGATCGCACCGGTCGTGACGACGACGTCCCCCAGGTGGATGTCTGGTTGGATGGCGCCGGTAGTCCCGAGGCGGAGGAACGTCCGTATTCCGAGTTGGGCCAGTTCCTCGACGCAGATCGACACCGAGGGTCCGCCGATACCCGTCGAGCACACGACGACCGCCGTGTCGTCGAGCCAACCCAGCCACGTGGTGAACTCCCGATTGGTCGCCAGGAACTCACAACGGTCCATCGCCCGCGCGGTGGGCGCAACCCGTCCCGGGTCGCCGGGCACGATCGCCAGGGTCGCTCCTTGCAGCATCTCGCGGGTGAGGGACAGATGGAAGACATCGCTCATGTCGGCACCGTACCTCCGAGGGCGGGCCCGAGCCAGTGATCAGGGGAGAACGGGTGGACCGATCGATCCGTGGCAACGGGTCGGTCAGGAATCGATCCGGGCCAAGGGCCTGCCCTGCTCGATGGCCACCCCCTCGGCGACGTACTGGTACATGGTCCCACCGACCGGGGCGGGGACGTCCTGGGACACCTTCTCCACTTGCACCTCGGCGATCACCTGGCCGGCGACGACCGGTTCGCCGTGGTTGACGAACCAGGTGCCGACCACGCCTTCGGCACCCGGCTCGTCCGACATGTGCGGGAAGGGCACTTCGGTGATCACGCCATCAGTTCCCGAACGGCGGCCGCGATCTTGTCACGCGTCGGCAGAACCCCCTGTTCGAGCGGGCGGGCGTAGGGAATCGGTACGTCGGGAACGGCCAACCTACGGAATGGTTTGGTGAGCATGCCCGGATCGTGCTCGGAGATGACGGCGGCGATCTCGCCGGTGAGGCCGAAGCTGCGGTAGTCCTCGTCGACGACGAGGACCCGGCCCGTCTTGGCGACCGAGGCCAGGACGGTTTCGGTGTCGAGCGGAACGAGACTGCGCAGGTCGACGACCTCGACGTTGATGCCCTCACTTGCCAACTGCTCGGCAACGTCGAGGCTGTGCTGGACCGAGAGCGACAGCGTGACGATCGTGACGTCTCTCCCCTCCCGGGCGACGGCCGCCTTTCCGATGGGAACGGTGAATTCCTCCTCGGGGACCTCGGCGATCGAGCGGGGGTTCTTCTCCATCCATACGAGGCCCTGACCTCCCTTGTGGAACAGATAGAGCACCGGGTTGTCGTCCCGGATGGCGGAGATCATGAGCCCCTTGGCGTCGTAGGGATTCGACGGCACGACAACTTTGATGCCGGGTAGGTGGGCGAAGGTTCCCCACAGGCACTGGCTGTGTTGGGCGGCGTCGGAGTACCCGCCCCCGACGGCGGACATGAGCACCATCGGCACGTTGACGTTTCCGCCGGACTCGTAGTGGATCTTGGCCATGTGGTTGGTGATCTGGTCCATGCAGACCCCGTAGAAGTCGATGAACATCAGCTCGACGACCGGTCGCATACCTTCGACGGCGGCACCGATGCCTGCACCGATGAATCCTGTCTCGGAGATCGGAGTGTCGATGACGCGTTCGGAACCGAACTCGTCGAAAAGGTCGGTGGTCGATCCGAAGATCCCACCGTAGGCGCCGACGTCCTCGCCCATGACGAACACGTTCGGGTCGTTTCGCATCTCGAGGGCGATTCCTTCGGACATCGCTTTGGCGGTGGTGATCCTCCGGGCGGCTGCCGGGGTTTCGGTTGCGGTCATGTGAGTCTCTCTTTCGTTCTGTTGTCGGGTCAGGCGAAGACGTGGTCGAGGGCGTCTGCTGCGGTTGGTTCAGGGCTGGACGTGGCGAACTCGATCGCCGCATCGACCTCGGCGTCGGCCGCCGCGGCGATTGTGGCGACATCATCTTCGGTGAGGTCGCCGAGTTCGGTGAGAGTGGCGGCATAGCGCGGGATGGGGTCGCGATCGTTGACCGTGTCGAGGTCTGCGCCTCGATAGGCCTGGGCATCGCCTTCGAAATGGCCCCACAGCCGAAGGGTGTGGATCTCCAGGAGGCTGGGACCGTCGCCGTTCCGCGCACGGGCGATCGCTGCTCCGGCAGCCTCGAACACTGCCTCCACATCGTTGTCTTCGACCCGTACGCCGGGCATGCCATAGCCGAGGGCGCGATCGGCGTTGGAGGTGTTGGCGGTGGAATGGGAGCGGGGCACCGAGATCGCCCAGTCGTTGTCCTCGATCACGAACACGACCGGCAGGTTCCACAACGCGGCAAGATTCAACGATTCATGGAATGCACCCTGATTGGCGGCTCCTTCGCCGGCCACTGCGATCGCCACGTGGTCGGTGCCCTGACGTTTGAAGGCCATCGCTTGACCGCAGGCGACCGGGTATCCCTGGGCGATGATGCCCGAGCACGAGAAATGGTTGTCGGGATCGAACAGATGCATGTGACCGCCCTTCCCGTGGCTCAGTCCGGTGAGCCGGCCATAGATCTCGGCGGTCATCGCATTCATGTCGACACCGTGGGCCAGGGCGAAATGGTGCGGCCGATGCGGGGCGGTGATGGCATCGCCCTTCTTCAGGTGAGCGCAAACCCCTACAGCAGCCGGTTCCTGACCGGCCGACAGGTGCATCTCGCCCGGTATGAGCCCGGCGCCGATGTCCCATGCCGGGCTCTTGTCGGCGTGATACTCCTGCAAGATCCTTGCCTCGTACTGTCGGATACGAACCATCTGCTTGTAGAGGTCGAGTCGGTTCAATTCATTCATAGTTTCCCCCTTCGGGTGTGGTGTGGTTTGGTGTGCTGAGGAGGCCGCTCGTGGCGGCGAGGTGCATCGTTTGGGCGATATCGATCGCCAAAGGGCCGTCGAGCTCGAGGGTGACGACCGGCGGGTCGTCGGGTTGGATGCGGAAGAGCCGTTCACCGTCGACGGCGATGACGCCCGACGTCGCTGCGATCGGGGTTGGGCGGCCGGGAACGAGATCGACAACCGAAGTCACGTCGACGTCCTCGACGAGGCCGGGGCCCATCGGGACTCGGACTCGTTGCCCGCCTGGGCCCCCGAGGGTCATAT
>JAHEJO010000102.1 GCA_024638805.1 Acidimicrobiales bacterium
ACACCCGCAGACTCATGGAGAAGTCAGCAGGCATCATGAGGACCGAAGGTGTAGTGGTGGAGATGATCCACATGCTCGATCACCGGATCGGCTTCGGCATGGTGACCGATGCAGTCGCCGACAACGATGCCGATGTCGACGACTGGCCGGGCATCCAGGCCAAGATCATGGCGGCGGACATCCTGGTGATCGGCAGTCCGATCTGGCTGGGGGTCAAGAGCAGCCTGGCGACTCTGGCGATCGAGCGGATGTACGCCTCGAGCGGCGAGAAGAACGACAGGGGCCAGTACCTCTACTACGGCAAGACCGCCGGATGTGTGGTCACCGGCAACGAAGACGGTGTCAAGGCGGTGAGCATGGAATTGCTCTACGCCTTCCAGCACATCGGCTACGTTGTCCCTCCCCAGGCCGATTGCGGCTGGATCGGTGAAGCCGGACCCGGACCCAGCTACGGCGACGTTCTGGAGGGGAACCCGACACCGGTCGGCTACGACAACGAGTTCACGAACCGGAACGCAACGATCATGACCTGGAATCTGATGCACACCGCTCGGATCCTCCGGGACCTCGGAGGTTTTCCGTCCGAGGGCAACGTGGCGGCCGACTGGCAGGGCGTCACGAACGCATCGCAGTTCTGATCGGTCGAGCGACCGCGCTACGTCAACTGACTAGGGTGCTGGCATGAAGGCTGTGGAATTCGTCGACGGTGTACCCACGACCGCCGAGATCACCGACCCGCAACCGGAGGCGACCGAACTCCTGGTTGCGGTGGAGGGATGCGGCATCAACGGTGCGGACATCCTGCAGTCCTCCGGCAACTATGCGCCCCCGCCCGGCGCCCCGGAAACGCCGGGACTGGAACTGGCCGGCACGGTGGTGGCCGCCGGTCGATTCTGTCGCCGCTTCGGCGTGGGGGACAGGGTCATGGCGGTCGTGTCGGGCGGGGCCCAAGCCGAGCTGTGTTCGTTCGACGAATCGTTGGCGATGACGGTCCCGGCTTCGTTGCACGGTTCGATGGCGGGAGGGTTTCCCGAGGTCTTCTCCACCGCCCACGATGCGCTGTTCTCCCAGGCCGGCCTGTCCATGGGGGAGCGCATCTGCATCCACGGGGCTGCCGGTGGGGTCGGGTCGGCCGCGGTGCAACTCGCCGTCGCCACCGGCGCCCAGGTCACCGCCACGGTCAGGAACGCCGACCTCCGACACGCCGTAGAAGCGCTGGGAGCGACAGCGATCGATCCGGCAGACTTCGTAGAGGCGGGCCCGTACGATGTGATCCTCGAACTCGTCGGCGCGCCCAACTGGCCGGCCAACGTCAGCGCCCTCGCCACCGAGGGTCGAATCTCGGTGATCGGGGTCGGCGCCGGCGCAAAGGTGGAGATCAACCTCGTTCAGCTGATGGGGAAGAGAGCTCGGCTCTTCGCATCCACCCTCCGGGCCCGACCTCACGCCCAACGGGCACTCGTGGCCCGAGCGGTGGAGCGCCACATCCTTCCCCTGGTCGAGGAGGGCCGCATCGTGGTTCCGGTGGCGGCGACGTACCCATTGGACGACGCAGCTGCCGCCTACGCCCGTTTCACCGCCGGAGCAAAATTCGGCAAGGTGATCATCGCGCCGTGAACCGCTGACTATCGTCGACCCGGTGCGAGATGTCACACTGGAGATGGATCGGTTCCCCGCCGACCTGTCTTTTGCCTGTCCGCGGTGCACCAGGCAGGTGATCGAGCGTCTGTACGGGCCATGCCAGGAGTGCCTGACCGAGCTTCGTTCCACGCTCAGCGGAGGAGGGGACGGGGCTGTGTTCGCTGCTGGGGAATACGAACCCAAGGTCAACGTCACCCCGAACGCGGTGGCGCTCAGGGACGACTGAACCTCTGCGAACCGGACGTCTTTGCGTCGCCTAGCGACCGGTCAGTGCCGGATCGACGATGATCGGCTCGGTCGCCGGGGACGGTGCTTCACGGCGGGCTTCGGCCACTGCATAGAGAACGACCGCTGCGGTCGCAACCGAGCCCATGACCACCAGCGTGCTCCTCAGGCCGATCGCCTCGGCCAGGAGCCCGAGCGGCAGCGCAGCCATTCCGAAACCGGCGAAGCCGAGTTGCATGATCGACTGGACCCGACCCTGGAACTCCGAGTTCGCGTGCTGGAGCGCGAGTGTATTGGAGAGCGTCTGGTAGGTGGTGGTGGCAGCACCGGCGAACCCGGAGATGATCACGGCGGCGACGTAGAAGGGAGCGATCCCGAAGAGCGCAACGGTGATGCCGAACATGATGCCGGCTCCGGTCATCACACCTCTGGCTCGGGGTGAATCGGCCAATCCGGCCACCCAGATCCCGGCGACGAGGGCGCCGACCGACGACAGCGAAGTGAACACGCCCACCGCTTCGTTGCCCAGACCGAAAACGTCTTTGACGAGGGCGGGGATGAAGCTGACGTAGCTGAAAGCGAACATGAGGACCGCGAAAGTGGCCAGCACGACATTGCGGATAGCGGGGACGGATCGTACGTAGGCGACGCCGGCGGCGATATCGGCGAATGGACGCGCCCGACCGGTGAGTGCGGCCGCCGGGTTGGGAAGGATCATGGTCAGGCCGAGGCTGACCGCCGACGTGGACGCGGCCGTGATGTAAGCGCCGCCGATGCCGAACAGCGCCCATCCCGCCAGCGCACCAGCGACGCTCGGGGCGAGGATACGCGAGCCGTTCATGGCCAGCGACTGAAGGCTGATCGCATTGCCGAGGTTGGCCCTGCCGACGAGGTTGGTCGCCATGGCGATGCGAGCGGGACCGAAGAAGCCGAAGGCGGTGCCCTGCGCCACCGATGCCACCAGCAGCATCCAGTACTCGACCACGCCCGTGAGCACGGCGACGCCCATGCCGACCGCCGATGCGACGAGGACCGTCTGGCTGACGAGCATCACCCCACGTTTGGGCAGGCGGTCGGTGGCGACACCGCCGAGGGGCGTGGCGACGAGGAGGGCGATCCCAAACACGAAGAACACAAGACCAAGAGCACCCTCCCTTTCGGTCAGGTCCCACGCCAGGATGCCCCGCAGGAAGAACTGCATTTGGACGCCCATGAAACTGAAAACGCCACCGAGCCACAGGACACGAAAGTCTCGTTGGCGGAGGGCAGCGAAGCGATCGGACATGGCTTTTCAACCTAACCCATTGGGCGATCCGGTATTCCCATCGGAAGGCCGCAATCGAGGTGACATGGGTCTCCGAGCCACCCGAGCGCATCGTGCGCGGCATTCAACCATTGCGGTCGTTCTGCCGACACCCACCCATGGCACTGGACATGTTCTCGTCGCTGGGTCAGGACTCGAGCTACGGCGAGTACCGGGGCCGCCGGCAGGCGTCTCGAGCGGCAGCTCAATCCCAGGTGATCGCCCGGCAGCGGTCCTCCGACGCCCACTACGATCTGGCGGATCGGTTCGACCGGCTCAATCTGGTCTGCCAGGCGATGTGGGAGCTGCTCCACGAATCGGCCGGCGTCACCGATGATCACCTCCGAGCGAGGATCGACGAGATCGACCACCGGGACGGTCGTCGAGACGGCTATCACCGACCGGGTGCTGACCGTTGCCAGTGCGGTGCTGGCGTTGCCGCCGGCTCGCCCCGATGCCAGTTCTGTGGTGCGGAGGCACCTGATCGGTCACCGTTCAAAGGCGTGTAGTCGCGCCGGTGCGGGCGTCGGCCGATTTGGTCGACTCCGATGCGGTGGGAATGCTGGTGCGGTGAGCCGACTACCAGCTGACCCTTCGTCGAGACTGATCCACACCCGGACCTACACGGTGCGCGCCTACTACGAAGGCGACGGCGTGGTGCGGCTGCGGGGAGCGATTCTCGACGAGAAACCAGCAGGGTTGTATTTCGCCGACGACGACGAGCCATTGCCGATCCATCAGATGGTGGTCGACCTCTTCCTCGACGTGGCGACGTTGACGATTCGAGAGGTCGCGGTCGTGATGGAGGTGACGCCTCACCTGGCGTGTACGAGGATCGAATCGAAATACGACCTTCTGGTCGGGCTGTCGATCGGCCGTGGTTTCGCCCGGGCGGTGACCGAGCGGTTCGCCGGGGTCGAAGGTTGCACGCACATCGGGGCCCTTCTCCGGGCGATGGCTCCGGTGGCGATCCAGAGCATGTGGGGGATGCGTATGGTCGATCCTGGCGTCAGCGTCTTCGACGGAGGAGGTGACGACGAAACCGCCCGTCGGGAGGCGATGGCGTTCAACCTGGACAGTTGCCACGTGTGGGACGAACGCGGCGAACTGGCCCAGGCCACCCTCCGTGGCGAACCGATCAGCATGCCGGTCTGGGCCGAGCGACGGCTTGACAAGCTGGGCCGTCCGATGTCGGATTGGGAGGACTGGTAGCGCCCGGTTCCGTCGATTGGATCGCGACTTCTTTTCGTCTCGTCCGTCAGCTACACATTCATTCCCTACTTGGTGAGGTGAGCAGCCAAGATGAGTCAAACCACTTCCTCTTTCCGTCCATGCTCGTGCTAGGGGCGCTGATGCTGGCCACCGACGTCCCCCTCCCGGGGCTGACCGGCAACCTGCAAAACGACCGCCACGACCGTCCGCTTGACGGGCGTCGGTATCTGGCGGCTAGCGCCGAGGATCGGCGCCACGCCGAGTCTCAGGCGTCCCAACCCCAACTCGTGCACTACGTGCGTCTCCGAGCTGAGGCTCTCGGCTTGGAGATCCCGTCGGAGGTGATCCAGGGCGAGCCGTCGATCGTTGTCTACCACCCGTCGGGACGACGCGAAGCGGTGTATGGCGACTTCGAACACTATCGGGCCGCTCGACACGCCGATCCGGGCGCGGACGCCATCGGCAACATCGTGTGGGAGCGCAACGGTCCGTCTCAGACGCCGGTAGAAGCCTGGAGCGACATCGAGCTCCGCGAATGGCTGGAACAGTTCACCGACTTCGAGCAGGCCCCTGACGTGATCGATTTGACCGAGACCCTCGGCATCAACCTGACGGACTGAGCGCCGCACAGACGATCAAGGCGCCTCGGTACCGCCACCTGCGGGTAAGGGCACCAGCGCCTCGACGAGATCTCTGAACTGGGCATACGACGCATCCCACGTCGTGGCGACATAGGTGCCGGCCCGGCTCCGAGCATGCTGGAGTTCGACGGGGTCGGTCAGCATCGACATCAAGCCGAGAAGCTCTTCCGGCGATGCGGGCTCGAAGTGAATGGCTGTGTGGGGTGCGATCTCGGTCATGCTGGCGGCGTTGCTGCACAGGCACGGGATCCCGCGGGCGAGGCTCTCTGCGATCGGAATGCCCCAACCCTCGAAGAAGCTCGGGAACACGGTGTAGAGGCAATGATCGTAGAGCCAGGACAATTCGGAGTCGGAAGCATCGTGGAGGAACAGGATCTTCTCGACGACCTCGGGATCCTCCGTCATGAGCCCGTAAGTGTCGTCGGTCCGCCAGCCGCGGCGGCCGACGATCACGATCGGTGGCAGGTCGATCCTTCGGCGGGCGGCCAGCTTGTACACGTAGTAGAGCAGCGCATGATTCTTCTTCGCCTCGATCGTGCCCACGCTGAGAACGAAGCCTTCGTCAGCCAGGCGGCCCAGCGCCGGCGCGGTCGGTGAGACGCCAGTGTCGCCCGCATAGCTGTCTCCCTCGCGGAACACCCCGGTCGGCAGAGCGGAATGGCCGAGCGTCGCACCCCAGGCGAGGAGTTCAGCGCGGGTGTTCTCCGAGACACAGAGCAGGAGCGTCGCCACCGGCAGGATCCCCTCGAAATACGGCACGAAGCTGTCGGCGGAGTTGCCGGCCAGGTGAGGGTGCGTCACCGGTCCCAGGTCATGGACGACCTGCACGAGTCGCACCCCGGCGGCGACCCGGTCCAGGACGAAGCTGATGAAGTTGGGATCCCACCATTCACCCCAGACGACGGTGAGCACATCGCCCGATCGGAGGGGGAGTGGCGACGGTGAGCCGACCAGTATCCGTTCGAGTCGGTGTCGAACCCGGGCGAGATGACGGCCGGCGCGAGGTACTCGGTCCAGCAGCTGCAGCCGATGAAGAGCGGCGACGGCACGGCGCCGCAGCGTAGAGAGATCGGATCGAGATGCGGTGTAGCGGATGCCGCCGCTCTCGCGAGAGCGTCGCACGTCGACTTCGGCGACGTCGCTGATCTCTTTCACCCACGACACGAAGACGGCGTCGAGACTCTCGTCCAGGGCGAGACGGCGAGCCAACTCGTCCATCACCCGCGGGATTCCCGTCAGCTGGCCTGGCCAGTGAACCAACTGCGTCGCATCGAAGACAAGCCGCGGCACGGCCGCACGCTAGCAGACCGGCGCCGAGCCGGGAGCGGGCCGCATCACCGGTATCGGCGTTGGTAGACGATGCCGGCTGCGGTTCGGTCGACCCGCTGGATGAGACCGGCGGCGTTGCAGCAGTAGGCCAGTTTCCGAGCGGTGTCGCGATTGATGTCGAGCAGCTGGGCCAGGTCACCGGTCGTGAATCTGGCCGGTGGCTCGGATGGGAGGAATGGGGCCAGGTCGCCGAGCTGGCTCAGGTGGATCGTGTCGACCAGAGTGTCCATTCGACGGTCGATCGTGCGGAAGCCGCCACGGCGGCGCCGAAGGTTCGGATCATGGACTTGCACCTTGGTGATCTCGACGAGGACGACGTCGAGTTCGAGATGGGGGTGGTCCAGGAGCGTCGGCATGCTGACAAGTTCGTCGAACAGTGCGTAGATCGAACCACGGGTAGGGGAGCGGCGCGGCTTCTTTCCGGGCTTGTGGAGCCTCGTTCGAACGGCGATCGGGTGGACGAGCAACATCCGATGGTCGCACAGAAGCCGATCGAGTTTGTCGCCCAGAGAGCTGAACGAGCCGGTCTGGATCTCGATCAGCAACTCATCAGCTCCACCGCGGTTGCGCAGGATGTCGATCACGAACCCGTCGAGTGGGACCTCGTGGGAGTCTCCCGGCTCTGTGTAGTGGGCTTTCAGAGCGGCGTGGAGCGAGCTCTCGTTGAGGGTCCCGATGTGAGGTTCGAACGCCGTCGGTGACGATGGTGGTGAAGCGACGATGACACGAGCGTAGGGGCTCGGTACGAGGACCGGTTTCAGATTCGGATGCCGCTGGCGGCGAAGACGCGGTGGGCCACCGCGAATTCACCGGGGAACTCGGCGGCGAGAAGCTCGGCGAGATCACGGTCGAACCGGTCGATCTCGTCCGGACCCATGGCCGACCCGACCCCGTTGCAGGTGCGCATACGTCCTCGCCAGCCCGCAGCGTCGAAGCCCACGTCGGTGACATAGCTGAAGCTCTCGACCTGTCCGAACCCGCCAAGGTCCAATGCCTGCACCTGCTCGGGGTGGACACCGCGCCAGCCGGCCTTGGGCCAACTCGGGTTGTGGCGAAGGATCAGCTCCTCGGTGCGGTCGGCGACGTTGCCGGGCAACGCCAGGTAGCTGAAACTGCAGATGAGTAGACGCCCACCGGGGGTGAGCAGTCGACGCACCTCCCGTATGGCTTGGTCGGTGTCGAACCACCACCAGCACTGACCGGCGCTCACCAGTTCGAAGGATCCGTCCCCGAGCCCGGTGGCTTCGGCCCGCCCTTCGACGAACCGAGCGGTGAGGCCCTGGGAGGCGGCCGATCTCCTGGCGGCGTCGAGCAACTGGGGAGCGATGTCGAGTCCGGTCACGTCCAGTCCACGCGCTGCGAGGCCGAGCGCCACCGAGCCGGTGCCGGTTCCCAGGTCCATGGCGCGTTGTCCTGGCACGATCCATCCCTCGGAGAGGAGCCGGTCGAAGAAGCTCTCCGGAAAGCCCGGTCGGTGTTGGTCGTAGTCGGCGACGGTTCGGCCGAAATCGATCGTTCGACCGTCTCGGTCGTGGAATGCGGACCCGGTGGACGTCACCACGATCGCACTCTAGACCGACCCGGACCGCGGCTTGATGGAGCTCGGTCGACGTTGCGCTCCATCCGATCCGTGCCGCCCGGTGGCCCTCACCAGGGCGGTGAGGAACGACGACACGTTCGATCTTGGCTGTGACCGCCGGCATCGGGGGAGTGGAGCGGCTCGTTGGCGGGTCTCTCGAGCGTCGTCCGAGGCGCGATCGGATGGACGATCGGCACACGATGGTCGTGTAGAGGCCGATCGCAGGTGTCGCCCAATGGACCGAACGAGCTGGTCAGCGCCGACAGATTCGACTCACGTGCTGACCGTTGTTGCCGATTGTTGCGAATGGCCCGTTCTGGATCGTTGCTGGTGCTCGCGTTGTTGATCGCGGCCTCCTTGACCCAGGGGAGTATCGGTGCCTCTCACGCCGCCGCCGACGGTGTCGAGCTGCTCTTCACCTCCGAGCCCGGTTGTTTCGAGGCCGAGTGGTATTCGGTCGGCTTGAAGGGTGACGGGGAGGGTTCGATCGACATCGCCCCGGGCCCGGGTCCGATCGTCTTCGCCTCTCTCGCCTGGACCGGAACCGACGACACGACGCCTGATGACGTGATCCCGGGGGGTGAACGCGCCGACTCGACACTGATTCTGAACGGGGTGCCCGTGGTCGGTCGCCAGCCCACGGGCGCAGCCGGATTCGCCCCCGCCGTTGGCACGACGTGGTACTCGTGGAGTGCGAGGATCGGGCCGGACGCCCTCGGGATCATCGATCGGGATACGACCCGACTCGACGTGTCGGGCTGGGATGGGGGACCGGGTCCGGATTATCAACGAAACGGCGCCCTGCTGTCGATCGTCTACGACACGAGCCCCTGCCTCGAGCCAAAGGTCATACAGGAGTACGAGGGGGTCGACTACTTCTACGAGGGCTTCGGCCAACCCCATTCCGACACCGTGTTCATCCCGGTGATGAACGCCACCGAAGAGACCACCCTCTCCCTGCCGTTCGGGTTGGCCGGATCCCAGGTGGATTTCGTCGGCTGTCGGGGGATCGGCCTTTGGTACCTCGCCGGATCCGGCGCCACCCCGGCCTACGGTTCGTTCGATCTGGTGGACGATTCGGGAACGTCCGGCTTCGGGATCAATGGGGGAGTCGAGATCGTCAACGACCCGTTTTCGCATCCGGCGGGCACGTGTGTGGCCAAACTGAACCAGGCGCCACCCGATGTTGCCTACGCGGCGGGGCATCCGTACCCGGGTGGAGCCTCCACGGCCCCGTATCGAGCCGCCTCCATACGTCCGCCGCGGGGACCGGCGCCGAGGGCCGACATCGCACTGTCGATCGTCGAAGTGGTGATACCTCCGGGGAGTGACTGGATCGCATTCCAGTTCGAGTCCGAACCCGAAGAAGGCGGCGAATCCGGGGCGTGGGTCGCGTCGCAGACGCTACTGAAGCCGGTCGTCGGTGCGATCGGGGATCGGGTCTGGTCCGATACCGACCAGAACTGCCTCCAGGACACCGGCGAGCCAGGCGTCGGCGGCGTTGTCGTACACCTGTTCGACGACGCGGGAACCCGGATCACCTCGACCGTGACCGATGCCGACGGCTTCTACGTATTCAGCGGTCTGCCCTCCGGCAGCTACTCGGTCGAGTTCGAGATCCCGACCGGATTGGAACTGACCGAGCCCAACTGTGACGACGACATCCGCGATTCCGATGCCGTGCCCGGCGCCTTACGCCGGGGGACAACCGGAACGATCGTCCTGCCCGGGGGTTCCTCCGACTTCTCCGTCGACGCCGGACTGATCATCGAGGCCGCTGAGCCGCCGCCGGTCACGACCACGGTGCCGCCGTCGGTTACCACCACGGCACCGCCGGTGGTGGTCGATGGGCCGCCGGCGCTCCTCGCCAACAGCGGTACCACGTCCAGCACGCTGCTGCTGTGCGCAGGGCTCTCGCTGACGATGGGCTTGTTGTTCTTGTCCCGTTCCCGGTGGCTGTCCGGTCGTCGCGTCTGATCCTGCCGTCGGCTGCGGGCGACGGAGACCTTCACTCGGCGCCGGCCGATGCGGCCCGGGGGGAGTTCCAACGAAACGGCTCGTTTCC
The DNA here is from genome assembly GCA_024638805.1 of Acidimicrobiales bacterium. Classification (GTDB taxonomy): domain Bacteria; phylum Actinomycetota; class Acidimicrobiia; order Acidimicrobiales; family SZUA-35; genus JABDIY01. The sequence goes on from JAHEJO010000102.1 coordinate 9,996, forward strand.
GATTCAATCAACATTATTCGCAAAACCAGGGTAATCCCAGGCCAGACGATCCTCGTTCGCTCTTTGACTCCTCAGAGCCATCGCCGGCCCGCCCGCCACTCCGGAACCCGCACGACGGCGTCAGCGCCTCGACGAGTGAATAGAGTCGGAGCTGTGAGGAGGGACATGTCGTGACGAACGTCGACCCGCCCAACCAACCGCCGGGACCACCCGAGGGCCCACCGCCCTGGCAGCCCGGTTCCGGTTCAATCCCCCGGCAGGTCGATGTCCCGATCGGCCCAGCACCGTCCCCGCCCTCGGGTGGCCGGCGCGGTCTTCTTCTGGGCGCCGGCATACTCGTCGGTGCGGTGCTCGGTGCTGGAGCCATCGTCGCGGTGACACAACTGGGCGGCGATGAAGCGATGACGACATCCTCGGTTTCCTCGACGACGACCGAGACTTCGCCGTCCACGACCACCGAGACCACGGTT
>JAHEJO010000103.1 GCA_024638805.1 Acidimicrobiales bacterium
CGCGCTTCGGTTCGCCATCGACCTCACCGGCGCCGAACCGGACCTGCAGTACCGGGGCAAGCCGCTCTCGGACTACGGTTACGGCGTGGCCGAGATCCTCATCAGAGATGACTCGGAGTTCGTTGGGAGGACCCTCGAGGAGTCGGGGCTGCGAGACAAGGTGCAGGAACTGCGTGAAGAACCGCTCATCGACCCCTCAGAGCTTCCCCAGTGACATCCCGCAGGTCCGTGCCGATGTTCAGCATAAGTCGGACGATCGTGGTCAGAGCGACCGGCACCATCGACCTTGACGGCATTACGCAGTTGGACAGCATTCTCCGGGATCTCATCCATGAACACGGGATCACAGATCTGGTGCTGGACCTGTCCTCGGTCGACCACATCGACCCCCGGAGCGCAGGACTGCTCGATTGGGTTCAGGACTCGCTCACCCAACGGGGCGGGGTTCTGGAGCTGCGGTTGCCGACGGCGCCGTCGGACCACCTGATAGGAATGTCGGCCGAGATCCCTTCTTTCATCTCCTTCGCCTCGCAGAACAAGGCCACCGATCCCGACGGCTGAGCTGGCTCACCTTCGACGTCGGCTAACGCTGGCCCTCTGCGCCCCGCACACAGGCGAGTCGGGACTGGACCCCGAGAAGCTCCGACGTTGCGACGACCGTGAGCCCTTCCTTCAGGTCGAAGGGAGCGGCCAAGCCGCCGGTGAACACGATCTGATCCGATCGGAGGACGTCGCCTTCTTCGGCGAGCGCCTCGACGAGCCAGTGGACCGCGACCACCGGCGACCCCATCGCAGCCGAGCCGAGACCGACCCGCCGGACCGCACCGTCGCTGATGGCTACATCGATGGTTGCCGGATCGACCGTCGACCGGACGAACTCGCCGACAACGAAGCGGGCTGCTGAGGAGTTGTCGGCGGTGTTGTCGAGAAACTGGAACTCAAAGGCCCCAAAGCGCGGTGCCACCACCTCGAGCCCGACCGTCCACTCCCCACAGGCAGCAGCCACCTCCTCGATCGACGCGTTCATCGGCAACTCGGCACCGATGCGGCAGACGAGCTCGGGTTCCACCTTTGCGAGGATCAGATCGTCGAGGTCCAGCGAGCCGACGACCTCCTGGCTCTGCCAGATCGTGCCCCAGTTGGGTTGTGCGATACCGAGCGCCTGCCGCATGGCAACCGAGGTCCAGCCCATCTTGTAGCCGACCGCGGTGTCCGCTTGGCCGGTTCGGAGCCGATCGACTTCGCGGGCGATCGACCTGGCCTCGCTCCATCCAAGTCGGTCGCCGAACATCTGGGTCAGGAGCCCGACGGGACGCACCTGCTTTTCTGCCCGCATCAGTTCCTCGGCGATGGCTCGGGGATTCAGGGCCTGACGCGCGCCGTCGGGTCGATCCGTCACCCGAGACCCAGAAGCTCGGCCGCCGTCTGGGTGGAGGCGACGGGGTCGGTGACGTCGAACCATACCGTCAGCAAACCAACCTCTTCGCCGCCACGTAGGTTGATGGGTTGATCATCGACGAAGACGACGTCGGCAGGTTCAGCGCCAAGTCCGGCCAGTGCCTTGGTATACGCACCGGAATCGGGCTTGAGGATCCCGGTCACCGAGCCGTCGACCACCACGTCGACATCATCGAACAGCGGGAAAGCGTCCATCCATTCCCGGCCGTGGAATGCCTGGAGATCATTGGTGAGAATGCCGACCTTACGTCCGGCCGTCTTCGCCTTGGCGATGAGTTCCATCATCTCCATTCGCAGCAGATGCGGTCCCGGCGGGTCGTAGAGATGGCGCATGAACGCCTTGGTGTCGAGCCCGTGTTCGGCGCCACGGGCGGCCCAGTACTGGCGCTCGGTGATCGCATCTGACTGGAACCGCATCCACAGTGGATCCGATGACGGGTCGAACGGTCCGGCCCATTCCATCGCACCGGGCGCAAGCCTCAGCGAACGTTCGCCGTGAGAGCGGAGCTCGAACGGCGTCAGCAACACCACACCTCCGAAATCGAGGAGAAGATGCCGATGGTTCACGACCCGGCGAGCCGTTTCTGTTTATCCGCCAACAGTTCGCCGCCGGCCATGAAATCGGTCGGATCCATTTCGGTGATCCACACCCTGATCGACTCGCGGGGCGAGCCGATGCTGTCGACCACGGCGTCGGTGATCGCCTGCATCATCGCTTTCTTGTCCTCGGCCGACCGTCCGGCGGCCATGTGCACATTGATCAACGGCATTCAGACCCCTTTCACTGTGACCGAACCGAGGTGGGAGTACCGGGCTCTGCCAACCGTGCCCACCGCCAGTGGCCTGGCGTCGGTGGCCGCGCCGGCCATCACAAGCCAACCCGGTTCGAGCCCCTGCCCGTACCGAGCAAGGTGATTGGCGAGCATCGCGACGCAGGCAGCCGGATCGCCGAGCAGAGCCGCACCGGTGGCCGTGCCGGTCACCGCACCGTCGACCTCGAACACGCAGCCCAGCGTGGTGAGGTCCGCTCCGCCGGGTCTGATCCCGTCGGTGCCGATCATCACCCGTGCAGCGGAGGTGTTGTCGGCGATCACATCCGGAAGTGTGAAACTGAACGCCTCGTACCGAGAATCGATCACCTCGATACCTCCCACGATCTCGTCGGTCGCATCGAACACGTCGCCGACGTCGACGCCGGGCCCGGTGAGGTCGGAGCCGAGGCGGAAGACGATTTCAGGTTCGATCCGGGGGTGGATCAGCTCTTCGACGACAACCTCACCGGTGGCGGGCAAGACCGACGACTCGAGGACCCAGCCATAGACCGGCGCGTCAACACCCATCTGCTGTTGTTTGGCGACCGACGTCAGTCCCAGTTTTGCCCCGGCCACACCTTCGCCGCGATCGATCAGCAGATTCAGTGCAGCCGCCTGAATGGCGTAGGCGTCGTCGATCGAGAGGTCGTCGACCTGCGTGGTGATCGCCGGCAGCTCACGACGTTCGTCGACCCCGGCAATGAGATATCGGGCCCATTTCACGTGGTCGATCGACACGGCGCTCTCAGAACTTCTCGGAGCGTTCGCCCCGGTTGGCGGCCGCTTCGAGATGCAGCTTCTTGAGATCGTCGGCCTGGGGTGAGTACCGCATCGACCCCCGATCGATCCACTGGGTGGCGAACTCAGCGCCACGCCCGAACTTGTCACGCTCGAGCGGAAGCGGAATGGTCTCGTGCGCCTGACGGACGACGGCCAGCGGATCGCGACCCTCGGCGACATCGGTCATGGCATCTTTGAACATGCGCCGAAGGGTGACGACACCCTTGTCGCTCTTGGTGATGTTCTCCGTCGTCCGATCAGCAACCTCGCCCTGGGTCACCCACGCCATGATGTCTTGACCTTCGATGTAGTCGACCAGGTGCTGGCCGTTGTTGTCCAGCCACTCGTATTCGTAGTCCACCGCCCGGGCCTGTTCAGGAACGTCGATGCCATCGGGGGCATGCACCGTGTAGAACAAGGCCCACGTGTGCGTATCGTCGATCGGCACGCGGATCTGCATCTGGTAGACCCCGTTGCCACCGACCCACATCTTGTACGGGAAGACCATGGGATGACCGACCTTCCAGTCGTCGGCGTTCTCGTCCTGGCCCACGAGCAACCGTCGTTTGATGATCCCGTGATCGAACACGTCGAAGGCGACCTTTTCGTGTTTGTTCTTGAACGCACTCGGCATCTCGAAGCCCATCGTGTCGGCCAGGAACTCGAAATACCGACCGTGGAGCGCTTCGACATGGTAGGGGTCGACAGAGTTCTCCATGATCTGCAACCAGTTGCAGGGCAGAACGGAATGGCCGATGTCCCGGACACCGTCCATGACATACGCCTCGTAGCGTGGCAGCTCCGGAGCGGGGCCGGGGCCGATGTACGCCCAGACGAGACCACCCAGCTCCCGAGCGACGCCGGCGGCGATGCCACAGCGCGACCGGAACGTGGCCGAGGAGTCGGGTTCGGCGAGGATGTCGACCAGAGTTCCGTCGTTGTCGAACTTCCAACCGTGGTACCCGCAACGGAGGCCGTCCTCCTCGACGATGCCATAGGCCATCGATGCACCCCGGTGGGGGCAGCGTTCGGCCACGATGCCGTAGTCGCCACCCGGCAACCGGTACACCGCCCAGTCCTCTCCGAGCAGCCGAGCTCTCTTGACCGGCGTTTCGTCGAGTTCCCTGGTGATGGCCACCGGATACCAGTAGCGCCGAAGCAGGTCGCCCATCGGCGTGCCCGGACCGACCTGGGTCAGTTCTTCGTTCTGTTCTTTGGTGAGCATTCTCGTCTACTCCTCGACGATGGTGACCTTGCCCGAAGATCCGTCCACACGGATCAACATTCCGGTCTTGATATCGCTGGTTCCGAAGCCGGTGCCCGTGACGGCGGGGACGCCGTACTCCCGGCACACGATGGCGGCATGGCTCATCATCCCGCCGATGTCGGTGACGCACGCCTGGATCTTGGGGAATACCGGAGCCCAGCTGGGAGCGGTGATCGGCGCTACCAGGATCTCACCGTCCTCGAGATCCCCCACGTCGTCGGGTGAGAAGACGAGTCGGGCGCGACCCTCCACCACCCCGGGGGAGGCACTCATCCCACTGAGGCCGCCTTCGTCCTCTTCTGATCCGAGCCAGGTCTTGACCGAGTCGCTCGTGATTCCCCACAGCATGATCGTGAATGGTTCGGTGACGACCTCGGGCGGCTCCCCCAGCGCCTTGGGCGGGCTCCACTCCGAGAGGCGACGATGGATCTCCCGCCGCCTGGCGATCTTGGGAGCCCAGTAGTCCGCCGACGCGGTCGGTGAGTTGACCGCCCAGTTCGAGTAGTAGTCCCAGAGCACCTCGTCGATCTCGTCCCGACGGAGGAACATGATGTCGTCGTCTGCGGACATCAAGCCCTCTTTGGCGAAGACCGCCCCCAATTCCTTGACCTTTCGCCACACGACCGACATCGTCCAGTGCTCGATGTAGAAATTGTGGTTCTCCACATAGGGGAACACCGTTCGGGCCAGCCCGAGTTTGCCGTCGAACGCAGCTCGATCCTCGTCGGATGCCAGGAGGTCCCGATACTCGCTCACCACCCGGTCACGTTCAGCCCGGATCGCTTCGATCGGCCGGCTGATATCGGCACCCTCCTGGATCTTGGTGATGTAGTCATGGATGAACGCATACGGGATCTCGGGATGGTCACGCCAGGTCTTGTCGAAGTGGTAGAACCCGTTGCCGGAGGTGAAGTTGAACCACGGATCGGCTGCGGTGTCGTAGGCGGCCTGCCATTCCTGGCCGGCAGGAGAGTCCAGGTTGGCGGCCACCGTCGACGGGGTGGCGAACAGGTCGGCGATCCCGAGTTCGATCGCCTTGTGGGCCAAGAGTTTCAACTCCTCGTTCGGCCTGAACAGGTCCACTTCGACACCAGCCACCATCTTGGCGATTCCGAGATCGGGGATCGTGGGGAATGCCTCCTTGCAGAAGCCGAAGAAGTCGAGGTAGGCGGCATACCCGAGGTTGAGGAACTCGAAGTGGTAGTTCCAGACCCTCAGGATCAGATCCTTGAACCGGCGATACTCCTCCTGGAGCCGGTAGCCGGATCCGAGGCCGACCCCGTCGGTGATGACCGAGAGGTCTTCCATTTCGGGCAGGGCGCTGAAATCGAGGCCCTCGAGGTCCTCGATGCAGGATCGGACCTTCCCGAGCCATTCGTCGTAGAGCCGGTCCCAATTCTGGAAGTAGAAGCCGGCCCGTTCGACGAACTGAGGCACCCGCGCTTCGATCTTCTCGGGGTCGACACCCACCGGCGACAGGTAGGCATAGCCGTAGAGCACGCGGAAGTCGATACCGTCGGCGGGCGGGATTCGATAGTGGCGGCTGTTCATCTGACTGAGCGACGCGATCGCAAGTTCGAAGAAGGTCGAGTCGAACGGGGTCATCGCCGTGCCCCAATGCATGGAGTCCCAGAACCAGAAGCGGTTACCCTCGTACTCCCGGCGCTGTTCGCCGAAGGTCACCGAGTACGGGTAGAGCTCCTCCCACCCCTCGATACCCTCCGGCGCCTCGACATCGAATGGGCTCGGAAATCGGTCATGTGACATGTGTACCCCTTATTGTTCGGTTCGGATTTGTGGGCCGGCGGGCGGCCCGATGTTGTTGTCAGGTCTCTCTGGTGTGCAGCGGTGCGACCAGCGTGGACACGATGGAGGCCATCGGATCGCTGTGGCGGGACACCACCGAGTCCCGCTTCTTCTGGGACCACACCGTTTCTGGCCGGCTCTGGAGCATCACCACGTTCGATCCGGACCGCAGGTGGCGATCGATCGCCCACTCCACGTCCTGAGGTGTTCCGTAGTGCTTCTCGGCTCGACGGGCGAGCACGGCGATCGCCTTGAGCTCGTCGTCGGTGACACATGCGATCTTGCGCCGCTCGGGTTCGACGTCACCTTTGTGGACGACTCCATCGTCGCCGAGTCGGTACTCGATGTGTTTGTCCGAGATCTCCCTCAACACGATCTCGTGGATCACCTTGTCCACCAGGAAGTTGTCGGGCGTCACCTCGCCCGACACGACCGCCTCGCCGAGACCCCACGACGCATCGATGGCTACCTGCGAGCGGTCGCCATTGGTCGGGTTGAGCGTGAACGCAACCCCCGATGCCTTCGGGTCGACCATCTTCTGCACGCCGACGGACATCGAGATGCCCTGGTGCAAGTAGCCCATCTGGTGCCGGTAGGCGATGGCCCGATCGGTGAACAACGACGACCAACACCGCTGGACGCTCGTGAGGAGATCGTCGGTACCCCTCACCCACAGGTAGGTGTCCTGCTGTCCGGCAAAAGACGCATCGGGCTGATCCTCCGCTGTGGCCGACGACCGCACGGCGACCGGCACATCGGCGGTGTCGCAATGCTCGCACAGCTCGTCGTACGCCGTGGTCACCTCCTCGGCAACGATCTCGGGCATCGGCGCTGCTTCGATCGCAGCGCGAATCCGGTCAGCGGTGACACGGTTGGCGACGGCATTGTCGTGGTCGATGTTGCGCAGAAGGCCGTTCACCTCGTCGACCAACGCGCGATCGAACCACAGGAGTTGGTATGCGTCGATCGTGATTGCGAAACCCGGCGGTACTGGCAGTTCGGCCATCATCATCTCGCCCAGGCTGGAGTTCTTACCCCCGACGAGGGGCTTCTGTTCGTGGTCGTAACGATCGAACCAGATGATGAAGTCGTTCATCGTGTCAGTCACCTTTCGTGATGTGAAGGATGCAACGGTGGGAAGAGCCTCGGCCCAGTCGAGGATCGGACAGGCTTCGCACAACGCTAGAAACCTCCCCAGTCATCGTGGACCGACCAATCAGGCAGCGAGTCGACATCAGGCACCTGCACATCCTGCACCCGGTTTCGATAGGCCACCAAAGCCGATCGCCCTTCCGCCATGATCTTCACCCGCACATGTTCGGTGTTGTACGGCTCGCCGGGGTCGTAACCCATCGCCGCGACGGCGAAGGCACGGATGCAGCCGGAGTGGGTGGCGATCGCCAACCGGGCGTGCGGGTGTTCCTTCGAGAGCCGGATGATCCCGGCCCAGAAGCGACGGACCGTCATGGAGGGCGGTTCGAAATGGAGCATCGGGATCGTGAGCCAGTGGCGAATCGGGTCGGCCCCGCCCTGTTGGGTGCGCCAGAACCGGTCCATCTCCACCAGCCAGAGCGGGCGATCCCCTTTCGAGGTGCGTTCGAGCTCCTCCAACTGGGCTTGGTACTGGCGGAACGCAGCGGTGACGTCCTTGAGGCCGTCGGGCGCGGCGAACTGGAAGTTCCGGAACTCCTCCATCGGTGTCGGATCGACGATATGCACGTCTTTTTCGTACTGCTCTAGGCCATCGAGCAGGCCTCGGCGGATCTGTTGGACCGTTTCGGTGGCCCGGTTGGTATCGGCGTGGCCGAACACGACCGTCTCACCGGACTTGATCCGTTTGGCCAGGGTGTTCCCGTAGGTGTGGGCCTGCCAGGCACCTTGTGGCGTGAGTCCCGAGTCGGTCGAATACCCCTGTGTCTCGCCGTGGCGGATCAGATAGACGTCGTTGAGGAGATTGGGCCGCGTCGATGGCGCCGGCGAGATCTCCTTGTTGCGGTTGTCCTCGGTCAGGGCCTGTTGGATCCCGAGCGATGCTCGCTGCCACAGCGGCTCGGAGAACCGGGACGCTCCGGATCGTTCCCGGTCCCGGAATCGCCTGAGGTACAGCGGGGTCTGGTCCATGTCGGCGGTGTCGCCGCCGCCGTCGGCAGCGGAGGGTGCAGGAGATCGCTTGCGGTTCTCGTTTCGCTCGAGAAACCGGGCGAGGTACAGCGGAGCATCGACCCGAGCCGACGTCGGGCCGGCGGGAGCGCCTGGCGGGCGGGTGTGCTCAGACATCGGATCCTTGCTCGGATGGTGGGCGCATCTAGCTGTGCACCGTCATGAATGCGGCGTTGACCTGGCCCTGGTAGAAGAAGATGGCCCGGCCCATCTCGGCCTCGGTCCAGGTGGTCGGCTCGTCGTCGGGATCGAACCAATACCCCCCGGTGAAGAGCTCGTTCCGATTTCCTGCTGGATCGAAGAAGTACAGGCCGCACCCCCTCGTCGCCCCGTGTCGGGTGGGGCCGGCATCGACCCGGACGCCGTGATAGGCGCAGGTGTCGGCACCGGCGCGCAGGTCGTTCCAGTCGTCGACGTAGAAGGCGACGTGGTGGAAGGCTCCGTTGGGGCCGGTGATGAAGGCGATGTCATGGGAGGAGTGGCTTCGCTCCAGGAACACTGCGAGCTGATGGCCGTCGTTGGCCATGATCTGCTCGGTAAGGCGGAAGCCCAGCACCTTCCGAAAGAACTCGCAGATGCCATCGACGTCTTCGCACATGAGGAAGATGTGATCGATCCGGGGAGGATGCATCCCGACGAGGTCGGGGGGAGCGATCGGCGGGTTCAGCAGCGGCAGCCCGTTCCCGACCTGCTCCATGCCGTACACCAGATCGATGGTGTGGTTGCTGGGGGCGGTGAACCTGACGACCTTGCCGCTTCCGGGACCCAGGTCGCCAGGCTCGAATCGGTCGGAGTGGATCCCGTCGTCGGCAATGGCGGCTTCGAGCTGGTCGAGCGATGCGAGCGAGTCCACCTTGAAACCGAGCGTTTCGAGACCGTAGGTCGGGGCTGCGGTCAAGATGAGGGAGTGATGCTGATGCTCGTCCCATCCCTTCATGAACACGCGATCAGGCTCACGGGCGGTCTCCACGAGACCGACCACCTCGGCGTAGTAGGCGTGGGCCAACTCGAGATCCGGGACACGCACTTCGGCATGGGACAGACGGAGTATTCCCATCAGGTGTGGACCGTCAGAAAACGGCCGTTGTCCTTTCCCTCGTAGTAGAAGATGGCGCGGCCCAGGTTGTCCTCGGTCCACGTGATCGTGGGGAAGTCCGGATCGGCGCGGTAGCCCCCCGTGAACACCTCGTTGCGGGTGCCCATCGGATCGAAGAAGTAGATCGTGTTCCCGCGGGTGATGCCGTGCCGGGTGGGTCCGATGTCCACCGGGATCCCGTTGAAGGCCAGAACGTCGGCCGCCCGCCGGACGTGATCCCAGTCGTCGACCCAGAACGACACATGATGCAGCCCACCGCTGACCCCCTGTACGAACGCAACGTCGTGGGGACGTCCCGATCGTTGCAGGAACGCGGCGATCTGATGTCCTGCACCGGACAGGATCTGCTCGGTCAGCCCGAAATCGAGGACGTCCATGAAGAATCGACTGACCTCACCAACCTCCTCGGCGAGCAGCAGGACATGATCACTCCGGGGCGGAGCGATGCCCCGCAGCCCTTCGGGGTACGGAGGAGGGTTCACCAGCGGCAGACGCCCGGGGACCTTGTGCACGTCGTGGACCAGCTCGATCTCGTGACCCGAGGGGGCCTCGAATCGGATCGACTCGCCCTGCCCCACCTCTTCACCGTCACCGATGCGGGAAACCGCACAGCCGGCCGATTCGAGCCGTTGTTCGAAGACCTCGAGGTCCGACTCGTGCTCGAGTTTGAAGGCCACACGATCTATCCCCACCCGCGGGTCGAACCGCACGGTCAGGCAATGGTGGTCCGGTTCGTCCCAACCCCTGAGAAACAGCCGGTCGTCGGCTCGTTCGGTGAGGTCCAGGCCGAGCACCTCGGTGTAGTACGCGGCGGCGAGGTCGAGATCCGGAGCCGTGATGTCCGTGTGACTCAACCTCAGGATTCCCATGTGACGCACGCTACTTCACCTGTCCCGTGATGTGGAAAGCTGTCCCACATGAAGGAACAGGGCAGGTGTACGGGCTATCCTGGGCCGCATGGCTCTCCAGTCGGTCACCAACGCGGTGCGGGTGCTGAAGGCGTTCAATTCGACGACGCCGGAGTGGGGTGTGACCGAACTCGCCGGTCACCTCGCACTCGGCAAGTCGTCCACCCAC
>JAHEJO010000104.1 GCA_024638805.1 Acidimicrobiales bacterium
CGAGTATCAAGGTAAGCAGTTTTTTGCGTCGTATGGCATCCCGGTATCCGATGGCGCGGCCACCCAGGATGTCGAGGAGGCGGTGGCCATCGCCGATCGGGTGGGGTATCCGGTTGTGGTAAAAGCCCAGGTGCACACCGGTGGTCGCGGGAAAGCCGGTGGTGTCAAGCTGGCCGCCAACGCGGACGAGGCGCGCGAGCACGCTTCCAACATCCTGGGGCTCGACATCAAGGGTCACATCGTCAGGACGATCTGGGTCGAACGGGCCAGCGACATCGCCGAGGAGTATTACGCCAGCTTCACCCTGGACCGTTCGGCCAAGAAGTATCTGGGCATGTTGAGTGCTCAGGGGGGCGTCGAGATCGAAACGGTTGCGGAGGAGAATCCGGATGCGATCGCCAGGATTCATGTCAATCCCGCAGACGGGCTGAGCGAGGCCGATTGTCGGGAGTGGGTCCTGGCCGCCGGTCTGAACCCACGGGCGACCGACGGGGCCGTGGACATCTTGATGAAGTTGTTCACCGCATACGTCCAAGGGGACGCTGACCTGGTCGAGATCAATCCGCTGATCCTCAAACCGACCGGTGAGGTTCATGCCCTCGACGCCAAGGTCAGTCTGGACTCCGACGCCTTGTACGAGCACCCCGACTATGCCCAGTACGACGCCACGCAGCCCCGCGACGAGCGGGAGGAGGCCGCCCACGAGAAGGGTTTGCAGTATGTGGGTCTCGAAGGCACCGTCGGGGTGATCGCCAACGGTGCCGGTCTGGCGATGAGCACCGTCGACGTGGTCAATCAGGTGGGTGGTAGACCGGCCAACTTCCTCGATGTAGGCGGTGGCGCCAACGCGGACATGTTCGCCGGAGCTCTCGACGTGATCAACAACGACCCCAGTGTGAAGAGCATCTTCATCAACATCTTCGGTGGGATCACCAGGGGTGAGGAGGTGGCCAACGGAATCCTCGAGGCGCTCGAGCGGGTCCAGATCGATTCCCCGATCGTGATCCGCCTCGACGGCACCAACGCTGATGAGGGTCGGGCGATTCTCGCTCCCCGGCTGAACGACAGACTGATGATGGAACCGACCATGCTCGATGCCGCCCGCCGGGCCGTCGAACTGGCGAAGTGAGGAGCGGGCAACGATGAGTATCTTTTTGGACGAGAACACCAAGGTGATCTACCAGGGTCTGACCGGCTCGACCGGTCGCTACTACGGCTTGCTCAACCGGGAGTACGGCACGCAGGTCGTCGCCGGAACTCACCCGAATAAAGCGGGAATCGACGTGGAGGGCATTCCGATCTTCGCGTCGGTCAAGGACGCCGCCGAGGCGACCGGCGCCACCGCCACCTGCGTGTTCGTTCCCGCACCCGGTGTGCAAGGCGCCGTGTTGGAGGCTGCCGAGGCCGGCATGGAGCTCGTCGTGGTGATTACCGAGGGTGTCCCAGCCCATGACGGGGCCTATTTCTACAACGTCGTGAAACGTGACTTTCCGTCGACGAGGCTGCTCGGTCCGAATTGCCCGGGCCTGATCAGCCCGGGGAAGGCCAATGTGGGGATCACGGCCGGCCACATCGCCAAGGCCGGTGGTCCGGTTGGAATCGTGAGTCGATCGGGCACGCTCACCTATCAGGCCTTGTATGAACTCAAGCAGAAGGACATCGGCGTTACCACCTGTGTAGGTATCGGTGGTGATCCGGTGCCGGGTACCTCGTTCATCGATTGCCTCGAGGCATTCGAAGCCGATCCGGAGACCAAGGCCGTGATGATGATCGGTGAGATCGGGGGATCGGCAGAGGAGGAGGCGGCAGACTTCATCCGAAGCAAGATGACCAAACCCTTGAGTGCCTACATCGCCGGTGTCACCGCTCCCGCCGGCAAGAAGATGGGCCATGCCGGCGCCATCGTCTCGGGTGGCAAGGGTACCGCTCGAGCCAAGATGGAGGCCCTCGCCGATGCAGGAGTGCTGGTGGGCAACAACCCCACCGAGGCCGGGGATCTGATGGCCGGGATCGTGGCGGCCTTCTGATGGGCTCGTCGCCCGGTTCTACTCCAGGCGGGGGTCAACACAACCTGCAACCCCGCCGGTTCCACCGGTTGGCGTGAAGGTTCGGGGATCGAGGTTGGCGGCGATCCCGGTCTGGGTCGGGTCCAGGAAACGTTCGACCGCGTCGGCCAGAGCCACGGCTGCCGCATCGATGTACTCGTCGGTTGCAAACAGTTCGGCTTCGCTCGGGTTGGCGAGGTAGCCGAATTCGGCGAGAACCGCGGGCACGCCGGGTCGGCGAATCATTCCGTAGGATTCGTTGCCGTCGGGTTTGAGCACCGAAACGACACCGGCATCGGACGCCGCCACCCAGTCGACGTCGACGAAACTTGACAGTGCGTCGACGATCTCTTCTTGGAGCAACCCACCCAGGCGGGCCGACTCGGTCGACGCTGATTGATAGAACACCTCGGTGCCCGGTTGGCTGCTGGGACTCGCCCTTGGTGCGTTGTGATGGATCGAGATCAACGCCTCGGGTTCCAGGACGTCGGCGATCTGGGCGCGGGTGATGATCGGAAGCCGGTAGTCGGTGGTTCTCGTGAGTGCCACGGACACACCGCGGCTCTGGAGTTCGCGGGCGGCCGCTTTGGCGAGACCGAGATTGAGGTCCTTTTCGGCCAGCCCGTTTGGCCCGACGGCGCCGGTTTCGACGTCACCGCCGTGGCCGGGGTCCAGAACGATGTCCACCTGCCCCATTGGCGTCCCGTAGACGAGCGTTGCCTCCGCTTGGCACGGGGTCTGCACGACGTAGGACCTCGATGTCATCTCCAGAATCGGCGTGACGACCCCGGTCGGTGTGATGAGTGCGAGCGGGACGACGGGGACAGGCGCCGTCGTCGTGGTGGTTTCGGACGTCGTCGTCGTGCTCGGGGCTTGGGCCTGGACTGCGTCGGGCGGGAGAAGGAAGGGACGGTCGTCACTGGCGCACCCCGTCGCAATCAGCACCATGAGCGCCGAGACCGTCGCCGTTCCACACTGCGCCCTCGTTCTGCTCCGCGGCTGGCTCCTCGTCATAGACCGACCATCATCTCACCCCGGTGTTGCTCGTGGTGGGAGGGGAGGTGGGGACAAATGCTGCATCGCAAATGGACTCCTCAGTGCTTGAACTGGCGTTCTCCGGTCGTAAGCATGGCGATGCCCCGCTCATCGGCGGCGGCGATCACCTCGCTGTCGTTCACCGAACCGCCGGGTTGCACAACCACGGCAACACCAGCGTCCGCAGCGGCGTCGATGCCGTCACGGAACGGGAAGAACGCATCCGAAGCGCACGCCCCGCCGGCGGCCCGTCCATGGGCCTTGGCCGCGGCGAGCATCGAGGACTCGACCCGGTTCTGCTGGCCGGCTCCGATTCCGTAGGCGGTCAGGTTCTTGACCATCACGATCGCATTGGAGGTGACCGCAGCGCAGACCCGCCACGCGACGATGGCGTCCTCCAGTTCGAGCGGGGTGGGCCTGCGTTCGGTCACCACCTTCCAGTCCTCGGGCTTCTTGTCGAGCCGGGCGTGATCCTGCACGAGGAATGAGTCGGACAGCTGCCGGATGTGTCGGGCACGATGGGTCGGCGGCTGCCCCTCGAGCAGGCGGGTGTTCTTGCGTTTGGCGATGAGCCGGTCGATGACGCCGGCCTCGTAGCCGGGGGCGATCACGACGTCGGCCTGGGCGGCGGCTTCCATCGCAGCGACGGTGACGGCGTCGACCGGGCGATTGAGAGCGACGATTCCCCCGAACGCGGAACGCGGATCACAGGAAAAGGCCTGCTCGTAGGCGGTGGCCAGATCCGACGCAACCGACAGTCCGCAAGGATTGCCGTGTTTGATGATGGCGACGGTGGGCTTGTCGTCGGTTACCTGGCGGGCCAACGTCCAGGCGGCGTCGGCATCGAAGATGTTGAGGTAGGAGAGTTCGACACCGCTGTGCTGTACGACAGCATCCCACCAGGACGGCTGGCCGTTCACCCGGTAGCGGGCACCGGCCTGGTGAGGGTTCTCGCCGTACCGCAGGTCGGCAGCCTTCTCTAGCCCGATGGTGATGAGGTCCGCCAGCGGTTTGGGCGTTTCACCCTCCATGATCGTGGGAGCGTGGCCATCGAGCCATTGCACGATACTGGCGTCGTACACCGCGGTGTGGGCGAAGGCCTTTCGGGCCAGCCGTCGGCGGGTGCTCGCTTTCGTCTCGCCCTTTTCCTTCAGCTCCTCGAGCACGGCCGGGTAATCGCCGGGGTCGATGAGAACGGTCACGAACGCATGGTTCTTGGCTCCCGCCCGAATCAAGGCCGGACCTCCGATGTCGATCAGTTCGATCGAGGGATCTGAGTTGAATGGATACAGGTTCCCGACGACGATGTCGATGAACTCGATCCCGTTGTTCTCCATGTCGGTGAGGTGGCCGGGATCCCGCCGGTCGGCGAGTAGGCCACCGTGAATGAACGGGTGGAGTGTCACGACCCGGTGACCGAGCATCGGCTTCATGCCGGTGTAGTCGGACACGTCGGTCACGGGAATTCCGGAAGCCGTGATCGCTGCAGCGGTACCGCCCGAGGAGATGATGTCGACGCCGAGAGAGTGCAGTTCATGGGCCAGTTCGGCGATGCCGGTCTTGTCATACACCGATATGAGGGCACGCATTTCGTGCAACCTACCCCCTGATTGGGTCTTCGCCGAGCATCCTTTGCGGGTGTGTCGCCGACCGTCACCGGATTGTCGCGACGACGAGCGCCGGAGCCGGACCGGGCCGGATCCAGGGACCTCGATCGGGCGACGGTAGCGTCAGATTCGATGGATGTTCCCCACTCCCCGGAGTCGGAGTCGATGCTCGGTCTCGGCGTCCGACTGGTCTACCGGATGTACCGAATGCACCCGGTGGCGGCGTCGATCGCGGTGGTCGGATCGTTGATCACCGCCCTCGGCATCGTCGGGTCGACGATCGTGATCGGTCGGGTTACCGACAGCGTCGTTCTGCCCGCTTTCGACGACGGGTCGACCGTGACCAGCTCCGATGTCCTGTGGGGGGTGGCCGCCGTCATCGCCATCGCCGTCGTGCGGTCGGCGGGAACCGTGATGCGACGCTATTACGCAGGCATGACCACCCAGCAGGTGGAGCGAAGCTTGCGCGAGCGTCTGAGCCGGTACTACCTGGGCCTTCCGATGGAGTTCCATCAGCGGTCGATGGCGGGCCGGCTCATCGCCCATGCGGACAACGACACCATGATGGCCACCCATGTTCTCGATCCTGTGCCCTTCACGCTCGGAGTCGTGTTCCTGATGGTGTTTGCCGCCATCTCACTCGTTGCGGTCGATCTGCTGGTGGCGTCGGTGGCCTTGTTGATCTTTCCTGCCATGTATGTGATCAATCGCATCTACACCTCGCAGGTGGAGCGCCCGACCGCAGCAGTCCAGGCGAGCGTCGGCCGGGTGAGCGCCATCGCCCACGAGAGCTTCGACGGAGCGCTCGTGGTGAAGACGCTGGGGCGGGCCCACGACGAGGAGGTTCGGTTCGGTTCGGCCAGCGCTCGGTTGCGCTCGTTCAGGGTGCAGGTCGGTAACATCCGCGCCGTCTTCGAGGCCGTGCTCGACGCAATGCCCAGCCTGGGAATCGCCGCCGTGGTCCTGATCGGCGCCCACCGAATCCGCGCCGGTGCCATGACCCCCGGCGAACTGGTCCAGGTCACATCGTTGTTCACTCTGTTGTCGTTTCCGATGCGCGTGTTCGGGTACTTCCTGGAGATGGTGCCCCTGTCGGTGGTGTCGCACCGCCGACTGCAGACGGTCTGGAGTGAATCGCTCCCCGAGATTCCGACAGCAGCCGAACCGAGAATCTCCGGGGGTGACGGCCCCGCCCGGCTACAGGTCGCCGACCTCACCTACACCTATCCGACCGTCGCACGCCTCGATGACGCCGACGAGGCCAGCCTGGGCGTCACCGTCGCACCGGGTCCGACCGACGTCAACGACAACCGACCGACGTTGACCGAGGTCTCGTTCGAGGTCGCCGAGGGCGAGATCGTTGCCATCGTCGGCGGCACCGGGGCGGGCAAGTCCACCCTGTGCTCGCTGATCGCCGGACTGATCGAGCCATCGAGCGGCACGGTCGAGATCGACGGCGTTTCGGTTGCCGGCCTCGACCCGACGCATCGCACCGGCCAGGTTGCGCTCGTGTTCCAGGAGTCGTTCCTCTTCGCCGATTCGATCGCCGAGAACATCGCGCTCGGCGAGCCCGACCACCGCAGACTTCGACACGCCATCGAAATCGCTGCCGCAGCAGGCTTCGTCGACGAGCTGCCCGACGGCGTTTACTCGGTGGTCGGTGAGCGGGGGGTGACCCTTTCCGGCGGTCAACGGCAGCGGATCGCGCTCGCCCGGGCGTTGTATCGCAGGCCGCGACTCATCGTGCTGGACGACGCCACCAGCGCAGTGGACCCGATCATCGAGCAACAGATTCTCGCAGCCCTGCGCTCCGAGCTCGATGTGACCGCGGTGATCGTCGCCCAGCGGCTGTCGACGATCGAGTTGGCCGACCGGGTTGTCTATCTGGACGGCGGAACCGTTGCCGAGGTCGGGATACACAGCGAACTTCTCAGCCATCCCGGGTATCGGGCCCTGGTCGAGGCATATCAGGAGGCGGCGGTATGACCTCGGTCCCGGTTCGCCCCGACGGCCGGGTCGTCACGCCGTACGACCCGGACGAATCCGAGGGTGCGTGGAGCGTGATCCGCCGCGGGATCAAGGCGTCTCCTCCGTTGCGACGAGGTCTCGGGCTCACCGCGGCGATGGGGGTGTCGGTCGCTCTCGGTCAGCTCGCCGTCCCGGTGCTCATCCAACAGGCGCTCGATTCGGGAGGTCTGACCGAAGCGAACGAGGTCGACATCGATGCGGTCACACGGCTCGTCGCCATCGTCGTGGGCATCGTCGTCCTGGCCGCATTCGCCAACTGGCGGACCCAACGACGGCTGGTCAGCCGAGCCGAGGAAACCCTCTATCACCTGAGGACCACCGCGTTCGCCAAAGTGCACCGACTGTCGGTCGCCGACCACAACGACACCAGCAAGGGGGTACTCCTCGCTCGCGTGAGCAGCGATGTGGAGGCACTGGCCCAGTTCGTGAACTGGGGTTTCTTCATCTGGGTGACCAATCCCGTCCTAGTCCTGGGGATGTTCTGTGTGCTCGCCTATTACTCGGTGCCACTAGCGCTGGTCGTCGCCCTGACGCTGGCCCCTGCTGTGCCACTGATGCGGTGGGTTCAGCGTCGCCAGCTGGCTGCCAACGACCTGCATCGCACCGCTGTGGGCGCAATGCTCGGCAGCTTCAGCGAAGCCGTGACGGGTGCTGCTGTCATTCGGGCGTATGGCGCGCAGGATCGTCAGGCGAACTTCCTGCGCCGGAGCATCGACACCCGGTACAGGACCAAGATCCGTGCCAACCGCTACATGGCGTTGGTCTTTGTCATCTCGGATCTCTTCGCCAGTCTGGCATTCGCTCTCGTGCTGATCATCGGGGTCCGGTATCGGGACGCACTCGGGCTCGGTGCCGGGGAACTGGTGGCGTCGTTGTTCCTGGTCACTCTGATCGCGGGGCCGATCTCAACCCTCAGCGAGGTCCTCGATCAGACCCAGTCGGCGGTCTCGGCCTGGCGAAAGATCCTGCACCTGATCGACGCTGCGGTCGATGTTGCCGATCCCGAGCCGGGTCTGGTGGCGCCGCCCGGTCCCGTGAGGATCGAGGTCGAGAACCTCGTCTTCTCCTACCGGGTCGGCGGGCGAGTTCTCGACGGCGTGTCGGTGTCGATCCCACCCGGTACCAACGTGGCGGTCGTGGGGGAGACAGGGTCGGGCAAGACCACATTTGCGAAGATGCTGTGTCGGTTGGCCGACCCCGATACGGGTTCGATACGCCTCAACGGGATCGAGTTGAGCGAGCTGTCGGCGGCGTCCCGCCTGGCAACCGTTCGCATGGTGCCTCAGGATGGTTTCCTGTTCGATGCGTCCGTGGGGGAGAACATCCGATTCGGGCGCCCGGCGGCGTCCGATGCCGAACTCGACGCCGCCATCGACCTGTTGGAGCTGCGATGGTGGATCGACCGACTGCCGTTCGGTCTGGCCAGCCCCGCCGGCGAGCGCGGCGGCAACCTCTCGGTCGGCGAACGACAGCTGGTCGCACTGATCCGAGCCGCACTCGCCGATCCAGGGCTGTTGATTCTCGATGAGGCGACCAGCGCGGTCGACCCGGAGACGGATGCTGCGCTGACCGCCGCCATCCGACGGCTTTCCGAGGGGCGCACGCTCATCTCGATCGCCCACAGACTGGCAACCGCCGAGTCGGCCGACACGGTCATGGTGTTCGACCGAGGTCATCTCGCTCAGATCGGTTCACACGCTGAACTGGTTGTGCAGCCCGGTATCTATGCGCGCCTGCATCGAGCATGGACGGGGGCGACGCGAACCTGACGCCCACCCGGTGGCGCCGACGCCGCCCCGGCGACCGCCGGGGCCACTTACAACTCGCTCCTGAACAGGTCGAGGGTCGCCTCCCACGCGGCGGCAGCGGCGGCCGCGTCGTGGGTGCCCAGCGGGTTCTCTTCATTGGCGAACGCGTGGCCCGTACCCGGGTAGATCGTGAACGCCACGTCTTTGCCCATCGCATTGAGTTCGGCCTCGAGCGCTTTCACCGGCTCGGGGCCGAAAAAGTCGTCGGTCTCGGCGAAGTGTCCGCGGACCTTGGCCGAGAGGTTGGACCAGTCGGGTGCCCCGTCACCAAGCGGCGCCCCGTAGAACGGCGCGGCGGCCTTGACGCGGTCACCCTCACCGGCGGTGATCATGAGGCACAGAAGCCCCCCCATGCAGAATCCGACTACGCCAACCGAGGCGCCGGTGACCTCGGGGCGTTCCAACAGAGCCGTGATCGCTCCGCTCATGTCCCTCGCGGCACGATCTGGTGGGAGGGTGTTCATCAGCTCACCAGCCTTGTCCATCTCGTCGTGACCGGCGAGGTCGCCGTGGAAGAGATCAGGTGCCAAAGCCACGAAGCCAGCATCGGCCAAACGGTCGGCCACACCTTTGATCTGGGGAACCAGACCCCACCATTCCTGGAGGACCAGCACGCCCGGTGCCGGTTGATCAGGGACTGCGAGATAGCCGCGGGCAGAGTGCCCGTTGGAGGGGAATTCGATCATTTCGGAGGACGTCATGTCCAAGTGCTAGCCGATAGCGCAGCAGCCGACAACCCGTATCCTCCTTTGTCGCCGACCCCGTCGGCGGTTGGCCGTCGGTCCGGCATACTTCACCATGGCCAAAACCCCTGTTCGAGTCACCGTTACCGGCGCCGCCGGCCAGATCGGCTACGCCCTGCTGTTTCGCATCGCCTCAGGCGAGATGCTGGGAGCGGATCAGCCTGTCATCATCCAAATGCTCGAGATCACGCCAGCCCTCGGCGCTCTCGACGGGGTCGAGATGGAACTGAACGACTGCGCGTTCCCGCTGCTGGCCGGCACGGTCAAGACCGACGACGCAAACGTGGCGTTCGCCGATACCGACTATGCACTCCTCGTCGGGGCGATGCCCCGGAAGGCCGGGATGGAGCGGGCAGACCTGCTTCAAGCCAACGGCGGCATCTTCGGCCCCCAGGGCAAAGCGATCAATGACAACGCATCCAGGGATGTCAAGGTCTTGGTCGTCGGCAACCCTGCCAACACCAACGCCCTGATCGCCATGCATGCGGCACCCGACATCGACCCTCGCCAGTTCCATGCGATGACCCGGCTCGACCACAACCGAGCGCTCAGTCAGCTGGGCGAGAAGGTCGGAGAGCCGGTCACCAACATCACCAAAATGACGATCTGGGGTAATCACTCCACCACTCAGTATCCGGATCTGTTCCATTGCCAAGTGAATGGTCAGAACGCCGCTGAACTGGTCAACGACCAAGCGTGGCTGGAAAACACCTTCATTCCGACCGTCGCCAAGCGTGGCGCTGCCATCATTGAGGCCCGCGGGGCGTCTTCGGCCGCATCGGCGGCCAATGCTGCCATCGACCATTTACACGACTGGGCCCTGGGCACGCCCGACGATGATTGGGTGTCGATGTCAGTGATGTCCGACGGATCCTTTGACGTGCCCGAAGGGATCATCTCCAGCTTCCCGACCACCTGTCGCAATGGCGACTATGAGATCGTCCAGGGTCTCGATATCGATGAGTTCAGCAGGGCCAGGATCGACGCCTCGACCGCCGAGCTCGTCGCCGAACGCGACACGGTGAGCGAGCTCGGCCTGCTGTAATACTGTCCTCACTCCTACGCGTCGCTCGTCGTTCGGCTCGCTCCGCTCGAACAAAGCTCCATATCCCATGAGCTGCCTTCGTCCCTCGGCAGCCTCACGAGAGTGTTGGATCGTCCTTCCTCCTACGCGTCG
>JAHEJO010000105.1 GCA_024638805.1 Acidimicrobiales bacterium
AGCGTTTCCTCCACCGCGTTGGCGATCAGTGATGGATCGGCACGGAGTTCTGACCACTGCTCCCGGCGGGGGAGCAGGCACAGGAGCGTGTTGCACAGCAGGTTCGTGACCGGATCGTGTCCGGCGAAGGAGAGGCCGTAGACGATCGACTCGACCTCCCGGTAGGTGAGTTCGTCGTTGTCGGCGTCGTGCACATCGAGCAACTCGGAGGTGAAGTCGTCTCGGCGGTGATTCCGCCGTTCGGCGACGAAGTCGCGACAGTATCGCCAATAGGTGAGCATGTGCTGTGCGATCTCGACCTGTTGTTCGGGTGTTGGTCTGCCCCACGAGAATGCTTTACGGTCCCCGCACCAGCTCTTGATCAGTGCGTCGTCCGACTCCGGGAAGCCCAGCAGCCGGAACACGGTCTCGGCCGGCAGTGGAAAGGCAACCGCAGCGATGTACTCAGCGGTGTTGCCACTCTGGAGCATGTCATCGATCAGATCCTCGGCGCGGCGGCGGATGTACTGCTCGAGCGATCGGAGCCGGCGATTGGAGAAACCCTTTCGGGTGTGGACCCGGATGCGGCCATGATCGGGTTCGGCCCTGTTGCTCATGACGGCTACCGGGTTGAAGTCGGGCGAATCGACGACCCTCGCCGCCTCGGCGACCAGCGGAAACAACGGATCCTGGACGTTGGACGACGAGTACACATCCGGATTCATGAACACCTCTTCGATGTCGTCGATCCGTGTTACGACGACATAACCGATCTCCTCGGCGAAGAAGACGGGATGGTCCTCTCTCAGCCTGCTGGCCAGCGGGTAGGGATCGGCCAAGTACTCATCACTGAGCGGATTCCATGTGTGCTCGACCGGGCATCCACCCGGTGCAATTACCGCGCGTTCAGGAACAATGTGATAGGAGTTGTTCGGCAAGGTCGGCCACCTCGGCTTCGGATCCGACGGTACCCGTTGTCGGGGCACGCCATGAAACGATGCTCTCGCGGCGCTGTTGTTCAGAGCAGTTCGGCCAGATGTCGCCGATGGTTCGTCTGTAGTGCCAGTTGGGTCTGGCACCGTCGCACCGATGGGACGGACGTCATTCGGAGCAGAATGTCGTGGAGATCGTCATTGGATCTCGCCACCACCTTGCACAAGAGATCGCCGATCCCGGTGACGGTGTGGATCTCGAGAACCTCGGGTATGTCCGAGAGCGCCTCGATCGTCCGGTCGTGGGTTCCCTGCGTGATCTCCAGTGTCGCAAACGCGGTCACATCGAAGCCGGCACGCTTGGAGTCGATGTCGGGCCCGTGGCCGGTGATCACGCCGGCTGCGGTGAGGCGATCGAGCCTGCTGTACACCGTGCCCCTGGCCACGCCGATCGCCGAGGCGATCTCGGTGAGCGAAGATCTGGGCAGCCGCCGTAGCGCACCGAGGAGTGCACGATCGGTGGGATCGATGGTCATTCTGTTCAAGCTCCTCAGTGGTCAGTCGGCGCGTTTGGAACGATATGTTCAATCGATAATCAATCTAGCCGGCTGATCGCCATTCGTGTTGCGCTCTTGATGAACGTAGTGTGTAGTACTGGTGTCAACACACGGGGGTACACCATGATCAAACGAGTCGACCACGTCACCTATGCCTGCGAGAAGGGCAGCATCGAGAGGTGGGCCTGGTTCCACATCGAGGTCGAAGGCGGCGCGCTGATCAATCGAATCGACGACGTGCGCCCCGGCGATCCTGAGTCGAGTATGAAGATCTGGTGCATCGACTACGGCGAGTTCGGTGTGGCGCTGATCGAGGGGATCGACCGGTCCAAGAAATCTCAGGTCACCAAGTTCGTGGACAAACATGGCGATCATGCGGTCCAGCACGTGGCCTACGCCACCGACGATCTCGAGAAGTTCATCGAACGCATGCAGAGCCTCGGTGGCACACCGAGGGGCAAGGTCCTGGTCCGCAACGATGGCTTCGGCGTGCTGAAGCAGATGTTCGCCCGCGGCTACGACGAAGGCGATGCCGCTGAGGCCAGCTTCCCCGAATACGTTCAGCGTCCGACCGTCGGCGACAGTGCTGACGTCGCCATCACTTTTGCCGAGGAGACCGGCAAGGGTTTCTACGACCAGATCGAAGAAGCGGTGGCGCACGGCGACGAGACACCGTTCTTCGATTTTGATCGTATGCCTCGAGACTGGGTGGTGCCCCAGCCACAGCCCAAGGGTGTGTAGAACCGCACTCCGCCGCTGCCCCCAGGAGCTCCGGCATCGACCGAACTAGTATCGTCCGATCGCCGTTCCGCATCCCCAGATCATTCGCATCGCCGCCGCCCTTTCGGCGGCCGGCCGCTACTCGATGGTGTGGCTGCTCGCAGCTCTGGTCGGGATGGTGGTTACGTCCGACCCAACCGGGTTCTTCGTGCTGGGCGTGTCGGTCGTCGCCGAGTGGGTTCTGACCAACGGTCCGATCAAGTTGCTCTTCGAACGTCAACGACCGGACAGTTCCGAGATCGTCCACCTGTTACCAGGGTGGCTTCGTCCGCCCCGCTCGAGCTCGTTCCCCAGCGGCCATTCGTCTGCCGCCGCATTCTCCACCGTCCTGTGGTGGGCGTGGTCCCCGACGACCGGGTTGCTGTGCGCGGTCGTGGCCATCGCCATGGGGTGGAGCCGCATCGCGCTCCGAGCGCACCACACGACCGACGTTCTGGCCGGCTGGGTGTGGGGGGTGATTCTGGCCCTCGGCACCCTGGCCCTGCTCGGTGATGCCCTGCCGGGATAGCGCCGCCGGCTCGATCAGTTCCCTCGTAGCTTCCGCCAGAATCGGCGGAATGGACCCTCGGGAACGAGGGACAGTGAATACAGCTCGGCGTCACCGAAGAGACTGGCGGCTACCACCCGCACGTAGGGAGCGCCGGCCACCGGAGGACTCAGGCGCTCTTTCCGGTCACCGAAGACGGTGACCGACTGCAGATTGGCCCGGACGCCGTCGGGAAGAATCACGGTGACATCGCCGAAGAGCGATCGAACCCTGACGGTGAGATCCCGGTGGAGCCGGGCCGACGACAGATCGAGCGTCACGTCACCGAAACCCGATCCGTAGCTCAGATCCCCCTGCACCGAGATCCAACCGCCGGCGCGTACGTTACCGAACACCGAGTAAGAGGCGGGAGCGATCGGGTGCGTCGGGCGAGGTGCCTTCGGCGGTGGCGGAATCGGCAGGTCGGCGGTGACGGCATCGAGTTCACCGCGAGTCGCGGCCGTGTAGACCGCCTCGAATCGCTGGTCGAGTTCCTCGAACCGGATCTGGTCGGCCGCCACCGCCCGCTGGATCTGCTCCACGGCGATCTCCCGATCCTGCTCGGTCACGGGTCGGGCGGGATCCGGGGGCGGAACGATCGGCTCCATACTCATCGGCTGATCACTTCGGCTCCCCGCTGGCCGGCCGACAGCAGGAGAATGATCGGCTCGACCGGTGCGACCAGGACGCGTACGGCCGCGGTTCATTCGGCAAGAGCGAAGTCACGATACTCATCGTCGGTGCTCTCGAGATGCTCGAATTCGATCACGTTGATCTCCTCGAACTTCGTGCGGAGCCACCCTTGGCCGGCATCGAGCAAACCCAACTTGCGACAGTTCGGCACGATCTTGGAGAACAACAACCGCTGGAACTCCTTGGACTCGGGCGGGGCGTCCAGCATGGCGGCGATCAGCGGCTTGGGATCGTCGATCCCCATGCGATACCAGACCTCCTGGCGTAGGAATCGATCCCGCATCCTGAGCGCAGCTTCGAAGGCGAATTCCTGACGTTCCTGGATCTCGGCCAGCGACAACCCCTCGTAGTACTCCTGCAGGCTGAGTACCCCGAATGCGACATGCCGGGCCTCGTCGCTCATCACGTAGCGGAGCAGCTTCTTGAGGAGTGGCTCTTCGGTCATCTGGTACAGGAACCCGAAGGCCGCCAGCGCCAGGCCCTCGATCATGATTTGCATGCCCAGGTAGGTCATGTCCCACCGGGAGTCGTTGACCACGTCGTCGAGGAGGTCCTTGAGATGGACGTTGATCGGATAGTGGTCACCCAGTTTGGTATCGAGGTATTTGGCGAATACCTCGACGTGACGGGCTTCGTCCATCACCTGGGTGGAGGCATAGTACTTGGCGTCGATCCACGGCACGGTCTCGACGATCTTGGCGGTGGCGACGAGGGCGCCCTGCTCGCCGTGGAGGAACTGGCTCATCTGCCACACGAGCGACTCTCGAGCGAGATCCTTCCACTCCTTCTCGGCCCAGTTGGACAGAGGGTTCCCCGGCTCGGCGGCGAGGTCGTAGAGCGGCTTGTTCTGGAGTTGAGCGACGACGGCGAGATGATTGGTCATCTCCTCGAGATCGACGTCGGTGGACCAGTCGAGGTCGGTCTCACCGTTCCACATCGAGCCCTTGGCCTTCTCGTAGAGCTTCTCGAGCCGTGGCCGCTGACCCTTTTCGTAATCCCAGGTGAAGATGGTGTCCGCATGGTTTTCGACGGAGGCGATGACCGCATCGACATCGGTGTTGGTCATGGCCAGGATGGCGTCGACGTCGTTGGGATCGGTTCGCTGTCGGCGATCGTTGTCGGCGATGGTCATGGGTCTCCTCCGGTACTGTTACTCGACGGTAGCAAGCGGTGGGGGGCCAAGGCCATTGGCGGCCGGTCTCACGCGATCGGGTTCTTGTAGCGATCGAGGTAGGTGATGTCCTGGATCGAGCCGCGACCGGCCGGTTTGAAGTCGGTCCCTTTGGAGTAGGCAACCGGAATCAGCCCGGCTTGGGTGACGTGTGCCGGAATGCCGAGCAACTCTGCTGCTTCGTTTTCGAGATTGAGGTGCAGCGTGGTGTAACAGCTGCCCAGACCACGACTGCGCAACGCCAGTTGGAAGCTCCACATCGCCGGGATGATCGACCCGTACAGCGCCGCAGCCTGGGCATTGGTGCCGTCGAGCTTGCCGATGATGAGCGGGATCACGTGAATCGGGACCCGCTCGAGGTTGTCGGCGAGATAGGTGGCCGAGTCGATGACCCGCCCGCTCTGGCTGTCCGGGGCGATATCGGAGGAGCGTCGGGTGAAGTAGTCGCCGGCGCCCCGGCGGTAGATGTCAGCCAGCTTCGCCCGGGTCTTGGCATCCCGGATCACCAACCACCGCCACCCCTGGGCGTTGCCGCCGGTCGGCGCCTGGACGGCCAGGCGAAGGCAATCCATTAGCACATCGTTCGGCACGTCCCGATCGAAGTCGAGACGTTTGCGGACCGCTCGGGTGGTGCTCAGGAGAGCGTCGGTCTGGGCCAAGTCAAAATCCATCCGCCAACTATCGCACGGCGTGACACCACGATCAGATAGCTGTTGCCTTCACTGAGCCGACCCCCTGCAGAGGTCGACGATCGTGCGGTGTGATTCGAGCGGGTGACGGAGCGGCTGGTGGTGATCGATCTCGTATCGGTTGCGACGTCCTCCCGCTCGTGCCGCAGGTAGCCACCGTTTTCGAGTTCGGCGATGATCCGCTGCACCGCCCCCAGCGTGACACCGACCTGGTCGGCCATCTCGCGTTGACGCAGTTCAGGATTCCGTTGAATTGCGAGGAGCACGTGGGCGTGATTGCTGAGGAATGTCCACAACAATCCCAACCTCAGTCCCGGTCGGGTTCGTGCGGATGGACCTCAGCCAGCAGACCGGTTTCGACGTCGTACACGAAACCGCGGATGTGGTCGGTGTGCTCGACGAAAGGCGTGTTGTGGAGGCGCTGGATGTTCTGGCGAACGTCGGCGAATGGATCGGTGAACGCCTCCAGCGCCCACCGGGGTCGGACGCCTACGGCGGCTTCGAGTTCGGCGAAGAAGTCGTCGGTCCTCACCTGCATCAGGCCGCAGTGGGTGTGGTGGATGAGAACGATCTCTCTCGTGCCCAACCTCCGTTGCGACAAACACAGCGATCGGATCACATCGTCGGTGACCACACCTCCGGCATTGCGGATCACGTGGGCCTCGCCGTTGCCGAGGCCGAGCATGGCGAACATGTCCATGCGCGAGTCCATGCAGGTCACGATGGCCATCCTGCGATTGGGTCGGACGGCGATACGAGCGCCGTCGAACGCCTCAGCGAACTGCAGGTTGGCCGCAACGAGCTCGTCGGTGGAGGGGGAGAAGCGGTCGTCCATGGGAAGTTTTGTAGTCGCCCGAGAGGCCCGGGCCAAACCGCTTCGACGGATCTCATCGACTTAGTGATAAATGTGGCGCAGGTCACGAGGTGGGGTGCATCCGTCCATCGGACGCGCTGCGTAAGCGCGGGTACATCCCCAATCCCCAACCCAATTTGGAGAAACGAAATGAAACGCTCTGCTGCAAGAATCACCGCCCTGGCTCTGTCCGTTGGACTCGTCGCCGCCGCGTGTTCATCCGACGACCCGGAGGCAACAGCGGAGGAAACCACGACAACCGAAGCGGAAATGACCGAGCCCGGCAACATCGCCGAGGTTGCGACCGAGGCCGGCGATTTCACCACACTCCTCGCCGCGGCTGAGGCCGCAGGTCTGGTGGGTCCGCTCACCGGGACCGACCAGCTCACCGTGTTCGCCCCGACCGATGCTGCGTTCGCCGCCGCCCTCGACACGCTGGGGATCAGCGCCGAGGAACTGCTCGCCAACCCTGCTCTCGCTGACATCCTGACCTATCACATCGTCGATGGCGAAGTGAAGAGCGACGCCGTCGTCACATTGGACGGCCAGATGGTCGAGACGCTCAACGGCCAGAGCGTTCTGGTCACCGTCGACGGTTCCACCGTCAAGGTCAATGAGGCAACCGTCACCGCCGTCGACGTCGACGCCAGCAACGGCGTGATCCACGTCATCGACGGCGTGCTCCTGCCCCCCGACGTCGCCGAGGCTCTGCTCGGATCGGCGATGGATGACGAAATGAGCGAAGAGGAGATGAGCGATGAGCCCGCAACCGTCGTCGACATCGCGCTCAGCTCGGATGACTTCAGCACCCTCGTCGCTGCGGTGACGCAGGCCGATCTGGTCGAGACTTTGCAGGGTGAAGGTCCCTTCACCGTGTTCGCCCCGACCAACGAGGCATTCGAGCAGGCGCTCGCCGACCTGAACCTCACCGCCGAGGAGCTGTTGGCCAGTCCCGACCTCGCCGGAATCCTCACCTACCACGTCGTGGCAGGCGAGATCACCGCAGAGGATGCCATCGCCGCCGACGGAACCGAGATCGCAACCGTGAACGGTGACACGATCGAGATCTCCGTCGTCGATGGCATGGTGATGGTCGACGGCGCCACCGTCACCACCGCCGACCTGATGGCCGGCAACGGCGTGGTCCACGTGATCGACGCCGTGATCCTCCCCGGGTGATGCCCGCCGGGACCCGCCGCTGCGTTGGGTCCTGATGAAAGAGTGCCGGGCTCCTATGCCCGGCACTCTGCGCGTTCGGCCGGGAGAGTCGGCCGGTCAACCAGATCGATACAGGTGGGCGTAGCGGTCGTTCAACTCGTCCATGTTGGCGGCCAGATTCCACGAGTTGGCCGCGATCAGCTCGTCGAAGCGGACCCGCAGCGTCCACACCTCCGGGTGGCCGATCCGTCGGTGATGCCATCGAATGCGGAACCACTCCGTCAGGGCCAGGTTCGCCCGTTCGCCGCCGGTCAACTCCTCGCTCATGGTTTCAGTATCGACCAGTACCGGCGTCCACTCAATCGAAACGAGCGAGTCCTTCGGCGCCATGGTCGCGGTCGACCTCACGCAAGGTGTCGTAGTCGGTGTCGCTGACGGGTTCGAAGTGGTCGAGCCCTTCCACCGATCGACGTGGCAGGCCGGCAAGGGCGTCGACCAATCTCTCGGCCTCGTGTTCGTCGACCCGGTGGCCGATCACCAATGGAGGGGCGGGCCAGGATCCGGTGCGGTCGATGACGGTCAACCGGTCGGTTCGTCCGCTTCGCGCCAGCCAGTGCCAGACCGAGTCGTCGATCGCCGCCACGTCCGCGTGGCCGTCCTGAACAGCGAGGACGGATGCGGCATGGGAGCCGGTGACCGTTTCGGTGGAGAAGATGTCGATCGAACGGCGATGACGGCGCAGATGCTCCACGAGAGCGGCGTACCCGGACCAGGAGCCGTACTCGTTCACGGCCAGACACGCCCCGGCGACGTCGGCCAGTGATGCGTACGCACGGCCGGTCCGAGCGATGATCACCGACTGATAGACGGGCCTGGAGCGGCGGTCGAAGACAGGCGCAAGCCTGACCGTGCCGGGCAATCGGCCCGAGTCGATCAGCCGGGTGCCGAGCAAGCCGCAAACCCAGAGCAGATCGATGTCGCCGCTCAGCGCCGTCTGTTTGCGCCGTTCCCAGCTAGTGGCGGCATCGAGTGAGATCTCGATCCCGTCGCGGGCGAGCAGCCTGCACGCGGCGACCAGCATCTCCTCGGTGTTCTCGCCGAGCAGCGTGGTCGATGTGAAACGGAGCCGGCCGGCGCTCATCGGTTCCATCCCTTCTCCACAGCTAGATCTTGCGACGAAGACCGAACAGCTCGACGTCACTGCCCAGGGCGATCAATACATCGCCTGCCTCCACCACGGTCTGGGGTGAAGGATTGGTGTGATACCGGTCGTCCACCTTGCGGATGGCGATGATCAACGAGCGCTGGTTACCGTCTCGCAGATCGAGCAGCCGGTTGCCGGCCATCACCGACGATTCGCTCACCACGAACTCCTGTACCGAGACGTCGTGTTTTTCGTCGTGCAGGATCTCGTCGAGGAACTCGGCCACGTGGGGTTGCAACGCCAGGGCGGCCATGCGGGAGCCGCCGATCTCGTGGGGATTGATCACCCGGTCCGCCCCGGCCTGGAGGAACTTCTTCTGATTGGCCTGGTCGCTGGTGCGGGCCACGATGAAGAGGTCTTTGCGCATCGCTCGGGCGGACAGGCACACGAACAGATTGTCGGCATCGTGATGGAGCGCCAGGATGAGGGTCTTCGCTCGTTCGACGCCAGCGGCGCGAAGGACGTCATCGTCGGTGGCATCGCCCACGATGATCGGCAGATCGTCCTCGTTGTCGGTCGGGGCATTGTCGATGACGATCACGTCTGTCTGATTGCGGGCGCAGAAGTGGGCGACGGCATGTCCGACCTGTCCCCACCCGCAAATGATCGTGTGACCGCTCATGTCTGCGATTGCTTTGGTCATCCTTCGCCTCCGGAACCTGTCGTTCAGTGTGCCTTCGATCAGCGTGTCGACGAAAACGCTGATCGTGTACAGGACCGCACCGACACCCGTCACCACAAGGAACAGCGTGAAGGCTCGGTACTCGATCGTGTTGGTGGAGACGAGATCGACCTCGGTGAAGCCAACCGTCGTGATCGTGATGACCGTCTGGTAGAGGGCATCGAACCAGGGAAGACCGATGATGCGATAACCGATCCACCCGATCAGCAGGATGATGAGCACCGCCGCTAGGGCCACCTGGAACCGGCGCCACGGGTCGTTGTCCGGTAGCTTCCGGTAGTAGGTACGCGGTGGTGTGCCCGGTGTGAACGGCCGGTCCGCCGGGGCACTCTCGGCCCTTTTCCTCACATGCTTTGGGCTCGTGTCCACTGGTCAAGTGTCTAGCCGATCGTGGCTCCGCTCGGGGGATTCTCGCCACACGGAGCGAAATCCGTCGGCGCCCGCCGGTTGTTCTACCGTTGAGACATGATCGAGGATCTGTATCCGACCTTCCCGGGCGTCGAACCCCATGGCACCATTCGATCCGACGCTGACGAGCGCACCCATCGCAAGGACACGGTCGCCTCCGGCTATCGGATCTTCGCTTCGTTGCGGTGGGGACAGCTCGGCGACGGGCACATCACCGCCCGGGATCCTGAGCTCACCGATCACTTCTGGGTGCTCGATTGGGGTGTCCCTTTCGCCGAGGCAACGCCAGACCGCCTGGTTCTGGTTGGGCCCGACGGCAGGGTGACCGATGTGTCCGGCGAGCCGACCGGCGCGGTCAACACCGCCGGCTACAACATCCACGGCCCTCTGTACCACGCCCGTCCTGACGTCGTGTCCGCCGCCCATACCCACACCCAGTTCGGTACGCCGTGGTCGGCCAATGTCGAACCCTTCCGGGCGCTGTCCCAGGAATCGTGTGCGTTCGTCTTCGACCAGGCGCTGTTCGACGACGAGGAGGTGGAGGTTCTCTCGATCGAGGGCGGTCGACGCATTGCGGCGAGCCTGGGTCAGCACAAACTGTGCATCCTTCGCAACCACGGGCTGCTGACGGCGGCGGGCTCGGTCGAGGCCGCCGTCGGCTGGTTCGTGATGGCCGAACGGGTTGCCGAGGTGCATGTGAAGGCTCCCGAGGGCGTGGCGATAAGTGATGAAGCCGCCAAGATCGCTGCGTCCACACTGCAGCCCGATCACGTCGGATGGCGGGTGTTCCAGTGGCTCAGCCGGTC
>JAHEJO010000106.1 GCA_024638805.1 Acidimicrobiales bacterium
AACTGTGCGCCCAATTGATCAGCAGGTGCCCCGAGTTGGGAAGAAGGGCGAGCAGGACGACGAGCAGCAGCTCGCGCGGCGCAAAGGTGCCAAATCCTCGCTGGAAGGCGGCAAAGGGCAGAGTGACGGCTGCGCC
Source organism: Acidimicrobiales bacterium (assembly GCA_024638805.1). Classification (GTDB taxonomy): domain Bacteria; phylum Actinomycetota; class Acidimicrobiia; order Acidimicrobiales; family SZUA-35; genus JABDIY01. The sequence continues at coordinate 137 of JAHEJO010000106.1, forward strand.
GATGATGCTGGCCGCGGCCAGATAGGAGACCGTGTCCAAGCGGAGTCTCGCCCTCTTCGAAAAAATCAGATATGCCGACCATGCCACGAGGGCCAGCGCCGCCAGGCCCGCCCCGGACCACGACGTGTCGGCGTTGCCCTGGCCGGCCAGAAGCACGAGCATCATGCCACCGGCGGCGATGGTGCCGTAGAGCAGGTCGCTGCGCTGCACCCGCTCGCCGAACAGACGCCATGCGAACAGCATGACCACGAAGGGTGCCAGGTTGGCGACCAGTGTCGCATGTGCGACCGAGGTCACCTGCAGAGCGGAGAAGAAGAAGACGAGATTGAAGCCGAGCGCCATCCCCCCGGGCAGAGCCGTACGAAGGACCGCCGTTGTCACCGGACGGCCTCGTCGGCGGGCGATCAACGCCAGACCGGCTCCCACGAGTACGAACCGGTAGAAGGCCACGACCGGACCGGCCAGTTCGGCGGCCCGAACGATCAGGTTGCCGACGCTGAACAGGACCACGGCTGCGGCGACCGCCGCCGTCCCTTCCCGCTGGCGACCGGCCGCAGTCGGTGCGAATGTTGCGGCCACCGCTTCAGAGTACTGGGCCACCGGGCGCCGCCGATCGAGCCTCGTGTCGGCCCCAGTATTCGTCCTTCAGCAGGCGCTTGTAGAGTTTGCCCGTCGGGTGGCGAGGCAACCCATCGCGAAAATCGACCGATCGCGGACACTTGACGTGGGCCAATCGGTCCCGGCAGTAGTCGATGAGTTCTCGCTCCAAGTCGGGTCCGGGCCGGGCGTCGGGAGCCGCCTGGACAATCGCCTTGACCTGTTCGCCGAATTCGGGATCGGGAACGCCGATCACCGCAACATCTGCCACGCTCGGATGCATCGTCAGAACGTCCTCGGCCTCCTGGGGGTAGACGTTCACACCGCCGGTTATGATCATGTAGGACTTTCGATCGGTGAGGTACAGGTAGCCGTCGTCGTCGACTCGCCCGATATCGCCGAGCGTCGACCAGCCCTCCGGATGGAGCGCTCCTGCGGTCAGCTGAGGGTCGAGGTGGTATTCGAACTCGCCGCCGCCGCTGAAGTACACGAGTCCTTCGGCGCCCGTCGGCAACTCGGCGCCGTCCTCGGCGCAGATGTGAACCTCACAGTTGATCGGTTGCCCGACGGTGCCGGGGTGATCGAGCCACATCGGCGAGTCGCAGTACACGATGCCATTGGCCTCGGTCCCTGCGTAGTATTCGTGAACGATCGGTCCCAGCCAGTCGATCATCTGCTGTTTGACCGGAATCGGGCATGGTGCCGCCGCATGCACAACGGCCTCGAGCGAGGAGAGGTCGGCCGAGAGCCGCACACCCTCGGGGAGCTTCAGAAGCCGGACGAACATGGTCGGAACCATCTGCGTGTGTGTGATTCGGTAGTCCTCGACGGCGTTGAGGAACGCCGTCGGGTCGAACGTTTCCATGATCACGAGTGTCGACCCGATCACGTGACACCCCATCGAAAAACGCAGAGGAGCGGCGTGATAGAGCGGCGCAGGGCTCAGGTATACCGACTCGACCGTCTGCCCGAACAAGAGCACCTGCATGCGAGCCACCGGATGATCGGCCGTTTCAAGCGGCTCGTTTGGTCGCGCCTGTTTGACGCCCTTGGGCCGCCCGGTGGTGCCTGAGCTGTAGAGCATGTCGTGCCCGGCAATCCGCTGCGGCAAGGGCGTGGCCGATTCGGCGCCGAGGGCCTCCTCCAACGCAGCATGCCGCTCGGCGACACCATCGAGCATGAACCGGTGGGTGACGTCGGGAGTCCGACCGAGTAGCTTCTCGGCTTGGACACGCATGGAGGCGGAGGTGCAGAAGACCGTGGCGCCGCAGTTGTTGATGATGTAGTCCATCTCATCGGTCTTGAGACGTGAGCTCAGCGGCGTGAAGATCGCCCCGGCGTACCGGCATCCCCATACGAGGGGAAGGAACCGTTCATGGTTCTCCAAGCACAGCGCCACATGGTCCCCGACCTCCACGCCGCAGCGCCGTAGCAACCGCGACACCCGATTCGCCTCCTGGTCGAGCTCGGCGTAGCTCAACGTGGCGCCGGTGGCCGCCATGATGGTGGCCGGCTTGTCGGGGTCCGTTTCAGCGAAGGCTCCGGGATACATGCCCTGGAAAACGTAGTCAGGTAGCGCCTGTGTCGTCACATTGGGGACAGACCGCAGATCTCGGACAACCGCACGAGATGGATCAGTCGCTGAAGCCCTCCGAGCAGTGACGCCAGGACCAATCGTCGACGCGGTCCATCGCCTGGCGGGCTTCTTCTTCACGACCCATTCCCGCCCGGTCGCTGTTCAGCTGCTCCCGCGCCACTTCGAGTTCGTCTTCGGTGAAGAGGTCCCTCCACTCCAGGCCGGTGGTCGAGGCATACTCCTCCTGCTCGGCCGCCGTCAGCGGGCGGAGTCCGGCGATCGTCTCGTTCAGCGCGGCCCCGATGCCGGCGATGAGCGCCACGTCGTCGACGTTGGAGGCGAGGTGCTCCGCGCTCACCCTTTCGTTCGGCAGCACCGATGCCAGCAGGACTCCGCCTTCTTCGAACATCCCGAGGACGTTGGCGAACCGCTGGGCGTTGTCGAGTTCGGCGTCGCGGATCATCCGGACCCGAATCGGTTCGCTGAGGGTCCTGTCCTTCGACGCCTGACCCACCTGCTCGGTGTTCCTACGGTTGGTGGTATCGACTCGTTCGAGCTGGGAGTCGACCCGTTCGACGAAGCGACACAATTCGATTTCGGCGGCGGTGAGCTCGGGGTTCCCGACCCAGGCCAGACGGTTGGGGGCGGCGGTCGTGGATGTCGCCGACTCCGGTGAGGTCATCTGGAAGGTGGGCGCCTCGGCTTCTTCGGTGCTGCAGCCGGACGTTGCCAGGACCAAGCCTACGAGGGCAACGGCAAGAACGGATCGACCCATGATCGTCTCTTCGTCATGCTTCAGGAGGGTCTTGAGAAAACGACCCGTGCGGGCGTTTCGATCGGCCGATTTCCACAGGATTCCCACCGGTAGTGGCACTATCGATCCACCGGGTGGTCGCCCTAGGTTTGGCGCATGGCCCGCTTCACCGTCACGCTCGACCCCGCCCGACCCCGCTCGGTCGTGGTCGACTGTGATGCCTATGCCCAGGAGGGCACGATGACGACCTTCTTCGCCTTCGGGCCCGATCGTGACACGATCGATGCCTGGAGCCAGAGGGTGGCGAGTTACCGGACAAGGGACATCGCTAGCGTCGAACGAGCCAACCAGGCGGCATCCGCGGACGTGGCCGGATCCGCGTGTGCGGAAATCCCCGTTCTGCACCTGGTCTGTTGAGTTTCGGCCGGGCCTCGCTCAGGCATTCTGAGCGATCAGACCGCCGTCGACGACCAGCACCGTGCCGTTGATGAATGAGGCGCTCGGCAACGACAATGACAGGACGGCGTGGGCGACCTCCTCCGGCTCGCCGTATCGGCCCACGGGGACTCTGCGCTGGGCGAAGGCGTGCTTGTCCGCTTCGGAGATCGCAGCGGTCATACCCGTACGAATCGGGCCGGGTGCCACACAGTTGGTGGTGATGCCACGCCGCCCGAGTTCGACCGCCAGCCCTTTGGTGAGGCCGACCACACCGTGCTTGGAGGCGGTGTAGGGCGTCATGAACGGTGTGGCGCCGAGTGCTTCGGTCGAGGCGATGTTCACGATCCGGCCATCGCTGTTGCGGAGCAGGTCCTCGAGGCATGAACGGATCAGGAATGTGTACGCCTCCAGATTGGTGCCGATGGTCGAGCCCCATGCCGCGTCGTACCCTTCGGAATCGATGGGGGCGGTGATCGCCACACCGGCATTGTTGACCAGGATGTCGATCGGGCCCAGTTCGGTGCGAATACCCTCGATGGCGGCAGAAATGGCTCCCCGGTCGGTCACGTCGGCAACCCTGCCCGCACAGGTTCCACCCGCTTCGTTGATCTCGTTGGCGACGAGTTCGATACCCCCGGCGGTGCGGTCGATCAGGCCGACTCGGGCGCCCTCATCGGCGAAGAGATGGGCGACGGCCCGACCCATGCCGGAGGCGGCGCCGGTGACCAACACCACCCGCCCGGCGACGGACCGGTCGAGGTAGCTCAGGCGTTGATGCTGTGCCGGGTTCATCAGGTCGAGGCTACCGGGCGGGATCCGCTCAGGTCGGAGGTCCCGCTACCTTGAATCGATGGTAGATGAGGTAACGAACGTCAGAGATCGCCTCGTGGTCAAGATCGGTGGCGGTGTCGCCGAAGTGCGGCTGAACCGTCCCGACAAGATGAACGCGTTGGACATGGAGATGTTCAGAGCCCTGGTGGAAACGTCGGAACGATTGGCCAAGGATTCGTCGGTGCGGGCGGTGGTGCTGAGCGGTGAAGGACGGTCGTTCTGTGCAGGACTCGACTTCTCCGGCTTCGTCTCGATGATGGACAACCCTCAGGGGGCCGGGTCCGAACTCGGAGCGATGTCGGATCGTGGCATCACCCACTACGCACAACAAAGCGTTTTCGGGTGGACCGAACTGCCGGTTCCGGTGATCGCTGCGGTACACGGCCATGCGCTCGGCGGTGGGATTCAGCTGGCGATGGGCGCCGACATCCGGATCGTGCACCCCGACGCACGGCTGAGCGTCCTGGAGATTCGGTGGGGCATCATCCCCGACATGACCGGGACCCAGCAGTTGGTCGATCTGGTCGGCGTCGATGTGGCCAAGGAGCTCACCTTCACCGGACGGGAGGTTTCCGGTGTCGAAGCGAAGGCGATCGGGCTCGCCACGCGGATTTCCTCGACGCCACAGGAGGATGCCCGCACGCTCGCCGAGGAGATCGCCCAGAAGTCACCCCATGCGATACGGGCTGCGAAGCGACTTCTCACCGAGTGCCACCGACAGGACCGGGTTACGGCGTTCGCCCGCGAACGGGACGAAATCGGTCGTTTGATCGGATCACCCAATCAGGTGGAGGCGATCTCCGCCTACTTCGACAAGCGGCTGCCGGCGTTCGCCGATCCCGATCTCCATGACTGAGGCGTCGGCGGCGTCATTCGTGGTCGCCGCAGGCTCATGACCCAGCCGATTCGAATCGAGGGGTTGCGCACGCCCCATCCTTCGCGGCTGCCCCCCGACCACCCGTTCCACGACGAGATCATGGCCGCTCACCTCGCCGCCTGCGAGAACGGCGACATGGGGTATGTCGATCCCGGCACCGGGCTTTTCGCCATGACCGCCCTGTACCTGGCCAGCCGTCCGTGTTGTGACCGGGGATGTCGCCACTGCCCGTACGTGGGCGCCCCGGAGAGGCAGACCGATCTGTGAACGGCCCCGCGCCGGAGCTGTTTCCGTTTCTCGATTTCGATGGGGTGATCGCCTTCGCTCATCGCGGAGGGATGACGGCAGGTCCGGAGAACACTGTGGCATCGTTCGAGCACGCAACCTCGCTGGGGTTCCGCTACCTCGAAACCGACGTCCATCGCAGCGCCGACGGCGTCTTGGTGGCGTTCCACGACATGGGACTGACCCGGTGGACCGGCGACGATCGCACGATCGCCCGGATGACGTGGGACGAACTGTCCGGGATCGACCTGGCGTTCACCGACGAAGACGGTCTCGTCCAGCACCACCCGATCCCCACGATGGATCAGCTATTCGAAGAGTTCCCCGACGCCAGGTGGAACATCGACCCCAAGGCAGACGACGCTGTTGAACTCCTGGCCGACGCGATCAAGGCGCACAGGGCGATCGACCGGGTCTGCATCGGCGCTTTCAGCGATGCCCGGGTGAAGCGGATGCGGGCACTGCTCGGACCGCGCCTGTGCACGTCGCCGGGCCCTCGGGGGATTCTGTCGGCGCTGCTGCCGTGGCCCCTACCGAGAACCCAACCGTGTGTCAGCATTCCGACGACGATGGGCGCGATCCGACTCACCCGCACGATCGTGGACCGCTTCAAATCGCAGGGGTACCGCGTGCATGTGTGGACGGTCAACGAGTCAGAAGAGATGCATCAGATGATCGATTTCGGCGTCGACGGCATCATGACCGATGACTGTGAGCTGCTCCGGTCCGTGCTGCAGCAGCGTGACCTGTGGGTCGTCTGATCGTCGCAATCGAGCCCAGGTCAGCTGCTCGTTTGGGCCACCTGCATCGCATGGCGAACCATCGCCACCAGGGTGTCCCTGACCGCGGCCCGGTGGCGAGCGTCGGTCACGACGACGGGTATGTGGCGCGCAAGGTCGAGCGCCTCCCGAACGTCTTCGGGGTGATGACGCAGCATTCCGTCGAACGCGTTGATCGCAACGATGAAGGGCACCCCGGTGTTCTCCATGTAGTCGATGGCGGGGAAACACTGATCTATCCGGCCGGTGTCAACGAGAACGCAGGCGCCGATCGCACCGCGCACCAGTTCGTCCCACATGAAGTGGAAACGATCCTGACCTGGGGTTCCGAACAGGTACAGGACGAGCTGTTCGCTCAGCCCTACCCGCCCGAAGTCCATGGCGACGGTCGTCGATTTCTTGCTCGTTGCGTCTCCATAGTCGTCGACGCCCTCGGACACCTTGGTCATCGCCGCCTCGGTGGTGAGGGGGTCGATGTCGGAAATCGCGGTGACGAAGGTCGTCTTGCCGACCGCAAAGCCGCCGGCGACAACGATCTTGACTGGGATGGGGTTAGCGCTCATGTCAACCTCGGAGTGATTGCAGACCGTCGAGCACCCGCTCCAGAAGGAGGAGGTCGGGTCGACCGGCGGCTTCGTTGCTGGCGGAATGGGTGGCGACATGGCCACTCTGGACGAGGTCTCCTACGAGCACCTTGGCCACTTGGAGATGGAGGTGGAGATGCGCCGACACCTCGGCGATCGACAGTGGCTGGTGGCACAGCTCGACGATCTGGCGAGGCTCCAGCTGAAGGTCGTTGACGGCCTTCTGACCTTCCGGTGTGACCCGGATGATCGTCTCGAGGGCCAGGTCGACAGCGCTTCGAGTCCGACCCCCGGTCACCAGGTAGGGCCGCACGCGCAACCCTGATAGTGCGTCGGGTTCGGGCTTGGTCATCGTGGTAGCGCCGCCTGCAGTTCGGCTCGGAGGGCTGGTGTGAGGACTGCGCCGGTCTTCTCGACGAGTACGGCCATCTCGTAGGCGACCATGCCGACATCGCAGCCCGAGGTTGCCTTGATCGACAGCAGCGAACCGTCGCTGATTCCGGTCACGAACAGAAACGCGTGTTCCATCTCGACGATCACTTCGGTGACAGCGCCGCCGCCGAACCGGCCCGCCGCTCCGTATGCGAGCCCGATGAGACCAGATGACACCGCGGCGAAACGGTCGACACCGTCTCTACCCAGACCCATCGACGCTGCGATCGGCAGACCGTCACTGGAGACGACTACCGCCTCGGTCACACCCGGTACGCGCTCAACGAAGCTGTTCACCAACCAGTTGACATTGTTTGCCTGATTGCTCAATCCCGTCATTTCGAACTCTCCTGGTTGGTTAGTGAGGACCCTGCGCGCTGTCGGGGTGACCCTTCAGCCCCTCGCGATAGCGGGACAGCATGTTGCGGATCTCTTCGGGGCTACGGCTCGGGGCCGCGACCGGTGCACTCGGGGAGGCTCCGGGTATCTCGCGGCCTTCCCGGACCGGTGCCTGGCTCTGGGAACGGTCTCGACGTACCAGTCCTGAATCGGTGCGGTGGGCCGGGTCATCGAGTAGGGCATCGACACCCTGTTCGAAGGCAGCTCCGGTCGGGATCGCATGTTCCATGCTCGGTGCTGGGGACGCCGCCGTCGGGACGGGCGGGGCGCTCCAGTGATCGGGCGCCGGTTCATGGCGAGTCTGCTGTTGTGGCATGTGCGCCGGGTCGGGCCGGTCGGCTGGCCCGGCGGGCGGCTCGCTTTCGAATTGTCCGAAACTGTCATCGCGGCCGGCGTCCCTCTGCGGTCGGGACGGTCGAACGGGAGTCTGCTCCGGGGAGGCGCCGGACAGCAGGTTGCTGAAATCGTCGGCGGAGATGCCCTCGTCGCGGGATGGCGACGGTGCCTGCACTGGTGTCGGTTCGTCCCACGGACTCGGTTCGTCCCATGGTGTGGGTTCGGTTGTGGGCCGCTGCGCCTCGGCGGGCGGTGTCGATTCCCGCTCTGTGGGCCACTGCCGGTTTTCCGGGATCGGCTCTGGACGGGCCTCGGGAGCGAACAATGTCTCCTCGGGAGCGAACGGTGCGTTCTCGAGCACGGAGGGCTGTTGGGGGACCACCGGGGCCGGGCGTATCGCCGGGGCAGGTGCGGGTGCCGCCTCGACCGGTGGGGCCTGTGCCGGTGCTGGGGTGTCGGCGGGCGCAGGGGTCGGCCTCGGCCGTGGGGCCTCTGCTCGCCGTGCTCCGCCGGGTGCTGACTTGAAGGCTGCTGGCACGTTGGCGGCGGCACCCGTTGACAAGACCTCGCTGGGAATGCTCACTCGGGCCGAGGTTCCGCCGCCTTCGCTCTGGCCGAGATCCACGACAACACCGAGGCGTTGGGCCAGCCTGCCCATGACCTGGAAGCCGAGCGAGCGGGTGAGTGCCAGGCCGAGTTCGGGGGGGTTCATGATCGTCCGGTTGGCGGCTGCGATCTGCTCGGCGCTCATGCCGATGCCGTGGTCGGCGACAACGATCTCGTAGAAACCCTTCGAGTTGAACCGACCCCCCACCTCGACCGGCGCGTCCGGCGGCGAGAACTGGGTGGCGTTCTCGAGAAGTTCGGACATGAGGTGGGCGACGTCGACGGCGCCCTGCGGCCCGATGTGGGCTGGGGCGATCTCGCGCAGCTTCACGTGCTGGTAGTCCTCGATCTCGCTCATGGCCACTCGGATGACATCGGCCAGCGCAACCGGTCCGCCCCGGCGGCGACTTGGCTCGGCACCGGCCAGGACCAGCAGGCTTTCCGCATTCCGGCGCATTCGTGTGGCCAGATGGTCGAGACGGAACAGACTTTCGAGACGATCAGGATCCTCTTCGTTGGATTCGAGGTTGTCGATGTTCTCGATCTGGCGGTCGAGGAGGCTCTGGTTCCGGCGGGCGAGGTTGATCACGAGCTCGCTGATGCCTTCCTTCACGACCCGTTGCTGTTCGTTGGCGACGGTGACCGCCCGGGTTTGCAGGCTGTTGAGCGCTTCACCCAGCTCGGCCAACTCGGTCTGGCCGCCGACCTGCAGTCGCTCGAATGCCGGCAGTGTGGAGCCGGGTGTGGAGAGGGACTCGATCAGTTTCGGTAGGCGGACGTCCGCCAGTTCGCGAGCGGCGTCGCTCACCTCGTTGATCGGGTCGAGAATGCGACGGCCGACGACCATGACCATGCCGATGCTGAGCAGAACACCCGCGATGGCGATGAGACTGAGGGTCTGGGCATCGCTCTTGAGGGATGCGAGCGTGGGCGAGCCGACGAAGGTGACCGAAGCCCCGTAGGCGGCGATCAGGCCGAGCAGGACGATCGGGGGGACGGCCACGAGTGCCAGGAGGGTTCGGAGTTTGGGTTTCTTTGACATGGGCCTCTCACACAATGGGGTGTCTCGTTTACATTCGGCCTGACGGTGATCACCTTTAAGAAAAAGACACCTCGACCGACGTCCCGCTCGCCGAGGACGTCGAACGGTTGATGGGAAGGGTGAGCGGTGTCCGGTCGCCGTTCGGCTAGCTTTTTACGGTGATGAGCTCCTCGCAGATAACCGAAGGCTCTCTCGAGGAGCATCCGCTCAGCGAGATCGTCCTCCAGTTGTCCGAACGGCGGGCAACCGGCGCACTGCGGATCCGTGACGGTGGATCGTTGTGGCTGGCCGACGGACGGATCTATCTCGCCCAGTCGGCCCAGGGCCCGCGTATCGCCGATGTGCTCTTCGGCGCCAACGTGGGTTCGTTGGCCGATATCTCTGCGGCGTTGAACGGCGCCGGATCGACCAGTGCGCTGGACACCCTTCTCGCCCAGCACCCCGACCGTGGCCCGGTCCTCGAGCGATTGATCCACGAGGCCAACCTCACCGCCCTGTTCGAGCTCCTGGTCCCCAGCGACGAGGCCTTCTCCTTCGACGAGGGCGCGGCGCACCGGTTGGGCACCGTCTTTGCCGAATCGGCGGCCGGTTTGCTCGACCAGGCGGCCCGACGCCTCGACATCTGGAAACAGATAGCCATGCGGATCCCGAACACCTCGGTCGTCTTCGGCCTCAATCGGGAGCTGCCGGGCGAGGAGCAGCTGATCTCGAACGACGAATGGCGCTACCTGTCACTCCTCGATGGACGAACG
>JAHEJO010000205.1 GCA_024638805.1 Acidimicrobiales bacterium
CTCCCATGGAAGCCGCTGCACGCGTCGCACCGGCTACGGTGTTGGGAATGTCATGGAGCTTGAGATCCAGGAAGACGTGCCGTCCCTCTTCGACGAGGCGGCGAACCACCGGTGGACCGCCACGGGTGTACAATTCGAGACCCACTTTGTACCAGGTCTCGGCGGGAAGACGCCTGACCAACTCAAACGCCGACTCTGGATCGGGGTAGTCCAACGCCACGATCACTTCGGCTCTCAAATCCGCCGACGGCCTCTCACTCGACGATGCGTGTCCAGCGGGCATCAGTCTCGATCCGGAATCGTGAGGGCTCCGACGAGATCCGCCAGTCGTTCGATCCCGTGACGTTCCATGTATTCCTCGATTTCCTCCAGCACTTGAACCGGAGCGGACGGATCGACGAAGAGGGCCGTGCCCACCTGCACCAGGGAAGCCCCGGCCAGGATGTACTGAAGCGCGTCATTCCCGGACCGAATGCCCCCGATCCCGATGACCGGAATGGAGACCGCTTCTGCGGCACGCCAGGTCAGGTACACCCCCATAGGGAAGATCGCCGGTCCACTGACCCCCCCACTCACGTTTCCGATTACCGGGCGCCGCGCCTCCACGTCTACCAGCATCCCGGGAAACGTGTTGATCGCGCTCAGGCCGTCGGCCCCCGCGTCCTCGCATATCCTGGCGTACAGGCCGATGTCCGGCACGTTCGGTGTGAGCTTCACGACGAGCGGGCGCTCGGTCCGGGAACGCAGTCCGGCCACCAGCGAGGACAGAGCACTCGGATCGGTGCCGAAGAAAGTCCCGTCCTTGACGTTCGGGCACGACACGTTGATCTCGTATCCGAGAAAGCCGTCGTCTTCGTCGAGGCCTGACACCACCGACCCGTAGTCCTCGGCCGAGTGTCCCACCACGTTGATCAGCACACGAGCGGACCGGAGGTTCTTTCGAAGCCAGGGGAGCTTCTCGGCCCGGAATCGTTCCAGCCCCACGTTCTGGAGTCCGATAGCGTTGATCATCCCGCCCGGCGTCTCGGCGACGCGGTGCGGCGGATTGCCCGGTCGCGGCTCGACACTGACGGCCTTGGTGACGAGGCCACCGATCTGGTCGAGGGGAATCAGGCCGGCATACTCCTCGCCGTAGCCGCACGTGCCCGACGCGAGAAGAACGGGCGACTGGAAGTCGGCTCCGAGGAGATGTTGACTCAGGTCCGCCATGCGAGCTCCCCGGCGTCGAACACCGGCCCCTCCGTGCATGACTTGATCCACTCGCCCCCGGCCGACAGGACCACGCACCCCTGGCACGTCCCCACTCCACAACCCATGTGTTCCTCCACCGACACCTGCAGCGGAAGGCCATGCCTGAGAGCGAGATCCGCACAGGCGCGAAGCATGCGATCCGGCCCGCAGGCGAGAAGCTGCGGGCGGTCGCCGAGGTCGAGATCGTCGATCACGAGTCCGGCTCTCCCGAGCGATCCGTCTTCAGTACGGATGTCAGGGTCTATTCCGGTGATCCGGCGGATCAACTTCGGATCGAACACGCGATCGCCCGAACGCTCCCCGTAGACGATTCTGACTTCCCGACCCGCTCGCCTCGCCTCCGCGCCGACGAACAGGAAAGGGGCCAACCCGACGCCCCCGGCCAGGCAAACCGCCGACTGCTCGTCCAGGAGCGTGAAGGGGCGGCCTAACGGACCGAGGACCAGGAGCTCATCTCCCGGCTTCACGGCCGACAGACGGCGCGTACCGGCGCCGAACACGCGCACCAGGAACCCGAGCCTTCCATCGTCCTCACGGGCTCCAATGCTGAATGGTCGGGGCAGAAACGGGGCCGCGACGTCTCTCAGCCCCGTCCCCAGCATGACGAACTGGCCAGGACTTGCCCCAGCCGCAATTTGCGGGCAATCGAGTTCGATCCACCAGGTGTCACTGGCCGCACGACGGACCTCGACGACCCTCGCCCACGACCTTGCGGGAATATCGGTCAATTCCGCACCGCGTCGTCATCTCGTTCGACACCTGGTTCGACGTCGGGCTCTTCCAAAACAGGCACCGTGTCCTCCACTGTGGGGTCGAACAGCATCCGGATTTCGGTGAGTCGTCGCCTCAGGTCCGACTCTGCCAGGACATACAGCGAGTCCGCCATCACCGGGCGGTCCTCTGGGGCCGCGAAGGCTAGCAGATACGGGTCGTCAGCAGGCAGCGTGTTCAGGTGGCTCCTCAGCTCGTCATCCGTCGCGAGGCCCAGGTCTTCCACCCAGGCTGGGTCCGGCGTATGACCGGAGACACTGAGAGCCCCATAGATCGCCTTGGCGGCCCACCGTGAATCCGGAACCAGGTCCAGGTACAGGAGGTAGCTGCCTCTCGCCAGAGCCGGCGACTCCAGATCGATCTGTGCCACCTCGGCTGCCCGGAGAACCGCCTCAGCCGCGGAAGCTCCGCGGCTTTCGTATGCGGCGATCAGACCCTCGAATTCGGACGACGCGGTCTCCCATCGACCGACACGGACCCGCATCTCTGGCCGGCCGGCTCGACGCGCAACCGGATAACTGTCGAGCAGGGCCGTGACGTCCTCCGGCCGGGTGGCATCGCGTAGGCGCAGATCAATCGCGTAGTAGGCGGCGTCGGCCGCGGCCTGGCTGTTGGACGCCACCCCCGCGGCCGCGTCGAAAGACTCCAGGGCGTCCTGTTCGAGGCCCTGACTCAGACGCGCGCGACCGGAAATCAAATAGAAGGCCGCCATTCGGGTGGCGATAACGGCGGGAGCGGTCCGCAGACGGGCCGCCATAGAATCCACAACGGAAGG
>JAHEJO010000107.1 GCA_024638805.1 Acidimicrobiales bacterium
CCCGGAGCCACCCGGAGCTAGGATCGTTCGCCATGGTGGGGAGCTTCTCATGGCTGGAGTTGCTGTTGGGATGAACAGCTTGCGCCCGATTCGAATGATCGCCACCGACATCGACGGAACGATGCTTCGCCCGGACGGATCTCTGTCACCCAACGTTCGTTCGGCGCTGCATGCGGCGGTCGACGCCGGGATCCACGTCGTTCCCACCACCGGTCGACCTTTGGTCATCTCGACCGACGTGCTCGAGGCGCTCGGACTGGACGACTACTGGATCTTTGCCAACGGCGCGATCACCTGGCACCACGGGCGGTCCGAGACGGTGCGTGGCTATTGGATGCAACCCGACACGGTTCGGTCGATGATCTCGCGTGTCCGCGCTGAGCTGCCGTCGGCCGGTTTTGCTGTCGAATTCGAATCTGAGGCAATCTTCGACCGTGGTTTCGAACGGATCGTCAACATCACAGACGGATTGCACGCAGTCGATGATGTGGCAGGAGCTGTCCACGCACGGGTACAGAAGATCCTGGTGTTCGATCACACCGAGACCCTCGACGTTCTCTTCTCCAAGGTCGCCAGGGGAGTCGGTGAGGACGGCGTGGTTTCCTACTCCGGCTTGCCGTTCGTCGAGGTTGCCGCTGACCTGGTCACCAAGGCCATGGCGGTGAGCGAACTGGCCGCCCAACTTGGCGTCGACCGTCAAGAAGTGGCAAGTTTTGGCGATAATCACAATGATGTCTCGATGTTGGAGTGGGCAGGACGTGGCTATGCGATGGGTAACGCCACCGACGATGCTCGGCAGGCAGCCGACTATGTCATCGGGACCAACGCCGAAGACGGCCTCGCCCGCCAGGTCCGGGCTCTGATCTCCGAGCAGCGGTAGGGATTGGTTGAGGCGATGTCGGACACCGACGACCAAACCGATCAGGATGATCTGGGGCTTCCGGCACCGGCCAGAGGTGTGACCGGCTATCTCGGTCGGCCGGTGTGGGCGGAGTTCCGCAGCATCCGTGAGCTGCGCCGCTTGAAGGGGAGCACCTGGTGGCAGGGCTACGGGATGCCTGAAGGCCATAGTCGGCCGGTGCTTCTGATCGCCGGCTTCCTGGCCGGGCCGCGCACCGTCGATGCGCTCGAACACGTGTTGGTCATGGCGGGTTGGCGGGCCACTCAAGCAGAGGTCGGGCGTAACGCCGGTCCGGCCTACCACGGAGTGGAGCAGTCCGAGAAGGCCCTCAAGCAGCTGTATAGGGCCACCCGTCAGAAGGTCAGGGTGATCGGGCACTCCCGGGGCGGGCAGTATGGGAGGGTTCTGGCCGTTCGCTACCCCGAAATGGTCGAGCAGGTCATAACGCTGGGAAGTCCACTCTGCGTGAAGTATCCCAAGTATGCCGTCGTGAAACTTCCCGCCGAAGCGCTGGACCGGTTGTGGCGCACCGGGCTCTTCGGCGCGATCGACAAGGACGCCGAACAGGACGTCGACGACGATCGGTTTGTCCCGTTTCCCCCGGGCATCGATTTCGTCAGCATCTACTCCAAATCCGACGGCATCGTCGATTGGCGAACCTCGCTGGACCCCGACGCACACCTGATCGAGATCAATGCGTCCCACGCCGGCCTGCCCAACAGCATTGCCGGCATCAATGCGGTGGCCATCGCGCTCAAGCGCTGCTGACCCCGGTCGGGCGTTCGGAGCGCCGGCCGCGGTCGCTAGCGTCCACTGACGTGGCTGAGTTGCAGTTCTTCTTCGGCACCATGGGCAGCGGGAAGTCCACCCAGGCCCTGCAGGTGCACCACAACCTGACCCAACGAGGGCTCCGCTGCCTGCTGATCACTCAGTTGGATCGGACCGAGGGAGTTGTCTCGAGTCGGCTGGGCGTCGAGGCCGACGCGCTGGTCATCAACCCGACCGTGGACCTCTTCCGGCTGATCGCGTCGATGCACAGCACCGGACACGGCCTGAGCGCCGTCATCTGTGATGAGGCGCAGTTCTACGAACCGGCCCAGATCGATCAGCTGGCCCGTGTCGTGGACGAACTGCGGATCGATGTGTACGCCTACGGATTGCTCACGAGCTTCCAAGGGGAGCTCTTTGCGGGTTCGCAACGGCTGTTGGAGATGGCCGACACCAGGAACGAGCTTCAAGTCGAAGCTCGCTGCTTCTGCGGCAGGAGGGCGACCCACAACGCCCGGTTGGTCAACGGACGACAGGTGTACGACGGAGCGCTCAAGGTCGTCGGCGATACCTCGACCGACACCGTCGCCGAGGTCACCTATGACCTGCGCTGCCGGGAACACTGGCTGGCGGGCAAGGACGATGCACGACAGCGGGCGCTCTTCGACGAACTCGGCCTCGATCAGCTCCACATCGGCGATCTGCCCCTAGAGTCCGAGCGTGGCTTCTGAGGAGACGATCCGGGTCGACAAATGGATCGACCCGATTTGACCATGGTGTTGGATCACCAGCCGTTGGCTGGTGGAAGAGGTGGCGCCCGGTCGAAAGCTGGACATCCACTACCGCTCGATCTCCCTCAAGGCGAAGAACGACAGCGATCACGAGGCATACGTGTTCACCCACGGTCTGCTCCGTGTCGTCGAAGCGGTCCGGGCAGCCGCCGGAGACGCGCCGATCAAGGATCTGTACTGGGAATACGCCAAACGCATCCACCACGACAAGAACCGGGACTTCGACCCGGCTGAGGCGCTTTCCGATGCGGGACTCGACGTCGCTCATGCCTCCGCCTTCGATGACCCGTCGTGGGACAGCGTGGTCGAGGACGAAACCGCTGCCGGGATCGCTCTGGCCGGGGACGAGATCGGGACGCCGATCATAGCGCTGACCTATCCCGACGGGTGGCGGGCGTCGATCTTCGGCCCGGTCGTGACGCCCGTGCCGCGGGGTCCGGCTGCGATCGACCTTTGGGACGGCATGGTCAAGATGATGAGCGTGCCCGGCTTCTACGAGCTCAAGAGGACGCGTACCGATGGCCCCGACCCGGGGGACCGTCCGTGACGTCTACTGCTTGATGTAGGGCTGGCCGTCGGCGGCCGGAGGACGGGCCCTGCCGACGAGCCCGGCGACCACGATGATCGTGACGATGTAGGGAGCCATGGCCAGGAACTCCGATGGAATGGGGGTCCCGAGGATTCCGAGTTTCTGCTGCAAGCTGCGGGCGAAGCCGAAGACGAGAGCCGCTCCCAGGACGCCGGTGGGGTTCCACCGCCCGAAGATCATGGCCGCCAGGCCGATGAATCCCACTCCGGCGGTCATGTTCTCTTCGAACCGGCCGGTTGACCCGAGTGTGAGGAACGCACCGCCGAAGCCGGCGATCATGCCGCCGAGGATGACGTTGGTGTAGCGCGTGCGGAACACGTTGATACCGACCGTGTCGGCGGCCTTGGGATGCTCACCCACCGAACGCGACCTCAGACCCCAGCGGGTGTAGAACAGGCCGACCTGAAGTGCGGCGACCAGGACGAGCGTGGCATAAACGATGATGTTGTGCTTGAAGAACATGTTTCCGAAGACCGGGATGTCCTTGAGCAGCGGGATCTCGATGACCGTGAATCGACCGGGCGCGTTGAGGTCCGGGTTGGGGCCGAGAACGCGCGTCGCCAGGAACGAGGTGAGGCCGAGGGCGAAGATGTTGATGAAGACCCCGGCGATGATCTGGTCGACCTGATACTTGATGGAAAGGACGGCCAGAACTGCCCCGAGGATGGCTCCGGTGACGAGACCGGCGATCAGCCCGGTCCACTGGCCGAACAGCGAACCGACGAGGGTGCCGGCAAACGCCGAGGACAGCAGTTGGCCTTCGATGCCGATGTTGATCACGGCCACACGCTCACACATGACACCGGTGAGGCCACCGAGGGTGACCGGTACGGAGAGCAGGACGGTCGAGGTGAGCATCCCGACCAGGCTGAAGGATTTGCCGGCCGCCGCCCAGGAGAGGAAGGAGAGTACGAACAAGAGCAGACCGATGCCGAGCACCAGGTTGCCTCGAGTACCGAAACCGCGGGTGAGCTGGAGTGCTCCGAGACCGGCGAGAATCGCGGTGACGACGTAGCCGACCAGGCGGGCGTTGACAACCCACTCGAGGTCGGCGAACCGGTCCCGGGGTAGGGAGAGCTTGAAGGTGGCGTCGAGATCCGGGTCCACCCCGAGCGTGAACACCCAGAGCACGAAAACGGCGAGGGCGAAGTACACGACGCCGAGAATGCGGGCCCGCTTCTCCTCGGCGGTCAGCCGAACCTTGAGGGCCTCTCCGGGCACAGTCGCAGCTGTCATGACGCCCACCCCCTCGTGAGTTGCTCGCCGGTTTCGTCTCCACCCTTGATCCGGTAGATCGATCGAACGAGCGCCGGGGCGGCGATGAACACGATGATGAGTGCCTGAATGACCACCACCAGGTCGATCGGAATCCGTTCCGCGCCCTGTAACTGACGGCCGCCAGCGGTGAGCGCACCGAACAGCAGACCCGCCCACACGACACCGATCGGATGCGACCGCCCGAGCAGCGCCAGTGCGATGGCATCGAAACCGATCTGGCCGCTGAAGCCGCTCGATCCCTGGTAAGGAGGCAGCCCCATTATCTGGTTCGCTCCGGCGATACCGGCCAGGGCTCCGGCTACGCCCATGACCGCGACGTAGAGCCAGACGACGTTCATGCCCGCATATTTGGCGGCGTCGGGGTTGTAGCCGACCGCTCTGAACTCGAAACCGATGGAGGACTTGAACAGCAGCCAGTAGACGAAGGCTGCGGCGCCCAGCGCGACCAGGAATCCGAGACTGACCCGGTAGGAGGATCCGAAGATCCGCGGGAGCTGGGCGGTGGCGTTCAACGACTTGGAGATGGGATCGCGGCGGCCGGGTTGTTGGAAAACGGACGACTTCAGGAGGTAGTCCACCAGGAACAATGCGATGAAATTGAGCATGATCGTGGTGATCACCTCGTGGGCGCCGGTTCGTGCTTTTAGTAGGCCGGCGATGCCTCCCCAAAAACCTCCACCGATCACGGCCCCGATCAGTGCCAGGGGGATGTGCACGATCGAAGGTACGTCCAGTGTGAAACCGATGTAGAGCCCGACCATGCCACCGATGAGCATCTGGCCCTCGCCCCCGATGTTGAACAAGCCGGCCTGGAAACCGACGGCGACGGCGAGGCCGGCGAGGATGAGCGGCGTGGCGGCGAACAGAGTCTCTGATATGGCGTTGGTGGAGCCGACCGAACCTTCGAACAGGGCCTGGTAGGACCGGCCGACTAGAGCGATCGTCTCCGAGAACGCTTCGCCTGGGTCCTCCCTCCAGAGCTTGAGGAGATCGACGTCGCTGATCGCGATGATGATTCCCCCGATGATCAACGCGGTGAGGAGGGCCAGTGCCGGGACGAGGAGCGCCTCCCATGCCCTCGATCCGATACCGGTGATCCGGTCCATGACCCCTTTGACGGGCGGGTCACGATCATCGTCCGGAGGTTTGTTGACATCCTCAGTCATGGGGGCGTTCATTCGACCGTCCTTGCGAGATCGGCACCATCGGTCTCATGCACCGCTCCAGAACCCAGCATGTACAGACCGATTTCGGCATTCGTCGTGACCTTGGGATCGAACTCGCCGACGATCTTTCCGTCGAAGATCACCAGAACCCGATCCGAGAGGGCCATCACTTCGTCGAGTTCGGAGGAGACGATCAGGACGGCGGCTCCTTCGTCACGTTCGGCGACGATACGGCTGTGGATGTACTCGATGGAGCCGACGTCGATCCCTCGGGTCGGTTGGGATGCGATGACGAGCTGCACGTCCCGGTTGAATTCGCGGGCGGCGATGACCTTTTGCTGGTTACCTCCGGACAGGGTCGAGAGGTCCACGTCGACGCTCGGCGTTCGGACGTCGTACTGTTCGACCAGATGCTCGGCCTGGTCGTGGGCCGCGTCCCAGTCCATGACGACGCCACGAGAGAACGGGGGGCTGTAGTAGGAGTCGAGAATCATGTTCTCGGCGACCGTGAAGTTGAGCACGAGACCGCTCCGCTGCCGGTCCTCGGGCACGTGGGCGACCCTGCGTCGGTGGATCTCGCGAGGGGACGCCAAGGTGACGTTGTCGCCTGCGAGGAGGATCTCGCCTGCGAGTGGGGTCCTCAGACCGGTGATCGCTTCGACCAACTCGCTCTGGCCATTACCCTGGACCCCGGCGATTCCCACGATCTCGCCGGCTCGGACGGTCATCGAGACCCCCTTGACGGCGATGGTGTTCCGATCATCGAGCACGGTGAGGTCTCGGATCTCGAGAACCGGTTCCTTGGGTTGGGCCTTGTCTTTGTGTACCACCAGTTCCACCGGCCGGCCGACCATCATCGCTGCGAGTTGGTTCTCGTCGGTGTCGGCCGGCAGAACCTCGCCGACGGTCTTCCCCGCTCGCATGACCACGATTCTGTCGGCGATCTCGAGAGCCTCTTTGAGCTTGTGGCTGATGAAGATGATCCCTTTGCCGGTCTGTTTGAGCGACGTGATGATCGCGATCAGCTCGTCGACTTCTTGAGGGGTGAGGACCGCTGTCGGCTCGTCCAGGACCAGGAATCGGGCTTCGCGGAAGAGAACCTTGATGATCTCCACCCGCTGTTGGAGTCCGACGGGAAGGTCTTCGATGATGGCGTTCGGGTCGACTTCGAGCCCGTACCGTTCGGAGATCTCCCGCACCGAACGAGCGGCCTGCCGACGGTTGATCCAGCCACCTGTGCCGGTCGGTTCCACGCCGAGGATGACGTTCTCGGCCACCGAGAAGACTGGCACGAGCATGAAATGCTGGTGGACCATGCCGATTCCGGCAGCGATCGATTCGGCCGGTGAACCGAGCACGAGCGGTTCACCATCGACGAGGATCTCCCCGTGGTCGGCGGTGTACAAACCGTAGAGGATGTTCATCAGGGTGCTCTTGCCGGCACCGTTTTCGCCCAGCAGGGCAACGAGTTCGCCTCCTTCTACCCGCAAGTCGACGTTGTCGTTGGCGAGTACGCCTGGGAACCTCTTCGTTATCCCTCGCAGCTCGAGCAACGCCGCTGACCTCTTCCCTCAGGCGACTCCGCGCTCACTGTAGAACAGGTGTGTCCCCGCCGCCATCGGCAGGGACACACCCGGTGGCTCAGCTGCCGTCGACCGACTGTGTGCCGGCGATGATCGCAGCCCTGATCTCTTCGACCTCGGCCTTGGTTTCGTCGGAGACGATGCCGTCGAAGTTGTGCAGAGGGGAGATCCCAACGCCCTCGTTGGAGAGGAACCCCCGAATGTTGCCGGGCTCGAACGTATCGGTCGCCGTGGCGGCGATCGAGTTGAAGACGCCGAGGGCCATCTTCTTCTCGACCGAGGTCAGCCACAGGTCGGCGTACTCAGGTGCGGTGATGAACTGGTCGGTGTCGACGCCGACCAGTGCACCGAAAATGCTCCCATCGGCGCCCATTCCGATGTCTTGCATGGCGGCGCCGGCGCCCAGGTTGATCTGACCGCCGACGGGCATGATCACATCGGCGCCTTCGTCCAGCAGGCTCTGGGCGGTCGCCCGGGCGATGTCGAGGTTGGTGAAGTCACCGGTGAACAGGCCGGTATCGGGGTTGGCCGGATCCCAGCCCAGAACCTGGACGCTGTCGCTCTTCACCTCGTTCCAGTGCTGGACGCCCCAGTAGAAGCCGTCCATGAAGATGGACACGGTGGGGAAGTTGGCGCCGCCGAAGGTACCGACGACTTTGGACTCAGTGACCGAGGCGGCGATGTAGCCGGCCAGGAACGCTGCTTCATCGGTTTGGTAGGTCAACTCCTCGACGTTCGGGAACTCGACATCGGTGGGCGGATCGGTCGAGAAGTCGGCGAAGTCGACGTCGACGATCGTCCAGTTGATGTCAGGATTTGCCGGTGCGTTCTCCTGGGTGACCGCATCGAGAGCGAAACCGACGGTCACGATGTGCTCACAGCCCTGTGAGAGCATCTGATCGATGTTGGGCTGCCAGTCCGCATCGGTGTCGGATTCGAGAAAGAACGAGTCGGGCTCGGGGGTGGCGAAGCCGGCGGCGATGGCGTCGAGCACACCCTGCCAGGCGGTGGCGTTGAAGCTCTTGTCGTCGATTCCGGCCAGGTCGGTCACGAGACAGGTCTTCACCGGTGTCACATCGCTCGGCGCCGCGGTGGTCGTCGTCTCCCCTTCGGCTGCGGTCGTTGTGGGAGCCTCGGTCGTCTCATCGGGCACCGTCGTTGTTTCGGCTGTTTCGTCATCGCTTCCACCGCAGGCGGTGGCCAGCATCAAAACCGCTGCCAAGATGGGAATCAGGCGTTTGAACATCGTAGCTTCTCCATTGAGATGGCAGCCGCGAATCGGCCGCACCGGTAGACGCGTCCGAGCCTAGACCTCATCGGCGACAGATATGCGGTCAACCGGAAGTGCGGTGACGAAGATCCTTCGCGTGCCGTGGGCAGCCGAGAGGAGCTGGCTCTCGTCGCGACGGGTATCCGCGGTTGGCGTTGTTTCGGTGACTAACTTCTGCCGGGACCGGGTGCTTTTTGCTGCCGGCAGACAGGAGATTGCGATGTTGTTCATGCTGGGTGTCGCCGTCGGCGCCGTGATCGCAACGGTCCTGTGGCTCTTGCTCGCTCAGTCCGACGTCGTCTCCTGGATCGATCGTCGAGTGCGCACCGGCCGGGTTGCCGAACTCGAGAGGGCGCTGGAACAGGTGAAGGCCGAGTCAGCAGAAGCGATTCGTTTGGAGAAGCTGCGGTCCGCACGGCAGTTCGGTCAGTACAAGATTCTCCTTCGTCGGGCGGATCGGGCACTGGCCGAAGCAAGAGCCGAGCGAAGAGCCACCGACAAGACCTCGCTCGACCAGGCTGCCTGAGGCTCACGGCAACGACCAGTCGATGGCCGGCCGACCGGCGTCGCGCAACAGGTCGTTGGTGTGGCTGAACGGCTCGGACCCGAAGAAACCCTTGGCTGCCGATAGCGGGCTCGGGTGCGGCGAGGTGATCGCAGCGTGAACCGTTCGGTCGAGCCGGCTCAGCTTGTTCTGCGCTGCGGCCCCCCAGAGGATGAAGACCACTCGCTCGGGCAGTCCGTTGACCACATCGATCACCGCATCGGTGAAGTGCTCCCATCCCTTGTTCCGGTGTGAATGAGCTTGACCGCCACGCACGGTGAGGACCGTGTTCAGCAGGAGCACTCCTTGATTCGCCCACGGGATCAGTGAACCGTTGGTCGGCCTCGCCAGGCCAAGGTCGTTCTCCATCTCGACGAAGATGTTCTTCAGTGAGGGCGGCGGCGGTGTCGGCGGACGAACCGAAAAGCACAACCCGTGGGCTTGTCCGGGGCCGTGATAGGGATCCTGCCCCAGGATCACGGCCCGAACGGTTGCCCGCGGGGTGAGGTGCAGTGCTGCGAACACCTCGTCATGGGGCGGGTAGACAGGGCCATGGGCGCGTTCGGTGGCGACGAACTCCTGCAAGGGACGCCAGTACGATTTGCTCAACTCGTCCCGCAGGACCGGGTTCCAGTCGGTACGTGGTGCCACCCATACGTTTCTAGCGCACCACTACGCTTGCCCGGTGCGAGTCCGGTGGTGTGGTGCGATCGTGGCCCTCCTCATCGCCGGTTGTGCATCGAGTGCGCCCCTGGCCGGGGTGGGTGAGCGCTCGCCGACGACGATCGCGCCAACTACGACTGCAGCCGAGACGACGACGACCCGACCCACGACTACCACCACCGACTCGACGACGACCACCACGGACCCCGTGCTCGGTCTGCTCGAGGAAATGAGCATCGAGGACAAGATCGGACAGATGCTCATGCCCGTGGTCAGAGGCACAGGGGCAGAGACCGCCAGCGGTGCCGACCGCGCCTACAACGTTGCGCTCGGCGGGTTCGAAACTCCTGCCGAGCTGATGGCGGCGCACCGCCTCGGCGGTGTGATGTATCTGGGACCCAACGTCGAGTCACCTGAGCAGATCGGCCGATTCAGCACCGAGCTCCAATCGGTGGCAGCCGGGGCCGGTCTGTTTCCACTGTTCATCGCAGCAGACCAGGAAGGTGGTCGGGTCAGGAGAATCCGTGGTGAGGGCGTGACGCCGATCGGCTCGGCCCGGTCTCTGGCCGGCGATGCAACCGCGGTGTACGACGCCGCCCGCACAACCGGCGAAGAGACGCGAGCGCTGGGCGTGAACGTCGTGTTCGCGCCTGTGGCCGATGTCGTGCGTTCCGATGTCGGTGTCATCGGTGACCGGTCCTACGGCAACGATCCTGTCGTGGTGAGCGAAATGGTCGTCGCTGCAGTGACGGGACTGCAGGACGGCGGTGTGGCGGCGGTGG
>JAHEJO010000108.1 GCA_024638805.1 Acidimicrobiales bacterium
TCAGGCTATGACCTGGATACGCGCCTGCGCAGGGACCTGGATGACCACATGCGCTAGAACTGACGGCGATGCGCACACTCTCCGAGCTCGAATCCAAGAAACGCCTGTCTGTCGCAGGGGTTGAGTTCCTCGACGAGCGGAACGTCGATTCACCGATTGCAGCCGCTGCCGCCGCAGCCGAGCTCGGATATCCCGTGGTCATCAAGCTCAATGGCGAGCGCATCGCCCACAAGACCGAACGCGGCCTGGTCCGCCTGGGACTACGGGACCAGGCCAGCGTGATCGACGCATCGGCGGACCTCCTCGGCAAGACAACCCCCGACGACGGCGATGTCTCACTTCTGGTCGCGCCCATGGTGAGTACTACCCGTGAGTTCATCGCCGGCGCGATCGTTGATGAACAGTTCGGCCCCTGCGTCCTCTTCGGCATCGGTGGTGTTCTCGCCGAGGCGGTCGGCGATGCACAGCTCCGGCTGGCACCACTGACCCGCCCGGCGGCGGCCGAGATGATCGATTCGTTCTCCCCACGCTCCCTGCTCGACGCATTCCGGGGCGAGCCGCCAGTCGACCGTTCAGCTCTCATCGAGCTGCTCGTCGCCCTGGGGTCGGTGGCCATTGAGCCGGACATCGCAGCGGTCGATCTGAATCCCGTCCTGGTCGACGGAGGCAAACCGGTCGCGGTCGATGCGCTGGTCGAGTTGACCGATGCCGACGTCGGGACTTCTCGCGGAACAACGGCTGGATCGGCCTCCGCACTGTCGGCAATGTTCGACCCGAGAGGTGTCGTCGTGGCTGGTGCCTCGAGCCACCCGGGCAAATTCGGCTTCGTCAGCCTTCACAACATCCTGGCCAACGGATTCGGCGGAACGATCGCCGCCACCAACCGCGACAGCGTCGAGGTTCTCGGTATTCCCACCGTGCCGTCGATCGCCGACCTGCCGGCTGATCTTGCCGTCGATCTGGCGTTCCTCTGCACTCCGGCTGCCGCCAATCCCGAGATCCTCCGAGCCTGCGCCGACCGTGGCATCACCGCCGCCTTCATCACCTCGGCCGGGTACGCCGAAGCACACGAGCAGGGCGAGCAGCTCCAGCTCGAACTGATCGAGCTCGGGCAGGAGTTGGGGATGCTCATCGCCGGTCCGAATGGGCAGGGCATCGTGAGCACACCGTCGACGCTGTGTGCCCAGATCGTGGCCCCCTACCCACCGGCCGGTTCGATCGCCGTCGCGAGCCAGAGCGGAAACCTGGTGTCGTCGTTCATGAATCTCGCCAGCGCCAGCGGCGTGGGGATCTCGCGGGCGGTCAGTGCCGGAAACGCAGCCATGCTCGGCGTCATCGACTACCTCGAGTACTTCGCCTCCGATGCGCACACCCGGGTCGGGCTCGCCTACGTCGAAGGCCTCGCCGACGGTCGATCCTTCGTGGATCGTCTCGCCGCCCTCACCGATGAGATGCCGGTGGTGATCATCAAGGGTGGCGCCACCGAAGGGGGCGCCAGAGCGGCAGCATCACACACCGGATCGCTGGCCAGCAACGATCGTGTGTTGGATGGAGCCCTGAGATCCGCAGGAGCGATCCGAGCCAGCGACCCTGAACAGGCGTTCGACTTCGCCGCGACGTTCGCCACCCAGCCCCTGCCTCGGGGCAACCGAATCGCCGTCCTCACCGCAGCCGGAGGATGGGGGGTCGTGGCGGCGGATGCGATCGCTCGCAGTTCGTTGGAGCTTCTCGAACTACCGAGCGATCTGGAGAACGCCATCGACGAGCTCCTCCCACCGCGCTGGAGCAAAGCCAACCCGATCGACCTCGCTGGCGGAGAAACGCGGGACACCATCCCGAAGCTGCTCCACCTCGTCGCCGAGCATCACGGCGTCGACGCCGTCCTCTATCTGGGGATGGGGATCCAGTCGAATCAGGCAGCGTTGTTCCGTCGCGGTGGCTTCTATCCGGACAACGGGCTCGATCGGATCGTCGACTACCACGAACGCCAGGATGCCAGGTTCGCCACTGCGGCGGCCGAGGCGTCGATCGCGGCGGACAAGCCGGTGCTCGTGGCGACCGAGCTCGGTTTGTCCAATCCCGAGAATCCTGGGCCCGCCGCGGTGCGCGCATCGGGACGCCTGTGTTATGCGTCCGCCGGCCGTGCCGTCGCCGCGCTCGACGCCCAGTGGCGGTATCGATGCTTCCTGGATCGGGGCGACCCGCCGGACGCTCGTTGACCGATTACCGGCGGACAACATCCGCCTGACCCCCAGGTGGCCGAGATGTCCGCGGGTGAGCTACTACCCTGAGCGCCGATGGAGGATCGTCGGAGCGGAACGGATCGACGGGCGGCGCCGCGAAGTTCACCGCGCCCGCCCAACGAACGGCGCCGGGCGGGCACACGGGATGCAGCACCGGCTTCCCTGACCGACGAAGTCCATTGGCGGGCGGTCCTTCCGATGGTCGTTCTCGCCGGTGTCTCGATCGTCTCGTGGCAGTATTCCCAGAGTGCTTCGATCGACGAAGCTGTGGCGGAGCCGATCGCCTACTCGCCTGAACTGCGGACCCCGCTGCTGTCGGCCCGGCGCGTCCCCGAGACGCTGCAACAGCCTCTGGCCGACGCAGCGTTGGCTCCCGAAGTCGCTGCGATCCTTTCCGGTTCGGGACCTGCGACGTGTCTGGTCGTCAGGGAGGGGGAGCGGACGCTGAACGCCACCAACGCTCAAACGTCCCTGGTGCCGGCCAGCAATCAGAAGATCGTCTCGACCTACGCCATTCTCGACCGGTTCGGTCCGGACCACACCTTCGAGACGAGCGTGGCCGCATCAGCGCCGATCACGAACGGCAGGGTGGACGGTGACCTCTTCCTGATCGGTGGAGGCGACCCGTTCCTGGTGACCGACGCGTGGCGGGCACAGTACGGTGACGACCAGGAGGGGCGCACGTTCTCGCGGCTCGAGGACCTGGCCGACGCGGTCGTCCGGTCGGGGGTCACCGAGGTGACCGGAAGCGTGATCGGAGATGAATCGCTTTTCGACGACAGTCGATACGGGCCATGGGCCGAGCGACTCATCGCCTCACACCAGTCGGGCCCGCTGTCGGCACTGTCGGTCAACGAGGGGTTCATCGGCTGGCCTGCGGAGTTCGCAGGCAGCTTCCGCTCCCGTACACCCGCCGATGCTCCCGCCTTGAACGCAGTGGCCGTGTTCGCCGGCCTGCTGATCGAGCAGGGGGTGACCATCGGAGGTGGCACCACGGTGTCCCCGGCCCCGGTGGAGACCCAGCTGATCGCCCGACTCACCTCGCCGCCGCTGAGCGACATCGTCACGCACGTCAACTCCTACAGCAACAACTATGGTGCAGAGATCCTTGTCAAGCACTTGGGTTTGGAAGAACAGGGGATCGGTGCCACGGCGGCCGGGGTCGCCGAGGTCCAGGCGATCCTCGAATCCCAGGGCTTCGACCTCAGCGGGGCCCGCCTGGAGGACGGCTCGGGCCTTTCGGAGACCAACCGGCTGACCTGCGGCCTCCTGACCCAGATCCTCGAGCGGTCGGGCCCCGACAGCGTGTTGGTCAGGAGCCTGTCCGTCGGGGGGGAACGGGGATCGTTGGCCGAATCGCTCGAGGGCAGCCCGGCCGACGGTATGGTCTACGCCAAGACGGGCACGCTGAACGGGGTGACGGCCCTGTCGGGCGTCGCCGCGAGTTCCAGTTCGAGCGATACCGATCTCGTCTTCACGTATATCGCCAACGGCGAATCGGTAGGTTTGAACGAGGACCTCAAGGGTTTGCAGCAACCGTTCGTCGAGGCGCTTGTCGCCTACCCCGACGCCCCGCTGCTCTCCAGCCTCGGTCCTCTGCAACCCTGATCGTGTGAACAACTCCCGTCGACTCCCGATGTTCCCGCTCGGATCGGTACTGCTGCCCTCGATGGTGCTGCCGCTCCACGTCTTCGAGCCCCGGTACCGGGCCATGATCGAGGTGGTGCTCGCATCGGAAGAGAAGTCCTTCGGAGTCGTTCTCATCGAACGCGGCCATGAGGTCGGCGGCAACGATCAACGAAGTGGGATCGGCACGCTCGCCCGAGTGATCGACACCCAGCAAGCCGACGACGGCCGGTGGGCGGTCGTGTCGGTCGGCACCGACCGCATTCGGGTGGACGAGTGGCTGGAGGACGACCCCTACCCGCAGGCGATGGTGAGCGATTGGCCTGACGAATCGCTGGTCAGCGATACCGCACGCGATTCCTACGCCGCAATTCTGGCAAAACACCGCCGCCTGTTGGGTTTGGCATCTGAGGCTGGCTACGACGTCGGGCCGGTACAGGAGCTCACCGATGACCCGATCGTCGGCAGCTTCCAGGTGGCGGCCGTCGCACCGATCTCGTCCTATGACCGCCAGCGTCTCCTCAGCGCACCATCGATCCATGAGCGCTTCCCGATGCTCGTCGAGACCCTGGATACGGCGGTTGCACTCGTCGAGATGGAGCTGTCACAGACCATGTTCGACGAAGGCGGCGAGTCGTCGTCTTAGGGCCTACAATGCCGACGTGGCGAATCCGAACCCGATCGACGAGGCCAAGGACCTTCAGACACTGCTCGTCGACTATGCAAAACAGGAGACGGTCGATCCGCTCAAGACGTTGGGTCGCTACATGGGTCTCGGGTTGGCGGGAGCGATGCTCGTCTTCCTGGGCGTCCTTTTCGTCGGCCTGGGTGTCCTCCGTTTTCTCCAATCCCAAACCGGTACGGCCTTTGCGGGCATCAGCTTCGCCAGCCTCGTTCCCTACGTCGGGTCGATCGCAGCCATGGGTATCCTCGTCGCCTTGATCTACCGTGCCATGTCCAGAGCTGCCGAGGCCGTCCGATGACCGAACCATCCATCACCCCCGCCGACATCGAGGCCAAGTTCCGCTCCATCCAGGGTGAGGTCGAGACCGTGTCGAACGATTCGAAGAAGGTCATGCAGTTGGCGGCGGCCGCCGGGGCGGTGCTGCTCATCGGCATGGTGTACTACTTCGGACGTCGAGCCGGCAGGAGGAACAGCACCGTCCTCGAGATCCGTCGGCTCTGATGGCGCAACGGCGACCAGGCCGCCGGTCATCGCGTGGCTCGACGTCTCCGTCCGTCAAGCTGGTGAACAGCGGGTTGGGTCAGCCCTCGGACGAGGAACTCGACATCATGCGCCGGATCGCGCATGCGTACGTTGCCAAGAGCTTGGCCGGCGATTTGTTGGCAGGCATCAGGGTGGCGAAGATGTACTCGTCCCAGCTTCTTGGTACGGTCCAGCTGTTGTCGGATTCGACGCGAAACAAGGTGATCATCTCCTCGATCAACAGGGTGATCAAAGCGCCGGATTCGTCATGGTTTGTCAGCGGTTTCGGTTTGCTGCTCTTCAACTTCGTGCGCAGCAGGATCGGCAAACGCGAGATCGTCGACCTCAGTGGAGCCGGTGTCGGCGACAGGTTCGTCATCGAACACCTACCCATCACCCACAAGGAACAGATGAAACAGTTCAAGACAGAGGCCAAGGAACAGAAGAAGGCAGCCAAGGTGGCGAAGGAGGCCGACAAGGCCGCACGCTCCTCCGCTGCCGATGCGCCGACCAAGCTCAATCGAGCGACCCGAAGGGAGCTTCGACGCTCGGCCAGCGAGCTGCGACGCACCGAGCGACACATGGCCCGACTCGAAAAGACCGCAGCCGCCGAACTCAGGTCGGCCGAGAAACAAGCTCGGAAAGAGGCGAAATCGGAGGCGAAGCAGCAGCGTCAGGCCGCTCGTGCCCAACGGCGGGAGAAGCGTGCGTTGAAGGCGGTCGAGAAGATGCAGCGCAAGGAGGACCGGCGGTCGAGCCGAGCGGCCCGCAAAGCGGAGAAGGCTGCCAAGGCCGCCGCCCGGGCCGAGCGGTGGGCGGCCCGGCGGGCAGCGATGATCCAGCGCCGCAACGATCGCAATCTACGACGGGCCAACCGGTACCAGAAACGGGCCAACAAGGCCCGCTCTCGACTGTCGGACTGAACCGGCTTGGTCGTGCACGCCGGAGAACTCCGCGCCGGGGAGACAGGGCTGCTCGTCGACACCAAAGGACGTCGCTACCTGGTCACGCTGCACCCCGACGCCGAATACCACAGTCACGCTGGTTTCATCTCCCACAGGGACATCATCGGCCGGCCCGAGGGATCGCAGGTCGCCACCACGAGGGGCCAGAAGTTCCGGGTATTCCGACCGACGATGAGTGACTACGTGCTCCACATGAAGCGAGGAGCCCAGGTCATCTACCCCAAGGATCTCGCCGCAATCCTGATGATGGCCGACATCCACCCTGGAACGAGGGTGTTCGAGACAGGCATCGGTTCGGGGGCGATGTCGATGGCCCTCCTGCGGGCCGGTGCGTTCGTCACCGGCTACGAGGTACGCGAAGACTTTGCGGCCAGGGCAAGGAAGAACGTCGAGGGATTCCTCGGCGAGTCGATCGCTGCTCGTTACGACGTGCGTATCGAGGATGCCTACGCGGGGATCGACCCGGGGATGGCGAGCACGGAAGCCGGGGTGCAGATGTTCGATCGGTTCGTGCTGGATCTGCCCGAACCGTGGCGGGTCATCGCCCATGCCCCCGGCGCTCTCAGACCGGGAGGCATAGTCGTCGCCTACACGCCCAGCATCACCCAGGCCCAGCAGGTGAGCCACGCGCTCGCCGACCTGACGTTCGACGAGGTCAATACGACCGAAGTCCTCTATCGAAGCTGGCACATCGAGGGTCAGGCCGTCCGACCGAACCATCGAATGGTCGGACATACCGGGTTTCTGACCAGCGGCCGGATGGTCGGCCCGAGCCTCTCGAGATCGGCGACCGGTAAAAGTCGCTCTTCACCTGACAGCGCCGGCGACGAGGGATAGGTTGCGAACGTGCGGGACCCTGGGGCAGAAGCGGCCCTCATGGCTCGGCCTCGGAACACAGGGTTCCGAGGCCGGCTCGCAACGACGGTCAGTTACCGTACGGTGTGTCGCGGCCCAGCACGGCGACCACCATGGCGTCGCCCACGGGCATTCCCGGATTCGCCGGCATCGGAAAGATGTTGCCGGGCTGGACGCTCAGCAACTGTGCGACGAGTTCGGCGTCCTTGGAATAGCCCGGGAGGTAGTAGGCCGTGCTGACGTCGATCGTTTCAGCGTTCTTGGCGCTGAGCGTGGCATAACCAGCAGCTGCAAGGATGTTCGTGCCTTCGCCGGCTACGCCACCTCGCTCGGCGCCGTTGCCGACTCGGGTCAAGACCTCGCCCGGTGGGTGGGCGACGTCGACGGTTGTGGTGGGCGCGGATGTGGTCGTGGTCGGCGCCGTTGTCGAGGTGCTGGACGTCACGGTCGTGGTCGAGTCAGCGGGTCTGTCGGTATCCGCCGCCCTGTCATCTGTTCCACTGGCCAGGACCTCGACCGATTCGGCGTCGTCACCGGTCGTCGCATCGAGAAGTCCGCGGGCGCCGAACAACATCGTCAGCGTCATGCCCATCAAGATGATGGCAAGCATGGCGGCGTTCAGTACATCGTGTCGCTCGATCCGGTCCACTGGCGAAAGCTTTGCAGCAAAGTGTCCAGAAGTGTTGGATGGCCTGTGGGGCTCTGGGCCGGGTGATCGGCCGAGCGGTCGAACTCCCTTTGCGTCCCCTCGGTCCTACACGGGCAGCTCCTGTTGAACGTCGACGATTGCGCTGAAGAGGTCACCACGGTCTTCGACTCTGCCGAGAACGTCGCCCGGGCCGAACGAGAGGAATTCGCCGTCGGCACAGTCGGCCACCTCATCCCAGGTGACCGGTGTGGAAACCGTTGGAGCCGGTAGGGCGCGTAGCGAATATGGGGCGATCGTCGTCTTGTGACGAGCGTTTTGGCTCCAGTCGACGAAGACCTTGCCGGGACGTTGGGCCTTCGCCATGGTGATCGTCACCGCCTCGGGTCGTTGCTTCACCAGCAATTGACCCAGTCCGAGGGCGAAATCGGAGCAGCCTTGATGTGTCGTGGGGGTGTTCAGCGGTACGTACACCTGGAGTCCCTTGGAGCCCGATGTCTTGGCCGATGACACCATGCCGACGGCGTCGAGAACGTCCTTGATGTCGAGGGCGCGTTGGCAGCACTCGACGATCGATGCCGGCGCGCCGGGATCCAGATCGAAGACCAGCGTGGTCGGGCTGTCCAGATCCGCAGCCTTGGCCATCGGTGCATGAAGCTCGAGGGCGGCGAGGTTGGCGGTCCACACCAGGGCTGCTGGCTCCTCGAGGCGGCAATACGAGATCGGCGAGTCGTCACCCTTCCTCCGACCCCGGCTGCCGGCGCGCTCGTTGCCGGGGCCGACGGAAACAGGAACCCACGCGGGCCGATGCGACGGACATCGCTTCTCGAAGAAGGACGGACCCAGCACCCCGTCAGGCCACCGTCGCAGCGTCATGCATCGACCCTCGATGTGCCGGACCATCACCGGGGCGATCCGATGGTAGTAGTCGACGACCTCGCCCTTGGTGAAGTCTCCATCGGGGTAGAGGACTTTGTCGAGGTTCGTGAGCGACAGGGTGCGACCGCCCACCGCGACGTGGGTCGATTCAGGCAGACTTCGCTCGCTTCTTGGCCGCCTTCTTGGCGGGAGCTTTCTTGGCAGCCTTCTTGGCCGGTTTCTTCTCCGCGGCACTCGAGGCTCCGCCGGTCGGATGGCGTTCCCTCGCCTTCTTGGCGGCCGCCACGCTCGCCTCGAGCGCAGCCATCAGGTCGACCACGGTCTCGGTCGTCGTCGGGCTCGAATCCTGGGCAGTGGTCACCTCGCCCTTCGACTTCCGATCGATCAGGTCGAGTACCTCGTTGCGAAAGCTGTCTTCGTATTTGTCCGGGTTGAAACCGCCGGCGAGGGATTCGATCAGCGCATTCGCCATCGCCCGCTCCGCCTCCGTCACCTCGATGTCGTCCAACTCCTCGAATCCCGGAATCTCCGACGCGTCGACCACCTCGTCGCCGTACATCATCGTGTTCAGCATCAACCGACCCTCGCTCGGGCGAATGGCTGCCAGGTACTCCTTGGTCCTCATGACCACACGGGCGAGCGCGACGCGACCGTCTTGTTCCATCGCCTCGGTCAGGAGTGCATAGCTCTTGCGGGCGAGTTCATCGGGCACGAGGTAATAGGACGACTGGTAGTAGACCGGGTCGATCTCGTCCTCCTCGACGAACTCGACGATGTCGATCGAACGCGACTTCTTCGGCGACAAGGCGTCGAGTTCGCCGTCACTGATCACGACGAACGTGTCCTTCATGATCTCGTAGCCCTTGACGATCTCGTCATAGGGGACCTCTTCACCGGTGAGGGCGTTGACCCGCTTCTGCTTGACTCGCTGGTTGTCGCGACCATCGAGCTGGTTGAAACGAACCGACTTCGGACTCACGGCCGTGTACAGCTTGACCGGTATCGAAACGAGTCCAAAGCTGATCGCTCCACTCCAGATCGCTCGGGCCATGAAACAGAGAATACACCGAGCTCACGGCCCGGTCAGGTGAGCACCACCAGCCGCTTGGTCTTGATCTGTCTAGAACGCGGTTGCGAACGTGGCCAGCGTGCGGGCGCCGGTCCCGGTTCCGCCCTTGACAATCACGCCGTCATCGCTGTCCGACATCGCCGACAGCCCGAGGTCCAGATGGGCCCACGGGACATCGTCGACGAACTCGGAGAGGAACAATCCCGCGACGAGCGCACCCCCGTGTGCGGTCTTGCCGATGTTGCGAAGATCGGCGACGTCGGAATCGAGATCTTTGCGATATTCCTTCGGGAGGGGGAGTTGCCAGACCTTCTCACCGCAGGCCGAGGCCGCTGCCGCCAGCGCGTCGACCAGCGGTTGGTCATTGCCCATGAGTCCGGTGTACTTCACACCCAGAGCCCCGGTGACCGAGCCGGTGAGCGTGGCGATATCCACGATCGCGTCGGGCGAGTCCTCCGCTGCGAGGGCGAGGGCATCGGCCAAAACGAGGCGACCCTCGGCATCGGTGTTGAGAACCTCAACCGTCTTGCCGTTGCGGGCGGTGAACACGTCGCCCGGACGCGTGGCATCGCCTGCCGGCATGTTGTCGGTGAGCGGGATGTAGGCCGTCACGTTGTTCCCGCACCCGAGCGCTTCCAGCATGGTCATAGCCCCGACGACAGCTGCGCCGCCGGCCATGTCGATCTTCATAGTCATCATGCCGGTGCCTGTCTTGATCGAGAGACC
>JAHEJO010000206.1 GCA_024638805.1 Acidimicrobiales bacterium
GTGAGGGATCGTGAAGGTCTTGTGCAGATTCAGATGGGACACGTCTGCTCCGAAACCTCCGGGCCTGGCCACTCCAACCAGGGCATTGAGGTTGGCGCCATCGACGTAGACCTGACCGCCGACCTGATGCACAGCGTCGCAGATCTCTGAGATGGCCTCTTCGAAGACCCCGTGGGTCGACGGGTACGTCACCATGAGGGCGGCGACCCTCTTCGAGTGCGCCTCGAGTTTGGCCTTCAGATCGCCGAGGTCCACGTTGCCGAGGTCGTCGCACTCGACGACCTTGACCGTCATGCCGGCCATGACGGCCGAAGCAGCATTGGTCCCGTGCGCCGACGAAGGGATGAGGCAGATGTCACGATCACCCTCACCGCGACTCGCGTGATAGGCGCGAATGGCCAGAAGCCCGGCGAATTCCCCCTGGGAGCCGGCGTTCGGCTGAAGCGACACTGCCTCGTAGCCGGTGATCTCGGCGAGCCATTCTTCGAGTTCGCGGATCATCTCCAGATACCCAGCAGCCTGGTGTTCGGGGACATAGGGGTGGAGTGACGAGAACTCGGGCCAGGTGATCGGGATCATCGAGGTGGTCGAGTTGAGCTTCATCGTGCACGATCCGAGCGGGATCATCGTCCGGTCGAGGGCGAGATCCTTGTCGGATAGCGTCCGTAGATACCGCAGCATCTGCGTCTCGGACCGGTGAGCGCCGAACACGGGATGGGTGAGGAACGAGGTGCGGCGTCGAACCACCTCAGGAATCCCTCCCACCGCTTCCTCCCCCGGCTCGGCACCGAAGACCCCGACGAGCCGGTCCAGGGTCGCGATGTCGGTGATTTCATCGAAGCTGATGCCGAGCAGGTCGACGTCGACGCGTCGGAGGTTGAAACCGGCCGCTTCGGCGTCATCGGCCAACTGCAGGGCCCGGCCCGGGACCCTCACGGTCACCGTGTCGAAGAACGTGTCGTTCACGATCTGCACGCCGGCTCCGCGCAGCGATGCGACGAGGCGACCGGTCAGGCGATGGACACGCTCGGCGATCGCCAGCAATCCGTCCGGACCGTGCCAACAGGCATACATCGAGGCGATGATCGCCAGGAGGGCCTGGGCGGTGCAGACGTTGGAGGTTGCCTTGTCCCGGCGGATGTGTTGTTCACGAGTCTGCAGGGTGAGCCGGTATCCGGAGCGCCCGGTCGAGTCGGTGGAGACGCCGACCAGGCGACCGGGAAGAGCCCGTACATGCTCCTCGAGGGTTGCGATGAATGCGGCGTGGGGACCGCCGAATCCCATCGGAACGCCGAAGCGCTGGGCTGATCCGACAGCGATCGAGGCTCCGAGCTCTCCCGGTGATTCGAGCATCGTGAGTGCCAGGAGATCGGTGGCGACCACCACGAGGGTCCCGGTCTCGGCCGCAGCGGCACACACCCCACGGAGATCGGGAATCGCTCCCGTGGTGTCCGGATACTGAACCAGGCAACCACTGAATTCTCCCGGGGCCATCTCGGCGATCGGCCCGATCTCCAATTCGATGCCAACGGGTTCCGCCCGTGTGGCCATCACGGCGATGGTCTGGGGGTGGGTCCGCTCGTCCACGAAGAACTTCGGGCGCTTGCCCCGATGGATCCGGTTGGTCATCGCCATCGCCTCGGCCGCTGCGGTGGCTTCATCGAGCAGGGACGCGTTTGAGATCTCGAGGCCGGTGAGATCCGACACCATCGTCTGGAAGTTGAGGAGCGCCTCGAGCCGTCCTTGGGAGATCTCGGCCTGATAGGGGGTGTAGGCGGTGTACCAGGCGGGATTCTCCAGGATGTTGCGCTGGATGACAGGAGGAGTGATCGTTCCGAAGTAGCCCTGGCCGATCAGCGAGGTGAGCATCGTGTTCTGTTCGGCGAAAGCACGGAGCCGCTCGATGGCTTCGGGTTCACTCAGTGCCGCCGGCAGGTCGAGCGGCCGAGCGATCCGAATGCCTTCTGGCACCGTCTCGGAGACGAGGTCGTCCAGCGTGGCACTTCCGACGTCGGCGAGCATCTTCGAGATCTCAGCGGGACGCGGGCCGATGTGACGATCGACGAATCTGGTTGCGACTGGTTCAGGCATGGCGACTCCTTTTCGTGGTCCCCACGCTGTCCCTCGGTCCAGCGTTGCCTCCCCCGCCGGTCCAGTTGCCTGAGAGTTTCCGGGGATGGTTGCCCCTTCGGCGCCCCACTCGGCGGTGGGGACTCTCCCGACGGTCTCGAAAGCCTCTCCAGCCTACCTCACACCTGACGCATCAACCGTCCGGAAGATGCAAATGACTGACCCCGATGACAGGTCGGAAATAGTCCTCTGCGGTGCTTGCACGAGACAACGACCGCTGCGATGATGGCTCCGGCGCCTGGGATCCCCCCATCCCGGCGTGCGGGACGGGTAACCGGCGGCTTCTACGAGCTGCGCCAGACCTCGCCCGTCCGCCCTCCGACGCGAGGGCCAAACGGAGTTCCGGACCCCCCTTCCCGGAGCTCCGTTTGTTTTCGCGACATGGCAAAGCGCAGATTGGCCATCTGATATCGGAAAGCGTCATCCCGATCGGGCGGGCAACGCGATGATCATCACCGGTACCAGCGAATTCTCGATCATGAAGGACACTCGGTGCCCGAAGAAGGGCCGGTTGGACATCGGCCTGCTGGCCGTGCCGAAGATGGCGAGGTCGACACCTCGGGTGTTGGCGAACTCGACGATCTCTCCCTCTGCATTCGGGGCGACAC
>JAHEJO010000109.1 GCA_024638805.1 Acidimicrobiales bacterium
TCGCAGACAACTGGCCCATCACCTGTGAGGTTCTCGGTGAGCTCCGCAACCGGGTGGCCCGCCCTCCGGTATGGGAGGGCCCGTACAGGTATGCGTGGGTGGTCGACTTCCCCCTTTTCGTCGGTGTTGATCCGGTCACCGGCCGCCCCCGCCCCGGTCACCACCCCTTTTGTCACCCGCACCCCGAGGACATCCCGAAGATGGACTCCGACCCGATGAGCGTGCGGGCGTGGGCCTATGACCTGGTTCTCAACGGCTGGGAGCTCGGGTCGGGCAGCATCCGTATCCACGATCCCCAACTCCAACAGAAGGTCTTCACCCTCCTGGGAATCGATGAAGAACAGGCCGACCGTCGTTTCGGCTTTTTCCTGAATCCGTTCTCCTTCGGCGCGCCACCCCACGGCGGCTTCGCCTACGGGATCGACCGATTGGCCGCGATCCTGGCCGGCGAGGAGAACATCCGAGAGGTGATCGCATTCCCGAAACCCCAGAGTGGTGTTGATCCTCTCACCGGCGCTCCAACTCAGGTCGAGGAGACACACTTGGCCGAAGTTGGCCTGCGCCTGCTGCCTCCGCCCGCCTAGGCCGTAGCCTGCGGGTGTGGCGATCGAGATAAGTCAGGTGATGCAGTACGGGTTGTACGGACTGACCGCAGCGTTTGGCATCGCTCTGATGATCTGGTTGCGCAGGGAGAAGATGAATCGGCGGGCGCGTTGGGCTGCGGCCGAATTGCGCCGGACGACTGAGAAACCGCCGCCGATCTCGATCAAGCCGGCACCGTTCAACGCTGATTCGTCGATTGCTAGGGTCCTGGCCGGTATCCGCCTACCTGTCCACTGGTCACCGGATCCGCCGAATCAGCTCGCCCAGAACCTCACGTTGACGACCTATGTGGAGTCGGCCCCGGCCATGGCAGCTCGACTCGCCGATGAACTGGCCCGGCTCGGCTACCGAGTCGAATCGACCGGCACCGAATCGGCCGTGGCGCTCAAGGACCAAAAGCGCCTCACGATCGAGGTGCACGCGGATCCGGGCGATGATTCGGTTTCGGCTCACATGGATCTCTACGACATCGGCCATGCCTGACCTCTTCACCGCCGCGGCCGAAGAACGTCTCCAGAACCGGTCGCCGCTGGCAGCACGCTTGCGGCCTCGCCGCCTCGACGAAGTGGTCGGTCAGGAGCAGCTGCTCGGCCCGGAAGGGGCACTGCGGCGGCTCATCACCGCCGATCGCTTGACCAGTCTGTTGCTGTGGGGTCCGCCGGGGACCGGCAAGACCACGATCGCCGAACTCGTCGCCAACGAGACCACAGCCAGCTTCGTGCAGCTGAGCGCGGTGAGCGCAACGGTCAAGGACGTACGTGCAACCATCCAGAGCGCCCAGGACCGACTCGGCGCCCAGGGACGCAGAACAATCCTGTTTCTCGATGAGGTTCACCGTTTCAACAAGGCGCAACAGGATGCGCTTCTGCCTGCGGTCGAGTCCGGGGTCCTGACCCTGATCGGTGCGACGACCGAGAATCCGTTCTTCGAGGTCAATGCTCCACTGCGGAGCCGCAGTACCCTTTTCCGGCTCGAGCCGCTCGGTGTCGACGACCTGACCGAACTGTGCCATCGGGGGGTGGCTGTCGAAGGGGTCGAGGCATCGGCGGAAGCGATCGCACACCTCTCCAACAACGCCGCCGGTGACGGGCGGCAGGTCCTGATGACACTGGAGGTTGCGATCGCTCTGGCCGTAACGTCCGATCCGCCCGGACCGGTCACCCTCGAACACGCCGAGGCAGCGACCGATCTGAAGGCGCTTCGGTACGGGCGAGACGAGCACTACGACGTCGTCAGCGCGTTCATCAAGAGCGTCAGGGGGTCGAATCCCGATGCGGGGGTGTACTGGCTGGCGCGCATGATCTCCGCAGGCGAGGATCCCCGGTTCATCGCCCGGCGTTTGGTCGTCCTGGCGTCGGAGGACATCGGGATGGCCGACCCGATGAGTCTGCTCGTTGCGGATGCAGCCGCGCACGCCATCGAGTACGTCGGCCTCCCCGAGGCCCGAATCAACCTGGTCCACGCTGTGGTTCATCTCGCGACAGCCCCGAAGTCGAACTCTGCATATCTGGCCCTCAATCGAGCGATGGAAGACGTGGCCCATTTGCCCGCCGGCGAAGTTCCCATCCATTTGCGCGACTCGTCGTATCGTGGCGCCGCCGTACTCGGCCACGGCAAGGGTTATGAGTATCCCCACAATTATGAGGAGGGGTTTGTGAATCAGGTCTATCGCCCTGCGGCCGTTTCGGATCGTCGCTACTACGAAGCCACCCGGCGGGATATCCATCGAAGCGAGTCCGAGTAGGCTGTGTCGGTGAGTATCGGGGAGTTCGCGGCGATCATCGTGGCCATCGCCGTAGTTGTCGGGGCGGTCTTTCTGATCGTGGCGGTGAACAACCTGAACAACACGCTGGCCCGGTTGTCCGACACCGCCCAGGAACTCCGGAACGAAGGTCTGGCCGCCTTCGCCGAACTTCGAGCCCTCATCGCCGATGCGGATGCCGAACTCGACAAGGTCGATCTCGTGCTCGATCGTGCGGACCAGGCCACATCAGCCATTTCCGAAACCTCTCGCCGTACGCATGAGGCGGTTCAGGACCCGGTGATCAGGACCCTGGCCTTGGCGTCGGGTTCGTCCAAAATGGGGCGAGCGTGGCTCTGGAGTCGTCGGAAGAAGAACCGGGCCAAAGCCGCCGAATCACTTCCCGATGTGATCGATACCGCTCGCATCAGCCGTCGGGTCGGGCGATGATCGGCTTTGCGCTCCGTCGCTTCCGCTGGATGTTGATCGGTGCTGCCGGGCGTGAACTGGCGCGGGTCCTGACCCAGCGTCAGGTCGACGAAGCGGCCCAGCAGCTCGCTGATCGACTACCGGCTCGCGCCGTGACGGTCGCCGAGGCAATGCCGGGTGACCTTCTGCGTACCGCCGGCACCGCTCAGATCGCGGGCCGGACCGCGCTGCGTTCGGCTCGGCTCTCCAGGGACGCCGTCCAGCTGTCGCGCGATCTTGCCCAATCGCCACAGAGAACGCGGCAGCGACTGGCCGACATGGGACAGGAGTGGCGGTCGGCGGTCGCCGAGGATGATCGGATGCTCCGAGCTCGGCTGATTCTCGCCACCAGGGGTCCGACGGTGGCAACCGACGTCGTTCTCGGGGGGAGGACCAGCTGGGAGGACGAACCTCTGCCGACGGTGCCAGGATCGGTCAACAAGGGCCGACGCCGGCCGAGGCCGGAACGGGAACGCCTCGTGGCTCGAGTTCAGCGGACCTATCGGCCCGTACGACTTCCCTGGCGTTGATTCACCGGACCTCCAGGGGGAGATGAATCGAACGTTCGTCCCGAAGCCCCCTGCTCGTCACCGTGAGCGTCCCTTTGCCGGGCGTGCCGAGGTTGACGATGACCGCCTCACCCGGTTCGGTGCGCACCACGCGCAGCGGAGCAACGAGCAGCGCCTCTGGTTGTGCACTGACGGCAACCTGCCAGGGTCCAGGGCCGGGGCTCGGGTAGCCCAGGGTCAGGTTCATCCCGGCATTCCCGCGAGCGGTGGGTGCCGCCCCCAGGCTCATGGTTCGTTCCATGGCGTCGATCCGTACGACCCGGGCGTTTCTGCGGACGGGGTCGATCAGTACCAGCCGGTGGTTGCCGGAGTCGGCGACGAGGAGCTCGCCGGTCCGCAGCGTACAAATCGCCTCCGGATTGGAGAATCCATGGACTCCGAGGGTCGAAACCTGGCCGTTCATGAGACGGCGCAGCCGGTTGTTGTGCTGATCGACGATGATGATCGACCCGTCGGGAGCGCCGGTTACGTCGACCGGACGGCTCAGCAGGGCGGCGTGAGCGGGCCCGTCGACCAGGCCCTGCCGGTTCGGGTCGTTGTCGGAGACGCTGTGGACCTTGCCCGTGTCGGTCAGGACACGGACGTTATTGCTGGCGGCATCGGCGAACACGATGCCTCGAGACGTGCGGCAGACCCCGTTTGGTTGAGAGAGACTGGCGCGTGCCGCAGGACCGTCGCTGCGGCCGGTGAAGCCCGACCCGGCGATGAGGACCCTCTCGTCGATCGCACGACGGGCAACCGCATCAGCCGAGATGCGGAACAGCTGGTCCGCGCCCGCATCGGCGACAACGATCGATCCGTCGTCGTCCATGCACACCCCGCCGGGTCGGATCAGACCATCGCCGATTGGGGTGGCCGAGAGGTCGACCGAATCGACCAGCGTGACACGTCCGTCGTCGGGTTGGGTGACGACGAACTCGGCCTGGCCCGCATTCGCGATGCGGCCCGGTCGGGTGACACCGGCGATGATGCCGGTGATCGCCAAACGGGCAGCGGCGGGATCGAGCACTCCGATGACAACTCGATCATGGCCGCTGTCGCTGATCGCCACCGTCG
The DNA here is from genome assembly GCA_024638805.1 of Acidimicrobiales bacterium. Taxonomy (GTDB): domain Bacteria; phylum Actinomycetota; class Acidimicrobiia; order Acidimicrobiales; family SZUA-35; genus JABDIY01. The sequence goes on from JAHEJO010000109.1 coordinate 4,438, forward strand.
ATGTCACAGGATCGACGGCAACCCCGCCGGGCCAGGACAACTCGTTGGCCTTCCTCGGTGGCTTGTAGCCGACTCGGAAGCGGGGGGCCGACCGGGACGGTGCTGCGCCCAGGTGCACGATCACCTCTGCGTAGAAATCGGCATCCGCACCCAGGATGGCACCGGCCACTCGTTGGCGATCGTCGACGAAGACCGCCGCCGGCCACCCGCCCGGCGAGTAGCGGCCGAACGTCCGAAGGTCGGGATCGTGCAGGACGGGGATGGAGAGGTGGAGACGGGCTACCGCATCGGCGATCTGATACAGGTCCTTGCCGGCGGACATCCGAGGGCTGTGGACTGCGATCACTTGGATGGCGCCGCCGAATGAGCGTTGCAGCTCCTCCATCTTTCGAAGGAGCACAACCGATGCGTCGCAACCGATCGACCAGAAGGCGAGCACGGTGGGGCGTCCTTCGAGATCGGCCCACCGATGAGCTGGGGTATTGATCCAGACCGATCCAACCGCTGGTGGAGCTACCGGTGCCACCGTGGTCTATCGGCACCTTTTTCATCATCGCCAGTAATCCACTACGTTCGTCGTCATGAAGGTGCCCTTGACGATCAATGACTTCCTCGACCGCGCCATCGCCGTCTATCCGGACCGGACCGCAATCATCGATGAACCCGATCAGGTGGCAACCCCGAGGCCCACGCTGACCTATGCCGAACTTGGTGATGTCCGGCGCCAAATGGGCGTGGCCCTGGATCGCATGGACATCCCGTTTGGTGCGCGTGTGGCCATGGTGTCGCACAACTCTGCACGACTGCTTCAGAGTTTCTTCGGTGTGGGCGGCAACGGTCGTGTGTTCGTGCCCATCAACTTCCGCCTGAACCGTGAAGAGGTTGCGTACATAGTGGAACACAGCGGCGCCGAGGCGCTGCTGATCGACCCTGAACTCGAGGACTCGCTGGGTGACATCCCGTGCCAGCGCACATGGATTCTGGGTCAGGCGTCCGACGACGACTGGCTGGGGGGAGCGGGCGATCCGGTGCCATGGGAACCTGACGAGGACGCCACTGCGAGTATCAACTACACGAGCGGCACGACCGCCCGACCCAAGGGTGTCGAGCAGACCCACCGAGCACGATGGACCAACGCGGTGACCTTCGGATGGCATGTCGGGGTTACCGATCGAGATGTGTACCTGCACACCCTCCCGATGTTCCATTGCGATGGCTGGGGGATGCTGTACACGGTCACCGCGATGGGCATTCCCCACGTCGTGCTCCGCAAGGTCGACGGCGCTGAGATTCTCCGGCGGGTCGAGGCTCACGGCGTGACACTGATGTGTGGCGCCCCTGCGGTCGTGGCCGCCGTGCTCGATGCGGCGGCGAACTGGGATGGCCCGATTCCGGGAGCCGGGCGGGTTCGCGTTGTCGTGGCCGGCGCACCGCCGCCGACAGCGACCATCGAACGCATGGAGACCGAGCTCGGATGGGAGTTCATCCAGATCTATGGCTTGACCGAAACCGCACCGCTCCTGACCGTGAACCGAAATCGCCAGGAGTGGGATGGACTGACCTCCATGGAACGGGCGGCCAAACTGAGCCGGGCCGGCGTTCCGACGATCGGTATCGACATGAGCGTGTCCGAGAGCGGCGAGCTGTTGGGCCGCGGCAACCACATCCTGAAGTCCTACTGGGCCAACCCGGAGGCCACAGCGAGCGCTCTGGAAGGTGGGTGGTTCCACACCGGCGATGGCGGCGTCGTCGACGACGAGGGATACTTCACAATCACGGATCGGAAGAAGGACGTCATCATCTCCGGCGGTGAGAACGTCAGTTCGATCGAGGTCGAGGACGTTCTGTTCTCCCATCCGTCCGTCAGCGAGGTTGCGGTGATCGGTGTTCCGCACGAGAAATGGGGCGAGACGGTGAAGGCCTTGGTCGTACTGACGCCCGGTTCGGCGGCTACGGAGGACGAGCTGATCTCGTACTGTCGGGAGCAACTCGCGCACTACAAATGCCCTACGAGCATCGAGACGAGGCAAGGTTTGGCGCGGACCGCGACCGGCAAACTTCAGAAGTTCAAACTCCGTGAGCCCTACTGGGCCGGGCGCGAGAAGAAGGTCAACTAGGGGCCTGTGAATCGTCGCCTCACCGAATTGTTCCTGGCGGGTGCTCTCGGCGTCGCGATGGTCAACTGCACCGCCGAACCGGGATCCGGGGACTTCGTCGAGTCACTACGCGACGCCAGACCGGAGTTGTCCGAAACCGATGCCGAGTGCGTCATCGCCGAGCTGCAACGTTCCTACACCGACCAGGAGCTGACAGATCTGCTCTCCGATCGCGCCGAGGAGTTCGCCACAACCGCCGACAGCAACTCGGCGTTCGCCACTCGACAGTTCGAAGCGATTCGAGCGTGCGGGCTCGATGGGCAGATCGGTCCCGGCCTCGTCTCGTCGTTTGCGACGGTGAACGGGATCGACGGTGCGGTCGCCGAGTGCGCCGTGGCACGGCTGCAGGATCAGTACGGCTTCTGGGAACTCACCGACCTCCTCGTGGACGAGGATGACAGCCTCCGATTCCGTCGACGCCAGTTCGAGGCGATCTTCGCCTGCGGTGAACGGTCGTCGGTGATCCAACAACTCCAGCCCCAACTGATCGAACAGGGCGTGGACCCCGCCGACGCCGAGTGCGTAGCCCGGTCGATTGCCATGGAGATGCGAGTGGAGGACCTCAGCGTCCTCTACACAGGAACGATGACCGATGCCTTCTCTGCGCTGTATTTCGAAGCGCTCGAGAGCTGCGGTGTCCTCTGAGCGCGGTGGTGCTGCCATTCCTGAAATAGGGACCTTCTCCTTTGCCGTCTCGTGTGGAACATTCCGTAGACTTTGACCCATGGAGTCAATCACCGGATCGAAACTGACCGTCAGCGCCCTACCCAATCTCGCCGAGATCCTGAAGTCGGCAGTTGCCGCAGGACCCGACGCTCCCGTCGCCGCCTACCGGGAAGGTGACGGATTCGTCGACGTCGGCACCAAGGAATTCGGTGACCGCGTGCGCGCTGTCGCCCGAGGCCTGATCGCGTCCGGCGTCGACGCGGGCGATCGGGTCGTGCTCATGTCGTCGACCCGCTACGAGTGGATCGTGGCCGACATGGCCATCGTCTCAGCGGGCGCCGTGACCGTTCCGATCTACGACACTTCCTCGGCCGAACAGATTGCGTGGATCGTCGGCAACAGCGAGGCGGTGTTGGCCATTCTGGAGAACGAAGCGATGGAAACCGAGTTCGCTTCGGTCGCCGCAGGGCTGACCGACTGCAAGGAACACCTCGTTCTGGACTCAGGAGCACTCGATACCCTGGTGAAACGGGGTCAGAGCGTCGCTGAAGACGAAGTCGATCGGCGTATCGCCGGCCTGACCCCCGAATCATTGGCGACGGTGATCTACACGTCGGGGACCACCGGACGCCCGAAAGGCTGTGTACTCACCCACCGCAATCTCGCCACCAACGTCGCCCAGAACGCACAAGCGCTCTCGGGCATGGTCGAGCGAGGCGACACGGTGCTGATGTTTCTGCCACTTGCCCACATCCTCACCAAGACCATGTACCTGTTCGCCGTTCAGAACGGCGTCAGAATGGCGTTCGCCACCGATGTCGCCCACCTCGCGGAAGAACTCAAGTTGGCCAAACCCAGTCTGCTCGTTGCCGTGCCCCGCATTTTCGAAAAAGTGTTCAACGGCGCTCAGAAGAAGGCTCACGACGAGGGCAAGGGCAGGATCTTCGATCTCGCCGCCAGCATTGCGATCAACCACAGCCGGGAGAAGACCGCCGGGAGCCTCAAGCCGTGGACCCAGGCGGGTCACTTCGTGTTCGACAAGCTCGTGTACGGCAAGCTCAGGGAGGCTTTCGGCGGCAGCATGCGACTCGCCTTCAGCGGAGGAGGTCCTCTGGGTGAACGGCTCACGTCGTTCTTCGACGGGGTCGGGCTGTCGATCTTCGAGGGCTACGGGCTCACCGAGACCTCGCCGACGTTGACGGTCAACCGCGCGGAGGCGTGGAAGCCGGGCACGGTCGGGCAGCCCGCTGCCGAGACCGACATCCGGATCGCCGAGGATGGCGAGATCCTCGCCAGGGGACCTCAGGTCTTCTCCGAATACTGGAAGAACCCCGACGCGACCGCCGATGTGTTCGATGACGACTGGTTCAGGACCGGCGACATCGGTGAGCTGGATGCGGAGGGCTTCCTCAGGATCACGGGTAGGAAGAAGGAGATCATCGTGACCGCCGGCGGCAAGAACGTCGCGCCTGCGCCTCTCGAGGATCGGTTGCGGGCGCACCCGCTGATCAGCCAGGCCATGGTGGTTGGCGACAATCAGCCGTTCATCGCTGCGATGATCGCAATCGATGCCGATGCGTTCCCGTCGTGGGCCGAAGACAACGATCTGGCCGGTTCCTCGATCGCAGACCTGGTCGACAACGAAAAGCTGAATACGGTCATCCAGGAGGCGATCGACGATGCCAACAAGTCGGTCTCCAAGGCCGAATCGATCCGCAAGTTCGTGATCCTGCCCAGCGATCTCACCGTCGAGAACGGCGAGCTGACCCCGACGTTGAAGGTCAAGCGCAACGTCGTGGCAGACAACTACCAGTCGCAGCTCGATGCGCTCTACGCCAAGTAGATCCTTGGCGCTACGCTCCTAGGCGGCCCGCCGACCCCTTCCCGTCGAGCCCTGACCGGGGACGACCTCGCGTCGGGTTGCAGCGTCGGCACGATCGATCACCTCGACCGCCCCGAACGCTGCGATGAGGCGAGCTGCCGCGGCCGCGACCACGGACTCGCTGCTCTGCGGTTGCTGTGGGTTCGACATGTGTACATCATCGTCGGGTGGTGTGACACTGTTCAGCGTGGTTGGGTCCTCGGTCGGGATCGGGTCTCGGTGTGATCGATGCAGTGGTGTCGGGTTGCTGATCTGTCGGCTCGGTTCTGGCTGGGGATGCGGACCGCGGGTGGGTCGAGCGTGACCTGATCGGAGCGTCCAGTCGGCCACCTCGTGTGTGATGTCGGACCGTCCCGGCATCACCGTTGGAGTGGCAATCCCTGGAACCTCTGCGGTGGGAGCAGCGACCCGGGTTTGGTGGCTCCGTGGCTGCTAGTCCCGGGTCGCTGGTCACATTGGTTGTCAAGGTGCTGTGTGTCGCACTTCGCAGACCCATGTGGGTGGGTGGGCTGGATTGGTGGGACAGGGGTGGTGGGACCCGGGAGGGTCTGACCGTGTTATCGGGGTGAGGTGGTTCGTCGACGCTCTCGCTGCTCCCGCCGCCGTTCGGCGAGATGACGGGAAGGGGGCGGGACCGTTCTCCAGACGGTGCCGTCACCTCGGGATACGCGCACGGTTCTGTCCGGCAGGAGTTCGATCGATGTCCGGCCCGAGTGCACCTGGGTGTGGTGGTGGCTGCACAGGGGGAGGAGGTTCTCGATGTCGGTGAGGCCGCCTTTCTCCCATTCGATCAGGTGGTGGATCTGGCAGTGGGCAAAGGGCACATCGCAGAGGCCGCAACTGTCGTAGACGGCGCCGAGGGCGGTGCGTTGTGCGTCGGTTGCGGTTCGGTGGGTGCGTCCGACCTTGAGTGGTGCGCCGTCGTCGGCGAGGAGGGTGTGGGTCAACCAGGCGTCGCAGAGGTAGCGCCGGATCGTGTCGATCGGGAGGTCGAATCCGTTGGTGGTTCGTGCGATCGTG
>JAHEJO010000110.1 GCA_024638805.1 Acidimicrobiales bacterium
CTCGATGCGGGAGTTGTCGAAGTCGACCGATGTCCACCGCAAGGCACACATCTCGCCTCGCCGTGCACCAGTGGCGGCCAGTAGTCGAAAGGCGACGAGGTTCTCCGGACTCCGACTGCGACGGGTCTCCTCGAGAAGCTGGCTCACGACTTCGGGGGTTGCGATCTGACGTCCGACACGGGGAACCGATGGGGGCGTCGCGAGCTGGATGGGATTGGTGGCCGTCCAGCCCCAGGCCATGGCCTGTTTGTAGGCGGATCGGAGCAGTGAGTGGTAGCGGAGGATCGAGCCGGGCGCCAGTCCCCGATGGCGGAGCCGGTTGTAGTAGTCGTCGATGGTCTTGACCGTGACCCGGGCCAGGGGCGTCGTGCCAAGACTCGGGTCGGCCTCGACACCGCGGACAATGGTGCGGTAGCCCTCGATCGTACGTGCCTGCCGGCCTCGGGCTTCGAGGTGGTCAACATGGGCGGCGAGAAGCTCGTTGACCGTATGGCGGGTGGTGGGTCCGTGTGTGTCGAGCTCAGATGTCAGCTTGGTGAGCAGCCGTTGAGCGTCGCGCTTGCCGCCTTTGAGGGTGCGGCTGATGTAGCGGTGCTTGCCGGTGGCCGGGTCGCGGCCGGCGTAGGCCCGGACTTCCCAGTAGTTGGGTTCCCGTTTGAGTCTGATGCTGCCCCGTCCCGCCGCCATGATGCGACGCTATCCCAGTTATGGGACAACGTATGGGACAAACCCTGTCTGAGGCCCTTTTGAGCTTCAATGTCTGTGTCCGCCAGACCGCTGACCAGGACTTCTACTTGCGCCCTTGGCAAGAATCGAACTTGCGACGCACGGTTTAGGAAACCGACGCTCTATCCACTGAGCTACAAGGGCTGCGGTGTCAGATTACCCGCCGACCGAGCTCCAGCCGACTGCCCCCAACGGCCATCCCCCGCCAGCGCCGGGCGATTCGCTTCACTGGAACCATCGACGAGCCGCACAGCCACATCCCGTTCGAGGACGTGAATCCAGACCTTCTGAGCGAATGCCGCTATTGGAGATGCGGCGAGCTTTTCGAGCGGCGGTCGGCCAACCATCGGTTCTGCCGCAGGGCCTGCCGATCGCGTCAGCGCAAGTGGGAGCGGGCCCAGCAGCGCCGCGCCGATCGGGTCCGCCGACGGGCGCATCCAACTTGAGCCAGCACGTGCCGGCGACAGCTCAGCGGCGACGATCGAGCCTCACCACGACGGTCGGACGGATCTCGTCGGCCCACCGTCGTTTGTAGTCGATGTTCATACCCATGTCGTAGGTGTGGACCGGCGTGTCCGCCAGAGCCAGGATCTGATGCGCTTGCAGCACGTGACCGACGGAGAGATCGGCCACCGAATCGGCGTAGGAGAGCTGAAGACCTCGGTAGATTCCCGCCCGCACCCCACCGACGATGAAGCCGACATCGGCAGCGCCCAGTCGAGCGATCGATGCCAGCAGCCGGCCCCGCTCGCTCAGGCGGTCGATCATCGACCGGTACATCCTCTGCATCGTCGGCGACGTGATCCCATCCAGCTCCCGACCCTTCCAACTCCGCTTCTCGATCTCGAGCAGGCGATCCATCAACCCGTCGGCGTGCGTCACGTCGACGATCTCGATTCCGGCAGCTTCTGCCTCGGAGTGCCAGCGCCGCCACTGGCGTCTGAACCGGGGGGAACGTCGAGCCAACCAGGCCGCGGATCCATCGGATAGATCCGCGATACATCGTTCGATCCCGGGCGACCGGTAGACCTCGCCCAGTCCGATCAGCCCCCTGGTCAACTCGTGGTAGAGAACTGAATCGACGGCGAGCCCGGTGATGACCAAACCGGCCCAACCCGGTCGTTCATCGATCTCTGCCACAAACGTCGGGATCTGCCTCGGCGGATCGGGCGTCAGGATCGGGCACGAGAACCCCCACAGGGGTTCGAGACCCCCCAGGATCGTCTCCCCCTCCTCGCTCTCGTAACCAGCCAGCAGCGCCGCCCACTCGGCGAGATCGCCGAGAACCACCGGTGCGGTCTTCGGGGCGAAGCCGAGATGGGTCGGAAGGACCCAGTCCGGCCCCGAACACCATCGATCGATCCCGGGGGTCGCATCGACGAGGTCTTCGATACGTCGCCAGTGGGCGTGAAGGTCGTCGAAGGTCAGCGTCGTCGTCCCAGGACGAAGAGCGCGACCATCCCGGCCAGCGCGGTGCCGAGACCGATCGGTTCGGTCGGTACGGGCACCGCCATCCGCTCTCCCCCAGCTACGTTCATCCGGTCGACTGGACGGGTCACCGCACCGGCGAACTGGGGAGCGCGTACCGACTCGTCGAGCGCATTGGCGGGGTCCTCGAGGACGGCGTTGACCTCGGCGCCGATGATGATCGAGATCGATGTGAGCTGGAAGAAGATGATCACACCGGCGATGCCTCCGATCAGGGCGTAGGCTGCGCCGAAGTCGCCGACGTGGCGGGCGTAGAAGCTGAATGCGGCCGCCGACAGCACCCACATCACCGTCGCCACGACCGCACCTTTGTTCCTCCACGGGGTTCGGTGGGGCCGATCCGGGCTGTACCGGTACAGGATGGTCAATGCCAGAATGAAGAGGACGGCCAGGATGGGGTAGATGGCGACGTTCACCGCCGCTTCCGCCCGACCGCCGAGATCGGCCGAGGCGGCGACGGCCGGGATCACCCCGAGTATGCCGATGAGCGCGACGACGAACAGGATCGCGGCTGCGGTGAACAGATAGGCCAGCCCCCGCAAGAACAGTCCGGGTCGGGTCTCTTGTGCCTCGTAGGCAGCGTTGACGATGTTCATGAGCTTCTGGGTGGCACCGGACGCGGAGAACAACGCAAACAGGACAGCGGCGAGCACACCGATCAAACCAGCGGAGGAGAACCCGTCGTCCTTCACCGAGCCATCGTCGGTCTTGGGCACCGCTGCGTCGCCGAAACTCCGGATCAGGTCACCGGTGTCAGTGTTGTCCGGCTGATCGAAGTTCGCCGCCAGTTCGTCGACCTGATCGAGAATCTCCTGCGGATCACTGACGAGTGAGTAGAGACCGGTCATCGCCACGAGGGTGGGGAGCAACGCCAGGAGTGAGTAGAAGGCGATTCCGGCCGCGATCACCGTGACGTTGTGGCGACCGAATCGCTGTAGTACCAGCTTTGCCGTGCGCACCACACCGATCTTGTGCTGAATGGCGGTGGGATCGTCGAAGGGATTCATGTCGACCGGTCGACGCACGGTGCGGTCGCTCAATAGTCCTCGTCCTCGTACACCTCGACGATGTGGGACCCGGTTCGGTCCCGGAAGGGCCCCTTGCCATAGGTCCACACCCGCTTGGGTGTGAACTTGCGCTGCGGGAAGTTGAGCCGGTCGATGATGACCGCGATGAACGCCAGTAGGAGTCCGGCCCCGGCGAGCAGCAGTCCCGTCTGGGAGATCATCGCCACAGACTAGTGGACGCGGCGGTCAGGCCCGGGGCGACGCGGCTCAACCTCCCTCGGCGTCCGACGTCTCGGGCGAGGTTGGATCAGCGCAGTTGAGCAAGCGTGAACAGAGGCCGGCGAGATCGGGGGCGAAGGACACGTCGCCTCCGTCGATCCCGAGGGGTCTGTACGCGGAGCTGGCCACACCGACCAGCGTTCCACCGGCGTCGACGAGGGGTCCTCCCTCGAAGAGCGTGCCGATCACAGCCGTGTGTTGCAGCCCAGCTGTCGAACGATCGAGCACCGTTCCAGGTGATGCGGTCGCTCCCTGCCCGCCGGAACCGCTGATAGCGAACACGCTGCCGCCCACGATCGCGATCTGTTCGTCGTCGTCGCTCAACGTCAACCGAGGTAGTTCGACTTCGACGACGACGAGCGCGAGATCCCGATCTGGGTCCCACGACCACAGAGTCGCAGGGATCTTCTGATCGCCTTTCACCAGTTCGATGCCGGGTCCAGGTGAGATCGCGGCCGCCTTGACCAACGAGTAACTGGTGACCAACGCTGTTCCGCCCCGATGCTCGGCCACCGCCGCGGCGGAGCCGGCGACGGGACGCCCGTCCTCGTCGGTGGTACGGAGCTGGAACACCGACGAACCGATCTCAGCGGGCAGGTTCACGACCGCATTCTGCTGTGAGACGAACTCATCCAGCGGTGCCAGCTCGGCCCGGATCTGATCGAGCGAATCGCCTCGGAGCTGATTGAGCGCGTCGGAGGCATCGACGAACTGCTGGTCGAAGCCTTCGAGGAATCGGGCGACTTCTTCTTCGTTGGCCGCCAACCGATTGTCGTAGTAGGTGTAGAACCCGGCTCCGGCGAAGGCCGCACCGACGCCCATCGACAGGAGCATGAACGAGATCCCGATCACGGTGCGGGGGAGAATCTGGTGCCGACGTGCGACCCGCCCCGGAGCGACGGGAACGAAGCCGCGACGTTCCAGGACCCGACCCTGACGAAACCGCTCCCACCGGTTGGGGGGCCGGACCGCCGGAGCCACGCCGCCGATCGACGGTTCATCCTCCGGTCGACGTCGGCCACGGTGTACGAGACGGTCAGCAGCTTCCGGAACCTGGGACGTCACCGACTCCAGCGCCACGCGCAGCCGCTCGATCGGCAACGCATCGGCCAGGTTCCGGGCGCGCTCGTTCGCCCCGGCGGCGCCGGTCGTTCCATCAGCCACGTCGGGAACGGTGTGCTCAACACGTTCCGGGGTGCCGGTTTTGAGCGCGGTGGGTGGCGTCATGGCTGTTCTCCGTTGGAGGTCGAAGGATCGATCGCGGTGGTGTCGACCACGATCGGTGGCATCGTGGTGGGCACGGTTTCCGGTGGGGCGACCAACAGCGGATCAGGGATCGCACTGGAGGCGCATGGGCCCCCACAGTCGGGGGCGACGGTCTGGGCCCACGAACGTGGATTCGCCACCGTTTCGCTGCGGGACGCCACCACTTCGTCCCGGCTGGCGGCCCGTTGTGGCAGTTCGGCCGGTTCGGGGAACTCTGAGGTCTCGAACCCGGCGAGCGCAGTCGACATGATCTCGGAGAACGCGACCGCCGGGTGGCTTCCGCCTGTCACGTTGCCGACGCCGTTGATGTCGGTGAGGCTGGCCAGTTTGTCGGCATGGCCCATCCAGATGGCGGTCGTGAGGTTGGGGTCGTAACCGACGAACCACGCCGCCCGGTAAGCCTGTGCGGTGCCGGTCTTCCCCGCGATCGCATGACCCTGGACCGCAGCCCTCTTGCCCGTCCCGTCGGTCACCACACCGATCAACACGTCGGTCACGTGGTCGGCGACGGCGGTGTCGAGGACCACATTGCCAGGGCGTGCGGCATGGTCGAGCAGTACGTTGCCTTCGTCATCGGTCACCCGCAGTACCCCGGTCGGCGCCACCCGGACACCTCTGTTCGCGAAGGTCCCGAACGCCGACGCCATCTCCAGTGGTGACGTCTCGGCGGCACCCAGCGCAAGGCTGGCGCCGTAGTCGGCGTCGGGGTCGATTCGACTCAGGCCCAGCTCGTTCGCCATTAGTGCAGTGTCCGGGATCGACACGTCCAGGACCAGCTGAGCGAACACGGTGTTCACCGACTTCCAGGTCGCTTCACGCAGGTCGATCCGGCCCCGATCCCGGTAGTCGTAATTCTCGATCGTGCACTGGTTGCCGCCACAACCTGGCACGGTGAACGATGCCGGTGCCCTGTAGTTGGTATCGGGCCCGAGTCCCCGACTGAACGCTTCGGCCAGAACGATCGGCTTGAAAGATGACCCGGGTTGGAAACCCGTACTGCCCCCGATGGCGAGATTGACCTGACTGAATTCGTGATCGCGCCCTCCGACCATGGCCAGCACATGGCCGTTCGAATGGTCCAGGGTCACCGACGCGATCTCGATCGGATACTCCGTCGATCCCAGCCGTTCAGCCAGCGCGAGTTCGCTGACCGCCTGGATCGACGGATCGATCGTGGTCTCAACGGTCAGGCCGCCGCGATAGACCAGCTCGTCGTCAAACCGAGCGAGGAGTTCCGCCTCGACCCAGTCGACGAAGAACGGATGGTCGATGGCACCCTTTTCCTCGAGCGGAACGATCACGGTCACCGGCCCCGACGGCGGATCACCTCGCTCCACGAGCCACAGGGTTCTCGCCGCCTGCGCCTCGTATTCGTCCACGTCGAGGTAGCCCTCGTCGAGCATCGCCTGGAGGACGAGCTGTCGACGGAGTTCAGCAGCTTCGAGGTCGGTTCGGGGACTGAGCCGCGACGGTGACTTGACGATCCCGGCCAAGGTCGCCGCCTCGGAGGCGTCCAACTCGCTCACCGATTTGCCGAAGTAGACCTGGGCGGCCGCGCCCACCCCGTAGGCACCGGCACCGAAGTAGGACGTTTCGAGGTACCGGAACAGGATCTCCTCTTTGTCCATCACCTGCTCGAGTTCGGCGGCGAGCAACGCCTCGCGCGCCTTGCGTTCGAACGTCCGCTCCTTGGTGAGGTACACGTTCTTCACGTACTGCTGGGTGATCGTCGAGCCGCCTTGAGCGATCTCTCCGGCGCCGAGGTTGACACGGGCGGCTCGCACGATGCCCTCCAGATCGACTCCATCGTGCTCCCAGAAACGTCTGTCCTCGATCGCCACCACCGCATCCTCGAGAACCTCCGGGATGTCGGTCGGCGAGATGTTGACGGTCTGTTCGAAGCCGCGTAACAGCCCGATCTCGGTCCCTTGCGAATCCAAGATGACCGATGGCTTGGCGACGAGGGTGGGCCGCTCTTCTGGAAGGTCACCCGGAAGGGGCGCCTTCAACAGGGTGAAGGTGGCGACCAGCGCCATCACCGGGGGAACGACGATCGCCGCGATCCCGAAGGCGGTGGTCGTGCGCAGCACGGCCAACACCGCACCGGTACCGCGCCGTTCGACGAAACGGTCATTCATCCCACGTCACCGCCGACATCGTCATCTGCATCGGGCGGAGGGCGCTCGACGCACGGCGGCAGGGTCAGCACGGCCGACCGCTCCACCGGCTGTTCGGTTGGCTGGTCGACCGACTCATCGGCCGAGACCACTTCGACGGGCACGAGCTCGGTCGGTGCCTCGATCCATGACACGGCGGCCGCCGCCTGCCCCGTCCGGTCGCAGGACAGCAGGTAGCGTACCGCTCCCCCGCCGTCCGAGACGGCCACGTCGCTGGACAGGAGCGAAACGACCGGTGAGAACGACGTCCACGTCTCGACGCCGGAGACGGGCAGGATCACCGTGCGTCCCTCGCCATCCACGATCTTGCGGCCGAAGGTAACCGCCACGACGGCCCGTTCGCCGATGAACAGCTCGTCGGCGACCACCTGCACCACGACGCCTTCCGGCGGTGTCGTCACGCTGAGCTCGAGTCGTCGGGATTGGCCGTCCATCAGAAAGAGCACGGCCAACTCGTTCGTCGCCCGTAGGCCTGGAACGAACGCACGGACCCGGTAGCGGCCCCCCTTGATGTCGGCCGCCGACCACTCACCGTCGGCTGAGACGGAAACGACACGTTCGTCCTCACCCCCATCGGTGACCCTGGTGAGCCACACCTGGGCAACATCGTCGGGTCCGAGACCCGACACCGATCCCGACAGCTCCGATGTCCCTCCATCGATGGACGGGTCCGTGGTGGGCTCCTCGGTGAACGCGAGGCGGGAAATCACCTCCTCGGAGGTGTCAGGAGGTTCGGCCAGAGCCATCGAACCTTCAGAAGGTGGGATCGTCGCCGCTGAGAAGGTGAGCGGCTGCAGATCCAGCGAATCGAACTGGTGGTCGGCGGTGTAGGCATCGGTGACGACCTCGGCGTTCTGAAAGATCCAACCGAGAACGAGCAGGGTCGCGAGAGCGGCAACCGACTTGGCCGCCCGATAGAGATCCCACTGCACATAGACCTTTCGGCCTACCCGATCAGAGAATGAGAAACGCCGGGAACGGATCCCGGCGTTCTCTCAAGATTCAACTGTGTCGAACGACGTCTCAGTCGTCGACCTCGATGAAGATGCATTCGCCTGGGCATTCCTCGGCCGATTCGATCACTCGATCCAGCCCTCCGTCGGGAACCCGCGCCATACCCTCGACACCAGCGGGGTTGGCGCTACCGTCGAAAAGCTTCTCTTCGCCGAAATTCGAGGCGTCTTCTTTCACGTAGTAGAGACCGTCGTCCATGCCGAAGAACACATCCGGGGCGATTTCGGCGCAGAGACCATCACCTGTACACAGATCCTGATCAATCCATACCTTGACCATGAAGTCACCTCACTTCGCTGATGGACGCTTTCGCCCACGCAGTGTTAGTGAGTGTATCGGCCAAACCGGTCAACTCTGGAACCCGCCATACTGGAAAGGTGGATCAACAGCTCAGCGATACCGAGGCCATGTTGTGGGGATTGGAGTCGAATCCCAACCTGGCGACGACGATGGGGTCGCTCTTGATCCTCGACAAGACCCCGGACACCGAATGGGCCCGCAATGCCTATCGCAAGGCGGTGGCATCGGTCCCCCGATTGCGGCTGCGTGTGAGCGTGCCGACGCTCGGCCTCGGCAACGCACACTGGACCCTCGACGACGCCTTCGATCTCGACCATCACGTCCGGTTCCTCCGGCTGATGCCACGGGCGACATACGACGACCTGGCCCGAACGGCCGTGCAATGGATCAACGATCCGTTCGATCGCAGCCGGCCGCTGTGGAGTGCGCTGATCCTGTCAGGACTGCCCGGTGGGAGGGCGGCGTTGGTCACCAAACTGCACCACTCGATAGCCGATGGGCTCGGTGCGCTGCAGATGGCCGGTGAGATCTATGACTTCGACGCCATCGGAAAGAAACCGGCGCCGGTCGATCTGGCGCAGGTGTTCGCCGAACTCCAAACCGAGGTCGAAGTGGCAAAGGTGCAACCCGGAAAAGGTGACCCGCCCAAAACGAGCGCGGACGAAGCCGGCAGTAACCTCCTCGATCGAGCCCGCGGCCTTGCGTCCTTGCTCGCCGATCGTCAACAGCTCACGACCAGGAGCAACGACGCGGTCAAGGCGGCACGCACGATGGCCAGCCAGTTCCCCGGTCTCGGAGGGCACACCGGGTCCGAGCTGTGGAGCGGTCGTTCCCGGAACCGTCGCCTCGAGTGGCTCGAGATCTCGTTGGACCGCCTCAAGCGAGCGGCCCGGGAACGAGAGGTACGACTCAACGACATCTTCGTGGCTGCAACCGCCGAAGCGGTTCTGCGCTATCACGACGAGTTTGGCGTTCCCCTTCCGGAGATCTCGGCGACGGTGGTGGTGAGTACGCGCCGGGAGGGGGACAAGCCGACCGACAACGCCTTCACGCCCGCCAGTATCCCGCTACCCGGCCACGGTGTGGACGCAGTCGAGCGGCTCGCCTACATCAACAAGGAGATCCTCATCCGTCGCGAGGCGCTCCGTTCGCATCGCCAGATACTCGGGTCGGTCAGCGGTTTGGCCGCCGCCCTCCCTGCCGGCCTGTCCGCAAGCCTCACGCTGGATCAGGCCCGTCGAGTGGATCTGGCCACCAGCAACGTTCCCGGTCCGCCGGTTCCGGCGTACTTCGCCGGACAGAAGGTTCTTCGGTGGATCCCGGTCGGTCCGGTCTCGGGCACAGCGGTCAACGTGACTCTGCTGTCCTACAACAACGCTGCGTTCATCGGGATGCACATCGACCCTGCGGCGGTTGCCGAAACCAAGCTTCTCAAGAACTGTGTGCGTGCTGGCTTCGGCGATCTCGGCGTGCGCGCTCGCATTCAGTGATCGACGCATCTCGTCTTCGAGCACGGGGCGCACTTCGGTAGCCGATTGGCTAGGTTCGGCACGTGGGTGCAGAGTCGACGACCGTGCTGGGTTTTCCCCTTGCCTATGCCGCCACCCAACGCTTCACACTCGGGGTTCCACGCTCGATCTCAGTGGTCGACAACGGGCGACTCGTCGTGTTCCTCCGCTCGGTCGATGGCAGGACTTCAGCCCTCTCGATGTGGAAACTCGACACGGCGACCGGCGAGGAACGTCGCCTCGTCGACCCTTCCGAACTCGGCACCGACGACCACGACCTGACCCCCGAAGAAGCGTCTCGACGCGAACGCG
>JAHEJO010000207.1 GCA_024638805.1 Acidimicrobiales bacterium
TTCATTCCAACCCGGTACGCCAGGAAACGTTGGCCCGACGAGCCGTACGCAGCGATCGTGGCAGCAGCGGCGATCGCCGGCCACAACTACCCCATCTATCACCACTTCAACGGCGGCAGAGGAATGGCCCCGTTCTACGGTGGGCTGCTCGCCATCGATCCCACGTCTGTGCCGATCACCACCGCTGCCGGCATCACCATCGGAGTCGGCGGGTTCCGGGATATGTGGGCTGCGTACACGACCGGGATGTTGCTGACGATCCCGTGGTTCCTGTGGAGACGACGCCCGGCCGAGGTCGCCTACGCGATCGCTGCGAGCACGCTATTCACCTATGCCTCCCGTCGGGAGATGAGCGTGTACCTCGAGAAGCGGAGGAGTGGCGAACTCGCATCGCTGCCGTCGATGCGGGACTTCATGGGTACCTATAGCACTTTGACCGGACACAAAGGCGAGCCCGAAGCAGCGGACATGGCGCCGGCGGCCGACCCCCAGGTCGAACCACCGATGGAGTGACGAGCCGAGTCGTCTTCGCTCACTCCAACCACCGATCGACGCTTGTCCCGGTTGAGCGAAGCGACGTCACTGGTCCGATGGTGGTGTTGCGTCGGCAACGCTGGCAGTGTTGACAACCGAATTGTCCCCACTGAAGGCGTTCGGGGCGTAGCCGTCAGCGTCATCGTCGTTGAACCACAGGCCACCGCTCGCCAGATAGCGGAATTGCACGACCTGATCGACGGGCAACCGCGTGCGGAGCTGCCACGTCCGCTTCGGTCGGCGACTCATCGCCATCGGCTGCCAGTCATAGGCATCACACACCATCGACACGCCTTCGACATCGTGGTCGAGACTCGTTCGGAAGGTGACGTCCACCTCGTTCTTGGTCTTGAAGAATCGCTTCTTGATCATCTCGGTCCTTCTCATGCAGCCCGTCAGGTGACTTCAACCTGAGGGTCATTGTCCTTTCACCGTGCCCCCTTTGGAGCCCAGAGAAAGGTAACCCGAATCGGAACGTTCGACGAGCACCAGGACCCCCCGACCGATCGGATGGGGTCCAGGGAGGCGTCGAGATTCGGCACGAGGGACTCGAGATGACCCGGCTCTCTGCCACCATGGCCGGCAGGCCGCCGCTTCTGGCGACTTGGGCCGGGTCCCGGCCAGCAAAGAAGTGGGGTGATGGTCGGCATCGTCATCGACGAGGCTCGTTCATCTAGGTGCGCGGTGCGATGGAAACATCTAGGTGCGCGGTGCGATGGATTCGTTGTCAGCGGGGACGGGTCTGCGGGTTGGTGCTGTCATTCGGAGGTAGGTGACGAGCACTGGGATGAGATAGGCCGTGTATGCGATCGCCATGAGGAGCGATGGCCTCGGGGTCCATCCGAAGAGGCTGCCAAGGAACTTCCCGACGGTGCTGGTGGAGGGATCAAGGACGCCGAGATTCCACACGGGTTCGTTCATGGTGGGCAGGAGGCCGACCTCCTGGAATTCGTGGACACCTTTCGACACCAGGCCTGCGGCAAACAGGATGATGAGCACGCCGGTGAGACGGAAGAACGCTCGAATGTCAACAGCGCTGCTCCCCGCGTAGAAGAGCACGCCGATACCGACCGCTACCGCGAGGCCAACAAAACCTCCAACGAGTTGCGATCCTGAGGCTTCCGTGCCGGTGGTTGTCGAGATGAGGAACAGTGCCGATTCCACCCCTTCCCGCAGAACCGCAACGAACGCGATCAGCGCGAGCGCAGTGGCGCCTCCTGCTGCGAGTGCCGCGTCGACTTGACCGTGGAGATGCCCCTTGAGGTAGCGTGCCTGACGGCCCATCCAGAAGATCATCCAGGTCAGCAACCCAACAGCAGCGAACGCGATCATGCCTTCGGCGATCTCTTCAGCAGCTCCCTCGAGCCCACCGACCGTGTTCCACAAGGCGACCCCGACCGCGAGGGAAACGAGGACCGCCGACGTGGTCCCCGCCCACACCCATCGGAAATCTGCTCTCCTGTCGAGTTGACGCAGGTAGCCAAGAAGAATGGCCACGATGATCGCTGCCTCAAGACCTTCCCTCAACATGAGGAGAAACGCTGCCACGCTCCGACTCCCATCACCAACCACAGAATTACCACTACCACTGTAGTGATAAACACTTCGGAAAGCGCCAGGACAGTGAACCGTGTGGGTCGGTATTCAGTCGGCGGTTGATCGTCGGATGATTTCGGCCAGTGCCTTCACGGCCGAACCCTGGAACAGTGTCTTGTGTCCGGCATCAACGGTCTCGATCTCGAGGCGAGGGGTGTAGTCGTCCCAGGCGAAATCCCAATCCCTGCCCTCGCCGACCTGTTCCTCCGCCGAACGGATGAGCGTGATCGGCGCCGACGAGGGTCGTGGAACGAACGTGTTGAATGCACGTCGACACGCCATCGCGACAGGGACGTACTTCGTCTGCTCTTCCCCCCTCATCCGGCCAAGGGAGGCCTTCATCCACTCCCCAGCTCGCCAGGTGGCCCGGTTCCACCCTGCCCTGGCCGTGCCGGCCATACCTCTGCTGCGGAGCATATACCTCGCGCGCTCAACGCCCGTCTCATACCGTGCGTCCTCAATTGGCAGGCCACCGTCGATGATGCCGATGAAGTCCACCCGATGGCCCAGTTCCTCGAGCTGCGCGGCCATCTCCAAGCACACGGTGCCTCCGAAGCAGAATCCGATGAGCCGGTACGG
>JAHEJO010000111.1 GCA_024638805.1 Acidimicrobiales bacterium
GTGCCAACCGGTCGGCCACGTGCTGGTGAAGTTCCATCAGATCCTCTGCCGAGCTCGACCCCTGATCGTTGGTGGTCAACGCCTCATCTCCGTGTGGCTCGGATGGTGGCCGTGTCCGTGGTCGTCGACGACGACCAACCTCGCATCGTCGGAGTCCTCGCGGTGGCGAACGATCGTCATCGCTCCTGAACCGAACGCCCGGGCCAGATTGGTTTCGGTGAGTACCGTTCGTGGGGCCCCGTCGGCGACGACCGAGGTGTTCAACAGGAGCACCCGGTCGCAGTGGCGGGCTTCGTCCAGGTGGTGGGTGGAGATCATCACCAACCGCCCACGATCGCGTTCGCCTGCGATGACATCGAGGATGATCTGCTGGCTGGGAAGGTCGAGGCCGGTGATCGGCTCGTCGAGAAGCAGGCATTGAGCATCGTTGGTGAGCGCACCCGCAACCAGGACTCGCTGGCGTTGTCCGCCGGAGAGCTCGCTGAAGGGCCGCGCCATGATGCCCGTGATCCCCAGCCGTGAGGCCGCACCTTCGATGAGCTGCCGATCCCGGCGACGCAGTCGGCCGAACAGGCCCAGTGCGCGGTAGCGCCCCATGGACACCACCTCGGCCACGGTGAGCGGCATCCACCGGTGCTGGTGCTGGTGCTGGGCGACGTAGGCCACCGTCGCCGACCCGTCGGTCGTGAGCCGGCCGGTGGTCGGTGCCTGCAGTCCGGCCAGCAGCCGGAGCAGCGTGGTCTTGCCCGAGCCGTTCGGGCCCATCAGGGCGACCGTCGTGCCCCCGTCGAGATGGACGGTGCCCGTGTCGAGGGCGAGCGTGTGGCCGAACCTCACGGTGACGTCATCGAGTTCGAACACCCGCCATCTCCGTCGGTAGGCAATGAGAACGACTCTCAGTATAGTGAGAATGAGAACGATTCTCAACACTTGGCCGATCCTCCTCGAAGGCTCCTCGCATGTTCGATCTCCGCTCGATCACCCTCGTGCTGGCCGTGTTGCTCGTCGTCTCGTCCTGCGGTGCAGCCGGCGCACCTCAGGAGGCGGCCGATGGCCGGCCGTCGATCATGGTCACCACCTCGATCTGGGCCGATGTCGTGTCCAACGTCGCCTGTGGGGAGGCCAAGTTGCAGACCCTCATCCCGATCGGGAGCGACCCCCACGGATTCGAACCGTCGCTGGCGGACCGGAAACGAATGGAAGAGGCGGTTCTCGTGGTCGCCAACGGGCTCGAGCTCGAGGAGGGTCTGGACGATACCCTCGCCGCGGTCGCCGACGGTGGGACTCCGGTCTTCCTGATGGGTGAACACATCGATCCGGGGCCCCTCGATAGTGAGGACCCCCACATCTGGTTCGACCCCCGGCGCGTCGGGGCAGCGCTACCCGAGTTGGCCGATCACCTGGTCGATCGGGCCGGGCTCGATGAAGGTGTGGTCGGCGAGTGCCTGGCCCGCTACCAGGCCGATCTCGCCGCGCTCGACTCCGAGATCGCCGACGTGGTCGCCGCCCTCCCGGCGGATCGACGCAAACTGGTCACCAGCCACGATTCCCTGGCCTATTTCGCCGACAGATACGGCTTCGAGGTCATCGGCACTGTGATTCCGGCGCCGTCCACCTTGGCCGAGACCGACCCCGCCCGACTCGAGGAACTGGCCCGGATCATCGAGGAGGCCGGCGTGCCGGCGATCTTCGCCGAGACCCAGCACACAATGGATGATGTCAATGCACTGGCTGCGAGGGTGGGCGAGGTAGAGGTGGTCACGCTCTACACCGGAACGCTCGGACCGTCGGGGGAGGGCGCCGACACCTACATCGGATTCCTTCGGACCAACGCGCTACTCATCGCCGAGTCGTTGGGATAGCAACATATGCCTGTGGAGTTCATCACCGATCCGTGGTCATGGTGGATCGAGCCGTTCACGTCCTTTTCGTTCATGCGTAACGCTCTGCTCGCCGGCCTGCTGGCCGTTCTCGCCACCTCGGTCGTGGGAACGTGGGTTGTGCTCAGGGGAATGAGTTTCCTCGGCGACGCGCTCGCCCATGGCGTTCTGCCCGGAATCGCGATCGCTTTCATCATCGGGGTCGACACGACCGTCGGTGCTCTCGTCGCCGCGGTGGTGATGGTGGGCGGGATCAATCTGGTCCGTTCACATTCGCCGTTGCCCGACGACACGTCGATCGGCGTTCTCTTCGTCGGCTTCCTGGCCCTCGCCGTCGTGATCATGTCGGGCCAATCGGGGTCCTACACCGGTGATCTGAATCGGTTCCTTTTCGGCTCGATCAGCGCTGTCGACGACGGGGATCTGCTCCGCCAGGGAGTGGCTGCCGCGATCTCGGTCGTCGGCGTCGTCGTCTTCCACCGCGCCTTTCTGGTCATGACCTTCGACGAGACCCAGGCCCGCCTGCTCGGCCTACGGCCCCGTCTGGCTCACGGTGTCCTGCTGGTGCTCCTGGCGGTCTCGATCGTTGCGTCGTTCCGAGCGGTCGGCAACCTGCTGGTCTTTGCGTTCCTCGTGGCCCCACCGGCCACCGCCGCACTGTTGGTGCGGGGTGTCCCGAGGATCATGGTGGCTGCAACGCTCATCGGGTCGGCAGCGGTGGTGGTCGGCCTCCTGATCAGTTTCCACGCCGGGACCGCCGGGAGCGCGACGATGGCACTCACGTCGGTGATGATCTTCCTGCTCGTGCTCGCCGGACGGGCACTTCACGACGCGTTGCCGGCGCGTTCGGTCAGCCCCGCCTGAACGCCGGTCGGGGCGCTCCCACAGGAACGCCCCGATCATGCTACGACCTCGGATCAGACGAAGATGACCTGAGCCCCCTCGCTGAGCTCCATGAAGTCGCTGACGTTGATGATGTCCTCAACCTCATCGATCAGGTCCTCCTTCTCGAGGCCCATCATGTCGACGGAGAGCTTGCAGGCCCAGAGTGTCGCTCCCATGTCGTGGAGCATCGTCAGGAACTCGTCGACCTCGGGGATGTCGAGATCCTTGATCTGCTTCTTGAGCATCCGGGTGGCGAACCCGGTCATGCCCGGCAGGCCGCCGAGGCCTTGGGGGATGTGCCAGGACTGGCCGGGCATGTGCATGGCGGTGTTGCCGAGCATCGAGAACTGCAACCCGCCCTGGGTTTCCTTGTTGATCATGTCCATACCCCAGAAGGTGAAGAAGATATGGGTTTCGATCCCCTCCCCGAGGGCACCGTTGGCCATGATCAACGCGGGATAGGCCATGTCGAGATTGCCTTTGGAGCAGACGAACGCGATCTTGCGATCGGTTGCATCGTCGCCGAAGTCCGGGACGACCGGCGCGCCTTCAGTGGTTGTCATAAAACGTGGTCCTTTCTGAGACCATGAATCGATGTGGCGGTGGAGAGCCAGCGTGTACCTGGCCGTCGCAGGTCAGACGCATCCGACCGGTTTCTGGAGCCCGGCGCAGTAGGCCATCTTCTTGGCGGGCTTCTTGGGAAACAGCGTGAACAGCTGCTTGGTGGGGAATCCTCCGGCCTTGGTCACCCGACGCAACGTCGGCGTCACGCCCTCCTGCTCGAAGTCCTTGCGTAGGAAATGGATGACCTGCCAGTGATCCTCGGTGAGTTCGACACCGATGTTGCCGGCCAATCCCTGGCAGACTTCCTCGCTCCACTCACCAGGGTCGACCATGAAGCCTTCTCCGTCGACCTGGATGTCGGTGCCTGCGATGGTGGTTAGGGCCATTGTGTTTTCTCCTCTGATTGTTTGCTTGAGATTGGTTGTTGGGGGTTGGTGTCGGAAAAAGAGCGCAGGACCTGGAGCATTCGGGCCAGCCCGCGTTTGACCTCCGGGTCCCGCATCTGGCGCAGCAGGGCGAGGGTTGACGGCGATTCGACCTCGTCTTCGAGGACGGCGGCGGTTCTCTGGAGCAGCTCCATCACCTCGGGTTGGGTCATCTCCTTGACCGTCTGGAGGATGAGAACGATGTTGTCGCCGAGCTGGTCGACGTCGTCCTCGGAGAAGGAGGTCACCACGCGATCGACGACCCCCAGGCTGCTCCTGGCGAAGCCGAAGTAGCCGCGACTCTCGAAATCTTCGAGTGTCGTGGTCGCCTTCATGAACGCCTCGGAGGTGATGGGTGTCAGATCGTCCAGCAGCTCGAGGGTGCTCTCGAAACGCTGGAGCGTGGCCTCGATGTTGCGGGTGTTACGGACCAGCCGTTTGGCCAGCGCGGTGATGTCCTCGGCCGGAGGCATGTCGTCCATGTCCTCGAGTTCCCGACTGGCCAGCGACATCGCGTCGGTCGCGATGGGTGCGAGATCGGCTCGCAACTCGTCCCATACCCGCCGACGGTTCGCCTGCTCACGCAATTCGGCGGCGATGTATGCCACGTCGGAGCCGAGCGCATCCAGCCGTTCTTCGAGGGCGGCGGTCCTGTCGATGGTCGGCGCGCTCACGCGTCCACCTCTGCGATCTTTCCCGCCATCAGCATCTCGTGGGGGAGCGGCAACGGCTTGCCCTTGAGCAGCATGTTCCAGTACACCCACTTGAACATCAGCTTTCCCCAGTGGTTCAGCTCGGTTTCCTTCAACAGCGAGAACGGCCCGATCCCCGGAAGCGGGTACTTGCCGGGCAGCGGTTCGGTGTCGTAGTTGAAGTCGATGAGCATTCCCTTGCCGGAGCCGGTCTCTATGAAGCAGTTGGCGTGACCGTCGAACATCTCGGTCATCGGCAGGCCCTTGATGTGGCGGAGGAAGTTCTCGGTGAAGACCTCCACCGCGAAGTGAGCGACCGACCCGGCCTTGGATGTGGGGAGGTTGGCGGCGTCGCCGAGGGCGAAGATGTTGTCGAAGTCATTGGCCAGAAACGTGCCTTTGTCGACCTTGACGAAATTGAGTTCGTCGCCCAGCCCACTCTTCGTCACGAAGTCGGCGCCCATGTT
Source organism: Acidimicrobiales bacterium (assembly GCA_024638805.1). Classification (GTDB taxonomy): domain Bacteria; phylum Actinomycetota; class Acidimicrobiia; order Acidimicrobiales; family SZUA-35; genus JABDIY01. The sequence goes on from JAHEJO010000111.1 coordinate 4,914, forward strand.
GAGCGGGACGGTCACCAGCAGGTCGTAAGGGACCTCACGTTCGTCGTAGGAGACGAGCATCTGGCTCTCCCCGTCGACCCGCTCGATGAAGAAGTCGGCCTCCAGCGCGATCTTGCGTTCGTCGAACATCGAGCCGAGGTGTCGTGATGCGACCGGTTTGGTGAAGGCGCCGGGTAGGGGCGTGACGAAAACGAGCTCGACCCGGTCCCGCATGCCGCGTTCGCGGAAGTAGGCGTCGGCCAGGAAGATGAATTCGAGTGGCGCCACCGGGCATTTGATCGGCATCTCGACGATGTTGACGACCAGCCGCCCGCCGTCCCACGTCTCGAGCGTGTCCGCCAACGCGTTGGCACCGTCGAAGGTGTAGAAGTCGTGGATCGTGTCGCCGTACTCGGGGCCATCGAGGCCCGGTGTTTCCTCCGGTCTCGGAGTGGCACCTGTGGCGATCACCAGGAACTCGTAGTCCAGCACGCGACCGTCGGTCAGAATGACCCGGTTCTGCTCACCTTCGACGAGGTCGATCTCGCCGTTGACGTACTCCACACCGGAGGGGATGAACTCCGATGTCGGTTTCACCACCTCGTCGGGCTGGTAGATCCCGAACGGGATGAAGAGGTAGCCGGGCTGGTAGTGATGGGAGGTGTGGGGATCGACGATGGTGATCGACCACTCCGATTCGGGTAGTCGGGGTCGGAGTTTGTTGACCACCATCGTGCCGGCCGTGCCGGCGCCGAGGACGAGCAGTTTCTTCACGGTGTCTTCCTTGTTTCTAGTCGGCGAGGGGGGAGGTGGGGGATCCGGTCCTGTCGGCGAGCGCAGCGATCCGGTCGAACCGGGCGTGGAGATCGCGGCGCTCCTGGGCCAGCGATGTGATCAGATCGGCAATCTTGGGCAGTGACTTCAGTACTCGGGCACGATCGTCGGTACCCAACTCGTAGACGCCCTCGAGATGCGGTGTGAGCCACGATGGTTCGACGCCGAGGTCGGCTGCGATGGCCTCTTGCAGTCGTGGGTCGGGTGGCCAGTCGTCCGGGCGGACGCCACCGGCGATGACCATGCCGACCAGACGGCTGTCGACCCTGATGAACGTCCTGGCGCAGAGGAACCCGAGATGGCTGGGAATCCACTCCGGGGCGAGCCCCCCGCTCCCCAGACGTTTCCAGCCGGCTACGCAACGATCGATCACTCCGGGAAACTCCTGGACGGCGGCGTAGAAACCGCACGGGTTGGCGACCCGACTCAGAGCTTTGCCGTCCATGTCGGTGACGACGGCCATGATGCCGAGCACCTCGCCAGCCAGGTTGGCCACCGACTGGACCATCGAAGATGGGACGAACTCCAACGGCGTGCTCCGATCCGACGAGGTCCGATCCGAAACGGCGCCGATGGGTTCGGCCCGTTCGTGTCCCGTGTGCGTTCTGCGGTTCAGCCATCGCTCGATCTGGTCGGCCGGGAATCTCCACTGACGGCCGACCTTGACCGCCGGGATCCCGCCCCGCTCGGCCATCCGGTAGATGGTGGACTTGTCGACATTGATCAGGGCCTGGACATCTTTGGTTGTCAGCAAGGCTCCGCTGTCGATCACCATCACACCTCGTGCATCGGATGCGGGTGTCTGTGCATCTTCTGCATATCCTGCAGCATACCGAGAATGCAGGAGATGCAAACAGTGACATAAGTCCCTGTTTTGTGGTGGGTGTCGTAGCCCAGGTGCGATGATGTCGGTCGTGGGACCGGTTGCACGGCCATGAAGCTGCAGTCCACGCCGCAGAATCGACAACTGCGGTTGCTGGCCGTCGCACTCGTGCTCTCGATGTCCACATGGTTCTCGACCGCCGCGGTTCTCGGGCAATTGAGAACGGCCTGGGCGCTCACCAGCGCCCAGGCGAGCTGGTTGACCATCGTTGTCCAACTGGGCTTCGTGGTAGGTGCGATCATCTCGGCGGCCACCAATCTCGCCGATCGCATCCGCCCCCGGCGGCTGATCCTCCTGGGGGCCGTGGGCGCAGCGGTGACCAACGCGCTGGTCGTGGTATCGGGGGCCTTCGGGACCGCGGTGATCCTCCGCTTCGTCACCGGCGCCTTTCTCGCCGGTGTGTATCCACCTGCGCTCAAGGCCATGTCGAGCTGGTATCGCACCGGGAGGGGATTCGCACTCGGTGTGATGATCGGTGCGCTCACCGTCGGTTCGGCCCTCCCGCATCTCATCAACGGGCTGGGAGGCTTCGGATGGCGGACCACGTTGCTGGTGGCGTCGGCGCTCACCGCCGTCGGTGGGATCATGGCGGATCGCTTCGGTGCCGACGGGCCCTATGCGGTGGGGTCGGCGGTGTTCGACCCCTCCCAGGTCGGCGTCATCATGGGGATCCGGGAGATCCGGCTGGCCAGCGCCGGCTACTTCGGTCACATGTGGGAGCTCTATGCCATGTGGGCCTGGATCGCCGCGTTCTACCAGGATGTGTTCTCGTCGGTGCGGGCGGGGAGTTTCGTCGCATTCGTGGTGATTTCCTCGGGCGCACTGGGTGCGACGTACGCCGGTGTGGTCAGTGACCGCCGTAGCCGCCCCGAGGCGGCCGCCCTGGCGATGCGATGGTCGGGGGCGGTCGCACTCGTGATCGGTTTCCTTGTGAACGCCCCGCCGCTGCTGGTGGTCGTGCTCGGCCTCGTCTGGGGGTTCTGGGTGGTTGCCGACAGCGCCCAGTTCTCTGCGATCGTCACCGAGCACTCGCCCGCGGCCTACGTCGGCACCGCCTTGACGATGCAGCTGGCCACGGGATTCGTGCTGTCGGTCTCGACGGTCTTTCTCGTGCCGGTCATCCGCGACGCCTTGGGCTGGGGTTGGGCCTTTGCCCTCCTGGCACCTGGCCCGATCCTCGGCGTCTGGGCCATGCGAGCGCTCCGGCCGGCCGGCGGTCCGCAGGTCGAACCCGCTACGCGATCTGGCGAGCTTCCACTGGACTAGAAGGTGTCGACCGTCGGATAGGGTTGGGGAATGAAGATCGGGGAATTGGCCACGGCGGGAGGGGTGACCACCAAGACGATCCGCTACTACGAGTCGATCGGACTGCTCGACGAACCCCGGCGAACCCCTTCGGGGTATCGCGAGTACGACACCGGCGCGGTGGAGCGACTGAGGTTCATACGCGATGCCCAGGTCAGCGGCCTCACCCTCGCCGAAATCGCCTCTGTTCTCGAACTCAAGAGTGCCGGCGAGCGATCCTGCGCCCACACGACCGAGCTGCTGCAACGCCACCTCGCCGAAATCGACGCCCAAATAGAACGGCTACGCGCCGCTCGGGTGGCGCTGACGCTGCTCGCCGAGCGGGCCAAGGCTCTGGACCCGGCGGCCTGCACCGACCCCAACCGCTGCCAGGTCATCTCGGTCGATCACCCATCAATTGCCGCAACCACTTGACCTTCTAGTCAACTGGAAGGTCTAGACTGAACCCATGGTTCAATCCTCCGAGGCCCGCTCGGACATCGCCGTCTCCGGGATGACCTGCGCCGCCTGCGCCAATCGCATCCAACGCAAGCTGACCAAACTCGACGGTGTCACCGATGCCCGTGTCAATTTTGCCAACGGGCGGGCCACCGTCATCCACCGCCCGGATGTGGCCGACGAAATCCTAGAGCGCACGATCGAGAGCCTCGGCTATGGAGTGATCCAGCCGGAGGAGACCGAGCGGGCCGAGGACGAAAGGGAGTCCGATCTGCGCCGCCGGCTCGTGGTGGCCGCGGCGCTCTCGGTCCCCGCCGCATTGGTGTCGATGATGCATTCGCTCCACTTCGAAGGCTGGGAATGGCTGGTCGCGGCGCTGGCCACCCCGGTCGTCTTCTGGTCCGGGTGGCTCTTCCACCGATCGGCGTGGCTCAACCTACGGCACGGGTCGACCACGATGGACACCCTGGTGTCGATGGGGTCGCTGTCATCGTGGTTCTGGTCGGCTGTTGTCATCACCGTCGGAATCGGAGGTGGCCATATCTACTTCGAAACCGGGGCGGTGATCGTCACGCTCATCCTGCTGGGGAAGTGGTTCGAGGTTCGCGCCAAACGACGGTCCGGTGATGCGATTCGCAAGCTGGCCGACCTCGGCGCCAGGACGGCACGACTGGAGGACGGCACGGAGATTTCGCTGGCCGACCTGGTGGTAGGCATGCGCTTCGTCGTGCGTCCCGGCGAGAAGATCGCCACCGATGGCGTCGTCGTCGAGGGGTATTCGGCGGTCGACGCGTCGATGATCACCGGCGAGCCGGTCCCGGTCGAGGTTGCGGTCGGTGACGAGGTGATCGGCGCCACGATCAATGCCAACGGTGCACTTGTCGTCGAAGCGACCAGGGTCGGCTCCGACACCGCCCTGGCCCAGATCATCCGGCTCGTCGATGAGGCCCAGGGCAGCCGCGCCGACGTCCAGCGACTGGCCGATCGTGTCGCCGCCGTCTTCGTTCCCTTCGCCATCCTCACCGCCGCCGTGACGTTGGCGACCTGGTTCCTGATCGGACGTGCGGCCGACGAGGCGTTCACGGCTGCGGTGGCGGTGCTGATCATCGCCTGCCCGTGCGCCCTCGGCCTCGCCACCCCGCTGGCGATCATGGTCGGCACCGGCCGGGGGGCCCAACTCGGTGTGATCATCAAGGGTGGCGAGGTGCTCGAGGACACTCGCGCGGTCGACGTCGTGATCCTCGACAAGACCGGGACGATCACAGAAGGGCGGATGGAGCTGATCGACGTCATCGCCCCCGGCGTCGGGACCGCGGATGTCTCGACGTTGGTGCGGCTCGCCGCCTCGCTCGAGTCACGCTCGGAACACCCGATCGCAAGGACGATCGGCGCCGCCAGCGCCGACCACGACCGGGTCGACCGATTCGACAACAGGCCAGGTCTCGGCGTCGTCGGCACCATCGACGGTCGCGAAGTCAGCGTCGGTCGACGGCAGCTGTTCGACACAGTCCCAGCCGATGTCGAACGTGCCGCGACGACAGCCGAGGCCGCCGGTTCCACCGTCGTTCTCGCCGGACGCAGCGGGACCGCCGAAGCTGTCCTGGTCGTTGCCGATCGCGTGAAGGAATCGTCTGGCGCAGCCATCGCAGCCCTCCACGACCTGGGGTTGAGCGTGAC
>JAHEJO010000112.1 GCA_024638805.1 Acidimicrobiales bacterium
TTCATCACCAGCCCCGAGGTCGGTCCGCTGTTCGGCGAACTCGTGGCCCGGTGGGTCGACGGGGTGTGGCAGGACATGGACCGACCTGCGCATTTCGATGTCGTCGACCTCGGGGCGGGCCCGGGCACGCTGCTGCGGTCCATGGCGATCGCCGAACCGCTCTGTGCGAGGTCGTGGTCGCTGCACGGTGTCGACCTGAGCGCCGGCACCGGGCTGCCCGATGACCTCGGCGGATCCGTCGTGGTCGCCAACGAAGTGCTCGACAATGTGCCGTTCCGTTGGGTTCGGCGGGACAGTGACAGCGCCCACGAGGCGTGGGTCGATCGAACGGGGTTGCAGTGGCGCCCGGCCGAGCTCGACACACCGGTCGCCAGCGGCGAGTTCCCGCTGATCGAACGGGCCGCAGCCCTTCTGACGTCGATTCTGGCCGCAGGTGCAGAACGTGTTCTCATGTTCGATTACGGCGCCCGTCGAACCCAAACCCTCGCCGATCGCGGAGGTTGGCTGCGCTGCTATCGCGGTCACGAGCGACGGAACGATCCGCTGGCTGAGCCGGGCCGTTGGGACATCACCACCGACGTGCCCCTGGATCAGTTGCCCCCCGCCGATCGCGTCAGGACCCAGGCTGACTTCTGCCGTGACCATGGTCTCGACGATCTCGTCGAGGCCGGCCGGGCGTACTGGGTCGACCATGCGTCGGCCCCGGACACGACCGCTCTGCGGATGCGCAGCCGCGTGCGGGAGGCCGAGGCGCTGACCGATGGCGGTGGCCTGGGGGCGTTCTGGGCGGCGGAATGGTCAGGAACGTCCTGGCCACTGCTGACCCCAGATCCCCTTCGATGACCTCAGCGAGCGGCCAGCGAGGTGAAATCGCTCAGATCGCCGACGATGCCGGGAAGGATCCCGAACACGATCGTGGCGACCAGCGTGATCGCCAGCGCGGTCGCCAGCGGGGCCGGCAAGCGGATCGGCGTGTGATCGAGATCCGGCGCCGGCATGAACCACATCTGCTTGGCGACGTTCAGATAATAGAAGGCGGCGATCACGCTGTTGACCGCAACGATGATCGCCAGCGAGATTCCTGCCCAGCTGGCGTTCTGGGTGAGCACGTTGAAGATCTGGAACTTGGCCCACCAGCCACCTACGGGTGGCACTCCGGCCAGCGAGAAGAGGAACAAGGTCATCGCCGCGCCCAGCCCGGGGGAATAGTTCATCAGACCCCCGTAGCTGCTGATCTCGCCCGATCGGGTCTTGCGGGCGACGAGGATGACCACCGCAAAGGCACCCAGGTTCATCGCCGCGTACACCAGCAGGTAGTTGACGATGGCGTTGGCCGGGTTGGTCGTGCCCTCGAACGTTTCGCCGTACACGGCCAGGGGCGCCAGCATGTACCCGGCCTGGGCGATTCCGGAGTAGGCGAGCATCCGCACGATGTTGGTCTGGCGAATGGCGATCAGGTTGCCGACGGTCATGCTGAGTGCGGCGAGGACCCACATCAACGGCTCGACCACATCGGCCTGGGTGGAGAAACCGACGAGCACGATGGCGATCAGAGCGACAAAACCGGCTGACTTGGACGCCACCGCCAGGAATGCGGTCAACGGGGTGGGGGCACCTTCGTAGGTGTCGGGCGCCCAGGAGTGAAACGGCACCGCGCTCACTTTGAAACCGAAGCCGATGGCGGTGAACACGATCGCCAGGGTGATCAGCGGTGCGGACTCGCCTCGGTCGAGTGCTTCGGCCACCGCACTGAGTCTCGTGTCACCGGCGAACCCGTAGAGAAGGCTCATCCCGTAGAGCATGATGCCGCTGGCGAACACGCCCATCAGCATGAACTTGAGGCCAGCTTCATTGGATTTGAGATCCCGCTTGCGCCACGCCGCCATCAGGTAGGCGGGGATCGAGATGAGCTCGAGGGCGATGAAGATCGACACAAGGTCACGGGCAGAGCTCATGACCACCATGCCCAGGATCGACGCCGAGATCAGCTGGTAGTACTCGCTGTCGTAGTAGTCCCCCTCGGCCATGTAGTCGCTCGACAGCAACACAACGACGTAGCCCGAGAGAAGGAACAGAACCTTCAACGCCAGCGAATACCGGTCGACGACGTACGCCCCGTCGAACATCACCCGGGGCAGGTCGTCGGACTGGCTCCACAGGGTGAGGATGGGGATGAGGGGCACGAGGAACGCCAAGCCGGTCAGCGTCGGGATGAACCGACGAATCCGATCCAGGAAGATCAGGTCCAGCATGGTGAGCAGAGCACCCAGACCCAGCAGCAACAGTTCGGGGGCGACCGCGTGCCAGTCGATGTCGGGTCGGACGAAGGCCGGTTGATCGATCTGGGCGAAAAGGGTGAGCATCGAGGCTCCTCTACGGGGCCGCTTGGGCGAGAGCTTGGAGGCCGTTGACCACCGCCGGGTCGGTCACACCGAAGATGATCGACGGGACGAACCCGAACAGCAGGATCAGGACCAGCAGCGGGGTCCAGGCGATCCACTCGGTGGCGACCACGTCGTGGATGTGGGGATCGTCGGCGAACTCCTCGGTCGGATTCCCGAAGGCGGTCCGCTGCAGGAGCCAGAGCAGATAGCCGGCAGCGAATACGGTGCCGATGGCGGCGATGACCATGTAGACCCTGAAAAGGGTCTGGCTCACACCTTCTGCGGGGTTGTACGCGGCCAGGATCGCCGGGAACTCACCCCAGAACCCGGCCAGGCCGGGAAGCCCGAGGGACGCCATGGTGCAGAAGCCGAGGATCCAACCCATCCGAGGGGCCTGGACCAGCAGTCCGCCGAGACGTTTGATCTCCAGGGTGTGGTACCGCTCCTTGACCGACCCGGCGACGAAGAACAACATTCCGGTGATCAGGCCGTGGGCGACCATCCCGAAGATGGCGGCGTTGATACCGAAGGGGGTGAGTGTGGCGATACCCAGCATCACATACCCCATATGGGCGACCGACGAGAAGGCGATGAGCCGCTTCATGTCGGTCTGAGCCAGGCAGGCGAGAGCGCCGTAGATGATCCCGATGACGGCCAGAAGGCCGATCCACGGGGCCCACTCGACGGCGGCGTCGGGAAGGATGGGTATGGCGATCCGGATGAACCCGTAGGTCCCCAGCTTGAGGAGGATGGCGGCGAGGATGACCGAACCCTGGGTCGGGGCTTGCGTATGGGCGTCGGGAAGCCAGGTGTGGAACGGAAACATCGGGACCTTGATCCCGAACCCGAGGAACATGCCACCGAAGATGAGCACTTGGGTGCTGAGGGCGATGTCCCGGGCGGCGACCTCCTGGGACAGGCCCACGATGTCGAAGGTCGAGCTGCCCGTGTTCCAGTACAGGGCCAGGAAGCTGACCAGCATCAGCGCCGAGCCGAACAGGGTGAAGAGGAAGAACTTGATCGCCGCATAGAGCCGCTGCTCCCCGCCCCAGACGCCGATCATGAAGTACATCGGCAGCAGCACGACCTCGAAGAAGACGAAGAACAGAACGAGATCTTGAGCGACGAAGGTACCGAGCATCCCGGTGTGCAATACCAGGGTGAGCATCAGGAACATCTTGGCGTTGCCCGGTTCGGGGATGTGGTTCCACGAGTAGATCACCACCAGGGGGGTCACCAGCAGCGTGAGGGCGATCAGGGGGAGGCTGATCCCGTCGATCGCCACGTGGTAGTTGGCGTTGACGACGCTGATCCAGCTCGTGTTCACATCGAACTGCAGTGCGCTGGCGTTGTCGAAGTCGAACTCGCCGATCAGCAGGATCCCCACCGCCGCGGTCAGCAGCGTCGAGAACAGCGCGATCGCCTTGTGGCTCTCCTCGTCCGAGCTGGGGACGAACATCATGATCACGGCCCCGGCCAGGGGCAGGAACACCATGAGGGTGATTCCCCAGTCGTTCAGAAATTCCGTCATATCTCTCTCCCTAGACCACCAAGATGAACACGGCTGCCAGCAACGTGGCGGCACCGAACATGAGGCTTGCGTACTGGCGAATGCGACCGGTCTGCACCCTGCGGAGCACCTGACCGGACTCCGAGGCACTTGTCCCCGAGAGGTTCACCGCCCCGTCGATCGTTCCCTGATCGATGAAGCGGTACACGAAACGACCCACCGCCGTCGACGAGGTGCCGGCGAAGTTGACCACGGCGTCGATGACGTTCTGATTGATCCAATTCGCCATCCTGGCGACCGGGCCTTTGATCCCGCCCACGATGATGTCGGTGTAAATGATGTCCAGGAAGTACTTCTGCTCGAGGAACACATGGCCGGCCCGGGCGATGCGGCTGCGGGATGCGAGGCCGTCGGTGTACTCGGTTGCCGTGGCATCTTTGGCATAGAGCCGCTGGTAGTAGCTCCAGACGAAAACAGCCGAGCCGATGGCGAGAAGACTGGCGACAACGGCCAGCAGGAGATTCGAATCGCCGTGGCCGATGACGTGGAACGTGTCACCTCCGCCCGGCTCCACCCATTGTTCGAACTTGAGGCCGTAGCGCTCACCGAGCCCGCCGAACCAGTCCTCTGGGAAGTTGAGGAACCCCGTGAGGACCGACAGCGCAGCCAGGATGACGAGCGGGATCGTCATCACCCTGGGTGACTCGTGCGGCTGCACATGACCGCGATATTCGCCGAAGAAGATCAGCCAGATCGCCCGCGTCATGTAGCCAGCGGTCATCGCGGCGGCGATCAGACCCATGATCAACAAGACCGTGTAGGTGCCGTTGGCATCGGTTCCGGGAAAACCGCCTGTGCCGACGAGGATTTCGTCCTTGCTCCAGAAACCGGCGAATGGGAACAGGCCGGCCAGGGCCAGGGATGCGATCATGAACGTGGCGAAGGTGACCGGCATCTTGGTGCGCAGGCCGCCCATCTCGCTCTTGATGTCGAAGCTGTGATGGCAGGCGTGGCTGAGCGACCCGGCGCCGAGGAACAGGCATCCCTTGAAGAACGCGTGGGTGAACAGATGGAACATCGCCGCGGTCCACGCGCCGACACCGAGCGCGAGCACCATGTACCCCAGCTGGGAAACTGTCGAATAGGCGAGAATCTTCTTGATGTCACGCTGCACGAACGCCAACGCCCCACCGCCGACGGTGGTGAGGGCACCGACGAAGGCCAGGGCGTTGAAGCTGGAGCCGGGGATGTTCATTCCCTCCCAGAAGACCGGGTAGAGGCGACCCACCATGTAGATCCCGGCCACGACCATCGTGGCGGCGTGGATCAGAGCCGACACAGGTGTCGGTCCGGCCATGGCGTCGGGCAACCAGGTGTGGAGGATGAACTGGCCTGACTTGCTCATCACGGCGGTGAGCAGGCACAAACTGGCCACGGTCATCGAGGTCTGGCTCATCTCACCGCTCACCGCGGCGTGGTTGATGGTGAGGATGTCGAAGCTCTGGCCCGCGCCGAAGAACAGGACGATCATCCCGACCAGCAGACCGATATCGCCAACACGGTTGGTCAGGAACGCCTTGAGGGCGGCGTCGGAGTTGGGTTTTTCCTCCCACCAGTGTCCGATCAGGGCGAACGAACAGACACCGACGAGTTCCCAACCGACGATCAGCTGCAACGTCGACGTCGCCAGACCCATGAAGAGGATCGATGCGGTGAACAGACTGAGGAACGCGTAGTAGTGGACGTAACGCCGGTCGCCCTTGACGTACTCGGAGCTGTACACGTGGACGAGGAACGAGACGATGCCCACCACGACGAGCAGCATCAGGCTCTGGCCGTCGACGATCGTACCGATCGAGAACGCCAGCGACCGGGCTCCCTGCGCCTCGGTGCCCGAGCCGAAAGAGCCGACCTCGAACCAGTTGAGGCAGTTCACGACCGGGTCGGGTTTGACGTGTTCGGCCTTGCCTTCGCCCTCACCACCCTCCTCGGAGGCGGCGTACTCGACGGTCGAGAGGCCACCGGCACCCAGTGCGTACTCGGAGGATGCGAACAGATCCTGGGTGTTCTCCTCCAGATTGCAACCCCGCGGCGCGATTCCCTCTTCGTGATCGCCCTCCTCGGCATGGCCATCCTCCTCGGCATCGACGACCCGGATGATCTCGCCGTCGACGGCCTCCTCGGAATGGTGGGTCTGCTCGCTTTCGTACTGGGAGATCCACGCCCCGGCGGTGGCCAGACTGAACACGAGGCCGGCACCCACGGTGGCGATGCCCAACCAGTGGACATGGTCCTTGAACCTCTTGCCGAACAGGAGGATGAGAACGAACGACGCCGCCGGCATGGCGGGAACGAGCCAGATGTTGTCGAACAGCCACGATGAGGGCTCGAACGTCTCGGCAGCTGCGGCAGCGAACACCCCTGTGAAGGAACCGGACATGATCAGCCCTTCATCAGGTTGGCTTCGGCCACATCGATGCTGCGGCGGTTGCGGTAGATGAGTAGGACGATGGCGAGGCCGACACCGACCTCGGCGGCGGCGACAGCGATGACGAACAGGGCGAACACCTGTCCGGCGATGTCGCCGTGGAACGTGCCGAAGGCGACCAGGTTGATGTTGACGGCGTTGAGGATGAGCTCGACGCTCATGAGGACGAGGACCCCGTTGCGGCGGGTGAGCACGCCGAAGACACCGATGACGAAGAGGGCGGCGGCGAGCAGGAGGTACTGATTCAAGAGCATGGTGTCCTCCTCTAGTCCCGCCGGGCCACGACGACGGCCCCGATCAACGCTGCCAGCAGTAAGACCGACACGGCCTCGAAGGGCACGATGTAGGTACTGAAGACCGAATCAGCCACTTCGGCGGTGCGTTGTGGTTCGTAGCCGACCAGCCGGGTGTCGGAGCCGAACTCCTCCCACAACGAGTACGCCATCACGACGAACAGCAGCACCGACACGCCCAGGCCCATCCATCTCTGTTCGTAGTCGAGTTCCTCGTCGCCGCCGATCTTGGCCCTGGTGAGCATCACGCCGAAGAGAAGCAGGATGAGAATCGCACCGATGTACACGAGCACCTGGGTGACGGCGGTGAACTCGGCGCCGAGAAGGATGTAGATCGCTGCGACCGAGGCGAGGACGACCAGTAGATACAGAGCGGCATGGACCACGTTGTTGGTGGTGACCATTCTCAGGGCACCACCGATGGCGATGACCGAGATGATCCCGAAGGCGATGTTGGCGGGGAGATCCCAGCTGTTGCCGGTTTCCTGGGCGACGAGGACAAGAGTGCTGATCACGCCGCCGCTACTTCTTGGGCTCGAAAGCGGGGACCTTCTTGGCCTTGACCTCGGCCCCCGCTTCATAGGCTTCGAACTCGGGCACGGTGGTCATCCACTTGCCGAGCTTGGACTTGTCGTGCAGGAGATCGGCGATCTTCATCTCCGAGTACTCGTATTCCGGACTCCAGAAAAGGGCTTCGAACGGGCACACCTCCACGCAGATCCCGCAGTACATGCACAGCGAGAAGTCGATGTCGAAACGGTCGAGCTTGTTGACGCTCCGGGGTTTGCCTCCGGCCCGACGCGGTGGCGCCAGTTCCTTGTGGCCCTCGATGTAGATGCACCAGTCCGGGCACTCGCGGGCGCACAACATGCACGACGTGCAGTTGTCCTCGTGGAGGGCGATCACACCTCGCGTACGGGGGGCCAACTCCTCTTTCTCGTGCGGGTACTGCACGGTTTCCGCACCCTTGATGACCGTCTTGGCCATCTCCTTGAACGTGATGCCAAGACCTTGGACGACACCGGGAACCAAACCCATCAGAACGCTACTTTCAGGACGCCGGTGATGGCGATGTTGATCAGTGAGAGCGGGATCAGGACCTTCCAGGCGAACTTCTGCAGTTGATCCTCGCGGAACCGGGGGTAGGTGAAGCGGACCCAGTAGATGATGAAGGTGAGGACCAGCATTTTGGTGACCATGACGATCGGGCCGATCAGGTTGAACCAGCTGCTGGTCTCGTCGATGCCGATGATGTCCATGACGAAGGGAGGGATGGCCCAGCCGCCGAGGAACAGAACCGAGGCGAGGAATCCGAAGACGGCGGCGGTGGCGAACTCCCCGATGAAGAACATGAGGAACCGGAACCCGGAGTACTCGGTGAGGTAGCCGGACACCAGCTCGGATTCTGCGATCGGCATGTCGAACGGGGCCTGGGTCAGCTCGGCCTGGACCGCGATCATGAAGATGAAGAACCCGACGAACTGGGTGAGGATGTAGGGAAGCCCCAGCCCACCGAATCCGAAGATCTCGCCGTTGATCTGTGAGTACACGATCCCCTGCAGGCTGAGCGTCCCCGCCTGGATGACGACGCCGACGACCGCGAGCACCAACGGCAGCTCGTAGGCGATGAGCTGACCGGCGGCCCGCAAGCCACCCATGAGCGAGTACTTCGAGGCACTCGCCCAGCCGGCCATCAGGATGCCAACGACACTGATCGAGCTGACCGCCAGCGCGTAGAAGACCCCGACGCCATCGAACTGTCGAACATCGAAAGTCCCGGTGTCGAGGGACGCAAAGCCCGCATCGGGTCCGAAGGGCACGATGACGACGAGAAGGAACGTGCTGGCGAGCACGACATAGGGCGCCAGTGCGAAGATGGTGCGGTCGGCCTTGGCCGGAAAGATGTCCTCCTTCTGGAGGTTCTTGCCGACCTCGGCGAGGAGCTGCATCGACCCGTACGGACCGGCCTCCATCGGGCCGAGACGGGACTGCATGAACGACACCATCTTGAACAGGTACAGATAGACGGTCGTGCCCGCCGGCAACAGCACCACGGCCAGGGCGGCGGCCACCTTCACGGGCAGCTCGGCCCAGCCGAGCTCGACGGCGAGCAGTGCGTTCAACGGTCGATGTCCCCGAGGATGAAATACAGGCTGGCGAGGATTGTGATGACGTCGGGGACAAACGTGCCCTTGAGCACCCAGGGGGTGATCGACATGTTCGAGAAGCTGGCCGAGCGGATCTTGACCCGGAACGGGGTGAGCTCACCTTTGGAGATCACGTAGTAGCCCATCTCGCCGAGGGGGTTCTCGGTGGCAACGTATGCCTCACCCGCCGGGACCTTGATGATGCGGGGCACCTTGGCCATGATCGGGCCCCTGGGGATCGAGTCGAGCAGCTGGTCCACGATGATGCAGGACTCACGTACCTCCTGGAGCCGTACCCATGAACGAGCGAATGCGTCGCCGTCGGGGTGGGTCCAGACCTTCCAGTCGCACTGGTCGTAGACGAGTCCGTTGGGGTTGTCGCGGCGAATGTCCCAGTCGACGCCCGAGCCTCGGATGTTGGCTCCCGACAGTCCGTAGCTGAGGCCCACGTCGGCGGGAATGACCCCGATGCCGCGGGTCCTGGCCTGAAAGATCTCGTTGCCGAACAGCAGACCCTCGATCTCGTCGCAGAACGCCCGGATCTTCTTGACGGCGAGCTTGCTCTCGGCGATCCAGCCGGCCGGCAGATCATCCTTCACGCCACCGATTCGATCGAAGTTCGGGTGGAACCGACCCCCGGTTGCGGACTCGATCTGGTTGAGCATGTGTTCGCGATCGCGGAAGGCGTAGAACACCGGCGTCAAGGCGCCAAGCTGCACCCCGAGGTCCCCGAGAAACAGCGTCAGATGCGCCATTCGTGCCATCTCGAAGAGGATCGTACGGATCCATTGGGCCCGGGGGGGAGCTTCGACGCCCATGAGACGCTCGCAGGCGAGGATGAACGGGACCTCGTTGGCGAAGCTGCCCAACCAGTCGATGCGATTGACGAGCGTGGTCACCTGTGGGTAGGTGCGCACCTCGGTCAGCTTCTCATAGCCCCGATGCATGTAGCCCATGATCGGTTCGGCTTCGATCACCTGCTCGCCGTCGAGGCGGGCCACGATCCGCAGAGTCCCGTGGGTGGCGGGGTGTTGGGGACCGATGTTGAGGGTCATACCCTCGGTTTCGAGCTCGAGATTGACCCGTGCTTCCGCCGCCTGGGACGCGATGTAGGCCATCTGGCGACGGTCGCTGACCGCGGTCATGATTCGTCCCCCTTGTCCTCTCGTGCCTTCTTGGATCTC
>JAHEJO010000113.1 GCA_024638805.1 Acidimicrobiales bacterium
GTCCACGATGACCTCGGTGATCAACTCGGTCCGGCGGCGATCCGCCAACCGCGCCGGGGTGACCCTAGCGACCGCTCTCACCGTCTTCTTCGGGGCGATCGGGCTGCTGGTCGGCCGCCGGGTCCTGGGCGACAACTCCTTTCTCACCCACCTCGCCACCGGCAAACTGATCCTCGAGCAGGGCAGCATTCCGAGGACCGACCCCTACAGCTTCACCGCCGACGGCGAACCCTGGGTGGTACAGAGCTGGCTGGCCAGCCTCTTGTACGCGTCTCTGGACCGGCTGCTCGGAGGTTTCGGTATTCGGCTGATGAACGGCGTCCTCTGCGCTGGGGTCGGTGCGCTCGTGTGGCGGTTGACCTCCCGACGCTCCGAACAGGTCTTCGTCCCGCTGGGACTGACCGGCGGCGTTCTGATCGTCGGATCGATGATGTGGTCACCTCGCCCGCTGTTGTTCGGCCTGCTCGGTCTGACCCTCGTTCTCGCGGTCGTCGACGACATGATGAAGCCGGCCTGGCTCCTGCCGATCATGTGGGCCTGGGTCAACACACACGGCTCGTTCCCGCTGGCCGGAGTCCTGGTCGGTACTCTGGTCGTGGGTGCCTGGCTCGACGACCGGCGGTTGCCGGTGCGGGAAGTGAAGTTGTTGGCGTGGGTCGGCGCCGGAACCCTGCTCGGCGCGCTCAACCCGCTGGGGCCGCGACTGCTGTGGTTCCCGCTGCAACTTCTGCGCCGCGGTGATGCGTTGGACAACGTCGTCGAGTGGCGACCGTTCCAGCTCGACGGCGTCGTGTCCTGGGTCTTCCTGGTACTGGTGGCCGCCTTTGTGGCCTCGTTGATCGCCGTGCCAAGGTGGCGGGTGATCGTGCCCGGGACCGTGTTCACGATCGCCGCGCTGCTGGCGGTGCGCAACGTCGTGATGGCGAGCGTCGTTCTGGCCGTGGTGAGTGCGCCCGGTCTGGTGGTGGCCCGGGGCCAGCTGAGAACCAGTGACTCGGGTCCTATCGCCAGGGTCCTGTTCGCCGTCTCGGTTGCACTTGTGTTGATTGCGACTCTGGGTGCCGTGACCGAGCCGGTCGACGTGAGCGGATATCCGGTCGCCGAGATGGAGCTGTTGGAGGCCGAGGGATTCTTCCAGACCGATCAGCGTGTCCTACACCCTGAGATCGTCGGGAACTACCTCAGTCTGCAACGGGGGAGTGGGGCGGGCGTTTTCGTCGACGATCGCTTCGACTTCTATCCACAACAGGTCATCGATGACCTCGAGGTCATGTTGTACGGCGGCGACTATGCGTCGGTGATCGATCGCTACAGTCCCGGCGCGATCCTGTGGAAGAGCGGCGGCGGGTTCGAAGCATGGTTGCGGGCACGCGAGGAGTGGGTCGTGGCCGACCCGTTGGCCACCGACACCGACGACAAGGACGAACCGGCCGAGACCACCTGGTTCATCGCCCGACGGGCGCGGGCTACACCATCTCCCGCAGTTCTCGCTTCAAATCCTTGATCTCGTCCCGGATGCGGGCGGCGTACTCGAATCGAAGTTCGGCTGACGCCTCCTTCATTTCCTCTTCGAGGGTCTGGATCAGGCGGCGGAGTTCGTCTTCTGGTAGCTCGGCCATCTCCCGCAGCAACTTCTCCTCGCCAGGACGTCGCGATCGTTTATCCTTCCCGGGGACGGGGGCGGCGGCATCGTTCGGGCGCAGCATCGTCAGGATGTCGGTGACGGCTTTGCGGATCGTCTGCGGATCGATCCCGTGTTCGGTGTTGTACGCGGTCTGAAGGGCACGCCGCCGGTTCGTCTCCGACATCGCCCGTTTCATCGAGTCGGTGACCTTGTCGGCGTACATGATCACGCGACCGTCGACGTTGCGGGCCGCCCTCCCGATCGTCTGGATGAGCGATGTCTGGGACCGCAGGAACCCCTCTTTGTCCGCATCGAGGATGCAGACGAGCTGGACCTCGGGCAGGTCGAGCCCCTCCCTCAGCAGGTTGATCCCCACCAGCACGTCGAACTCGCCGAGTCGTAGACCTCTCAGGAGCTCGATCCGCTGGATCGTGTCGACCTCGGAATGGAGGTAGCGAACGCGCAGGCCCTGTTCGAGCAGATAATCCGTCAGGTCCTCGGCCATCTTCTTGGTGAGGGTCGTGATCAGCACGCGACCGTTCTCGGTGAGGACGTTGGTCACCTCCTCCATCAGGTCGTCGATCTGGCCCTTGCTCGGTCGGATCGCCACCTCGGGATCGACGAGTCCGGTCGGTCGAACGATCTGCTCGGCGACCTGTTCTGAATGTTCCAACTCGTAGGGTCCCGGTGTCGCGGAGAGAAAGATGACCTGCCCGGCTCGGTCGGTCCATTCCTCGAAGCGCAAGGGGCGGTTGTCCGCTGCGGACGGCAGACGGAACCCGTGTTCGATGAGCACTTCCTTGCGGGACCGGTCCCCGGCGTATTGACCGTTGAGCTGAGGAACCGCCACGTGGCTCTCGTCGATGATCGTGATGTAGTCGGAAGGGAAGAAATCGAGCAGGGTGTAGGGCGCTTCACCGGGTTGGCGACCATCGATGTGGCGGCTGTAGTTCTCGATGCCGTTGCAGAACCCCATCTCCTGGATCATCTCGAGGTCGTACTGGGTGCGCATGCGAAGCCGTTGCGCCTCGAGCATTTTGTTCTCTTTCTCGAAGAGTTGCAGCTGGTCGCGCAGCTCGTCCTCGATACTGACGATCGCTTTGGACATCTTTTCGTCGGACGCCGAATAGTGTGTCGCCGGCCAGATCACCAGTTCGCTCAGCGACTCTAGCTTCTCACCGGTGAGCGGGTCGTAGGTGACGAGGTTCTCGACCTCGTCACCGAAGAGCTCGATTCGCACAGCGAACTCCTCGTAGGCCGGGTGGACCTCGATCGTGTCGCCCCGGACCCGGAACTTGCCCCGCACGAGATTCATGTCATTGCGCTCATAGTGCATGTCGACCAGTTGGCCGAGTACCTCGCGCTGGTCGATCTCGGATCCACGTTCGACGATCAGGATCTTGTTGCGGTACTCGTCGGGGGAGCCGAGCCCGTAGATGCAGCTGACCGATGCGACCACGATCACATCTCGCCGGGTGAGGAGTGCGCTGGTGGCGGCATGGCGGAGCCGGTCGATCTCGTCGTTGACCGAGCTGTCCTTTTCGATGTAGGTGTCCGAACTCGGTATGTACGCCTCCGGCTGGTAGTAGTCGTAGTAGCTCACGAAATACTCGACCCTGTTGTCGGGAAAGAACTCGCGGAACTCGTTCGCCAGCTGGGCGGCCAGAGACTTGTTGGGGGCAACGATCAGGGCCGGACGCTGGGTCTGTTCGATGGTCCAGGCGATCGTGGCGCTCTTGCCCGATCCGGTGATACCGAGCAGGGTCTGATAGCGATCTCCCCGATTGACCCCCTCGGTGAGGGCGGCGACCGCCTTGGGCTGATCGCCGGCCGGATCGAACTCCGACACCATCTTGAATCCAGCTGCTTCCACCACCCGTTCAGGCTACCCAGAGGGTGTGACCGCGGACGCCTCGCACACAGACCTCCAGCCGTGCCGGAGCCCTCTCGACCGTGTCGTCACCGGCCGATGACGCGCCAGAGGTCGTCCACCTGATGCTCCAGGTCCGCCAGGTCGCCACGATTGTCGATCACATGGTCAGCGATCGCCAGACGTTCGGCCCGCTCGACCTGGGCTGTGATGCGCCGCTTGGCGTCCTCGACCGAGAAGCCTCGTCGGCTGACGAGGCGCGCCACCGCCACGTCGGGGGGCACGTCGACGACGATGATCTCGCCGGCGTCGTACGGATTTGCCTTCTCGGTGAGCAGTGCCATGTCGAGGACGACGACGTGGTCGGTCGGCCGTTGGGCTTCGATCCTCCGTTGAATCTCGGATCGAAGCGCCGGATGCACGATGTTCTCGAGCGCCCGCAGCTCGACCTCGTCGTTGAACACGATCGCCGCCACGCCCTTCCGGTCCAATGAACCGTCGGCCTGGAGAATCCGCTCTCCCCAGCGGGACAACATTGCGTCGAACACCGGCTGTCCCGGTTCCTGGAGTTCCCGGACGACCGCGTCGGCGTCGATGATCACCGCACCCCGCTCGGCGAGGAGCGACGACACCGTCGATTTGCCCGAACCGATGCCACCGGTGAGTCCGACCAATCGCATCTGCGCAGGCTAGTGCCGGGTCAGGCAACGTTCGGGGTGTCGACGGCGGTCCTGGCCGCCGGAACGACGCAAAGGTTTCCTGATGCGGCACTAGATCGCTCATTCGGCTCCCGCTCGCGCCGACGG
The DNA here is from genome assembly GCA_024638805.1 of Acidimicrobiales bacterium. Lineage (GTDB taxonomy): Bacteria > Actinomycetota > Acidimicrobiia > Acidimicrobiales > SZUA-35 > JABDIY01. The sequence goes on from JAHEJO010000113.1 coordinate 4,301, forward strand.
AGGATGTGGGGCCGACCGACCGTGGCCCTGTCTGATCCCAGCCAGCCCCGATCGCTTGATGACCGCCACCCTCAAAAGATCCTCGTCCGATCCCAGAACCGACCTCTCGTTGGGGAAGGCCACCTTTGCGCTGCTCGGGGAGTCAGACCGGCTGGCCGCCTTCAATCCGGCGATCCTGGCGGTCCGATGGGCGACGATGATGGTGTGCCTCACTCTCTCGGCCGGCGCGTTCATCCAGCGGGACTACTCCGTGATCCCCTGGGTGTTCGGGATGATGGCCAACACGCTCATCCGTACACTGAGCCCCCTCCGCTACACCGGTTCGTTGCGCAGCCTGCTCGATCTGCTGATCGAGGTCGGGCTCACCGTGCTGGCGGTGTGCCTCACAGGCTTCTGGGAGTCGCCCCTGGTCTTCACGCTGCTCGTCGCTGCGATCGTCGCCGGCTTCGCCCGTGGTTTCGCGTTCGGGATCAGGGTGTCGGCGTCGTCGGCGATCACGGTGTCCCTCAGCTACCTCCTGGCCGAGCGATGGGCCCAAGAGGCGGTGTTGGTGTCCGCCCGATGGAGCACGGTGCTCGTGCTCATCGGTATCGTTGCCGGCTACGCACGTCGGATCTCGGGTGAGGCGGACCGTCAGCACTCCATCGCCCTCGATCGTCTCAGCCGGCTGTCCGACGCCAACGCCTTGCTCTCCAACCTGCATCGCGTCGCACAGACACTGCCCGCCTCGCTCGATCTCGACGAGGTGCTGGACTCCACCCTCACCCGTCTGAGAGCCCTCGTGAAGACCGATGCGGCCGTGATCCTGACCCGGGAGGACACCGACGGAACTTGGGCGGTGGCCAAGAAGCAGGCGATGTCGCTCGCCGGGTCGCTCGACGACGATCAGCTCCCCATCCCGGCCCGGGCGGCGTTGTCGTCCCGACGCGTTCTTCGACACGGCGATCTCTCCGCGGTGGGGCCCGGATTCAATACCGGATCGCAATCGGGTGTGTACGCGCCACTCGTCGCCCGTGGCAGCCTCGTGGGCCTTCTGGCCGTTGAGAGCCGCAATGCCGGCGAGTTCTCCGAGCGAGACCGTGAAGTGCTCAAGGGGTTCATCGAGCCGGTCTCACTGGCGATCGACAATGCCCGGTGGTTCGCACGTATCAAGACGGTGTCGGCCGACGAGGAACGGACACGGATCGCCCGTGATCTCCATGACAGCATCGGACAGTCGTTGGCCTACCTCGGGATCGAGCTCGACCGCATCGTCCGGCGCGAAGACTTAGGTGAGCCGATCTCAGATCAGCTCGAGGACCTGCGTCGCGATCTTCGGGGCGTGGTCGGCGACGTGCGCGACACGCTCTATGACCTGCGTACCGACGTCCGGTCCGACAAGGGCTTCGCCGACACGATGGAGGAGTTCGCCGAACGGGTCGCCCAGAGGACGGGCATGGGGATCGCCCTTCACGTATCTGCGGATGCCGACGTTCGTTTACCCATCCTTCAGGAAAGGGAGATGTGGAGAATTGCCCAGGAAGCGCTCATCAACTGTGAACGTCACGCCGATGCAGAGAGGGTGGACATTACGTGGCATTGCACCACTGTCGGCGCCCAACTCGAGGTGACCGACGACGGGCGGGGGTTCGCTTCTGACCGTGCCGGCCGCGTCGACAGCTACGGCATACGCGGCATGCGTGAGCGGGCTTCCAGCGTGGGAGCGACGTTCGAGATCCACTCAGCCCCCGGAGAAGGGACAACAGTACGGTGCATTCTCGCACGAAGTATCTGACCAACATGACGACCCAGACGGGGGGAGTCCCGGTCAGGTCCGATACGACCAAGGCGATCCGTCTGATGCTCGCCGATGATCACCGGATGTTGCGCGAGGGTCTGCGCCGTTCGATGGGTGAACGAGGCTTCGATGTCGTCGGTGAGGCCCGGGATGGCGCCGAAGCGGTCGACCTGGCGGCTGCTCTGCAGCCCGATGTGATCCTGATGGATGTCACGATGCCCGAACTCGACGGCGTCGAAGCGGCACGGATCGTGCGCGAGCGATATCCGAACATAAGGGTGATCATGCTGACGATGCACGCCGATCAGGACGTGCTGGCCGAGGCGATCCGCGCCGGCGCCAACGGTTACCTGGTCAAGGACTGCAGCACTGACGAGATCGCCTCGGCGATCGAAAGTGTCGCTCTCGGCGAAACAGCTCTTTCGCCCCGGCTCGCGGCGTCGATGCTGGCCGAGGTTCGGCGGGGTGAGAACCAGCCCGAGGCCGAGAAGGTGATCACCAAGCGCGAAGAGGAAGTGTTGCAGCTGATCGCCGACGGGTGCTCGACGCCCGAGGTTGCCGAGCGGCTGTTCATCAGCCAGAAGACGGTGAAGAACCATCTCGCCTCGATCTATCAGAAGCTCGATGCGCGCGATCGCACCCAGGCGGTGCTCCAGGCCGTTCGGATGGGGATCGTCACCCTCGATTGATGGGCGTCGATGCTGAGGTGAATGGATCAATCGACCCATTCAGATCGCTCAGGTCGCTTCCGATCTTCTACTTGTCAAGCCCATCCGGGGTCGAACATACAAACGAAGGAAAATCAAACAATGCTTCACTACGAATTCATCAGCGCATGGCTCAAGGCCCAGACCAAGAGCGAGCGGGGCGCAACCCTCGTGGAGTACGCACTCCTCGTCGCTCTGATCGCCGTCGTGTGTATCGCTGCCGTCACCCTGCTGGGTAGCGCTGCGTCCACCAAGTTCAGCTCTGTCGCTGACACCATCAACTGATCCAGCGTGACCGCCCCGGAACCGGCTTCGGCCCCGGGGCGGTCTGCTGTCTCGTGAAGGAGGCCCCGATGCTGAGGTTTCAGCTCGCAGTTCTCCGGCTTCTCGGGACTGAGCGGCGGCACCGCGAGCAGGGGGCGACGCTGGTGGAGTACGCACTCCTCCTCGCCCTGATCGTGGTGGTCTGCATCTCGGCTGTGACACTCGTCGGTCCAGCGGCCTCCACGCCGCTGTCATCGATTCGTGGGCCGTTGCGCTGAAGTAACAAAGAGTCGATCGACCCCGTGCAGCAACTGCACGGGGTCCTCGCATCTCTTGGGGAGATGATCGGTGTGTTCAGCCCGACCCCGGAACTGCCGATTGGACACAGGTGGAGACGGCCCTGATCGGAGTGCGAACCCGCGCCGATGTCGTACCGCAGTCGTGGATCTCGGGACGGCTCGCAGCGTCGTCGGCGGTCGTCGTCATCCTGTTGCTGCTGAGCTTGGCCCTCGACGCCGACGGTTCGCTCGGCACCGACACCGGCGGGAAGGTGGCCACGGTGTCGGCGATGGTCGAACGGGGCGACTGGAATCCGACAATCGGCTACTGGGCTGAATCACTGGATCGCGACGGTGTCGTGCACCCGTTCTTCCGAACGCGGCGGACCGAAGCGGGATGGGTCAACGTGACCACCCTGCCGATGATCCTGATCACGCGGCCGCTGGTCGGCGCGTTCGGGCCGAGAGCGCTGTTCGCGGTCCCCATCCTGGGGTCTCTGCTCACCTGCTTGGGAGCCGGCGAATTGGCTCGCCTGTTCGGCTCGACCTCGTGGCGTCCTGGATTCTGGGCCGCAGCGACGTGTTCGCCGGTTCTGGTCTACGGCCTGGACTTCTGGGAGCACTCGATCGGTCTGGCGCTGATGGTGTGGGCCGCCGTCGCCCTGTTCTCGATCCGTGAAGCGGAGGGGACCATCGCTCGCGTCGGCGGGGCGGTTGCGTCCGGTGTGCTGTTCGGCCTGGCGGCCACCATGCGACAGGAAGCGTTGGTCTATGGTGCGGCCGGCGGTGTGGTCGGCCTGTCGGGCGCCGTCGGCAGGACCGGACGTCAACGGCTGGCGGTCAGCGGCGCCATGTTGGCGGGCGTGGTCATGCCGCTGTGGGCCAACGAACTGCTCGAGCGGGCGGTGATCGGTGCCGCCGTCCGTGGTGAGCGTGCGATCGGTGTGGTCGCCGGCGTTGCGTGGACCGGTGCGATCGATCGGTTGGAGGAAGGGATCCTGATCACCGCCAGCCCGATCAATCTCGTGCATCCGCTGTCGATGGTCACATCGTTTCTGGTCGCCGTCGCTCTCGTCTGGTTTGGGATGGCAGTCCTCTCCGAGGCCGATACCAGCCGGCCAGCGATCCTGTGCGGTCTGGCCGTGCTCCTGATGTTCCTGCGACTGATCGCATTCGGCCCCACCTTCGTTCCCGGACTACTGGCCGCCGTTCCGGCCGTGGGTCTGGGTGTTGCCGCCGCCCTGCATCGCCGCAACCTGGGCGTCCTGACGCTGTCGCTCGTTCCGATCCCCGTCGTGTGGGTCACCCAGTACTCGGGGGCTGCCGAGGCGCAGTGGGCGGGCCGGTACATCCTGGCCTCGGGTTTGGTGCTGGTCGCATACGCGGTCGGTACCCTCGGCCGGACCCACCCCGGACTCCTCGCCGGCTTCCTGGTCGCCAACATCGCCCTGTCGATGTTGGGCCTGGCCTGGCTGATTCAGCGCACCCACGATTTTGGCGGGGCCAACCGCGAGGTCGCAGCGCTCGACGTGGACGCCGTCGTCTTCGCCGACGATTTCATCGCCCGGGAAGCCGCGCCGTTGGGATGGGATCGGCAGTGGCTCTCGGCGGGGAGCGATGAAGAACGAGCGCTCGGATCCGAGGTGATGAGGAGGGCGGGCGTCGGTCGGTTTGCGTTCGTCGGTCCCGAGGACGATCCGGACCCGAGCTTCGCCGGCTACGTTCGTGAGCCCGGGGTTCGCTCCATATCCTACGGCACCTTCTCGCTGGAGGGTCGCGTGTATGTCCGTACGGGCTCCTGACATCCCGCCGACAACTCGGCCTGCGCTGGAGAGGCGTGTCCCGGATCCATCGATGCGCATCTTGGTGCCCGACCTCCTGGTGGCATCGGCGCTTCTTCTCGGGTTGGTGTTCGGCTTGACCGGGTGGTTTTCGGCCGACGAAGTTGTCATGTCGCAGCAGATCAGCACATTGGTGGAAGATGGTGCGTGGACGATCGACAACGATCCGGCGGCCGCTGCGATCGATCCCTCCCACGAGTTCGCCCTGCTCGCTCGAAGCGATCGGCTCGACGGGGAGGTCGCCCCGTATGCGAAGCACCCCATCGCACCGCTCACCTACGCCGGAGCCGAGTGGCTGTTCGGCCCGGGCGGGCGCGATGTTGTGAACTCGATCGCCGTCGTCGGGACGGCGCTCCTGATGTCGATGACGCTCGGATGGTCGCGCTCGGCGCTCTGGTTGCTCGTGATCGGCACGACTGCTCCATTCCATGCCACCGTTCTGTGGGCCCACGCCCCGGCCCTGTTCCTGGCCGCTGCCGCCGCCGTCACACTCGCCAGGCTGTGTGCCGACACCCCGGCAAGGTGGGCTGATGTGGCCGGGCTGAGCGCGGCGATCGGCTTGCTCAGCCTGTACCGCAGCGAAGGTTTGCTTCTCGCCGGGGCGCTGTCGTTCTCCCTTGGCTTGCACTCGGTGCGGTCCGGGGATCGGCGCCGGCTCCTCACAGCTGCTGTGCCCTCAGTCGTCGCTCTGGCGGTCTACGTCGGCGAACCGATCGTTCGTGGCGTTTTGCTCGGCTCGACTTCTGTACCCACGAGCATTCCTTCGACCCGCGCCGGCCAGCACCTGTTCGGAGGGAGGCTCGGCGTTCTGAGACTCGTGACGATCGA
>JAHEJO010000208.1 GCA_024638805.1 Acidimicrobiales bacterium
GTTGCCGCCGGAAAGATTCCGTGTTCGCTCTTCGATCGACGGGGTCTTCACCGAAAACCGATCTACGAGATCCCGGCAACGATCACCGATGGCCCCGAAGTTGAGAAGACCGCGGTTCGTGTACGGGGGTTTCTCATAGTCGACCAGCAGCAGGTTCTCCGCCACCGTGAACTCTCCCACCACACCGTCTCTCATCCGCTCCTCGGGCACATACGAGACGCCGAGCTTGCGGACACCGCGCGGGGTCGGTTCAGCCCGTTCTCTCCCACCTACCTGAATCGACCCCGACACGATCGGCCGCAGCCCGAGGATCGCTTCGGCCAGTTCTCGCTGCCCATTGCCGGAAACGCCGGCCACACCTACGATCTCACCGGACCGGACCGAGATCGACAGATCGTTCACCGCGGTCGTGCCCCGGTCTCCGAGAACCGTGAGGTCGGTGATGTGCAGACGCTCCGGTCCCGGTTCTACCGAGGACAACGTGCGGGTGAGCTCCACCGGTCGGCCCACCATCATCTGCGCCAGCTCTTCGCGGCTGGTCTCCGATGGCCTCGTGTGGCCCGAGACTCTACCGTCGCGAAGGACCGTGATCTCGTCGGAGAGATCCATCACCTCGTGGAGCTTGTGGCTGATGAAGATCAACCCTTTGCCGTCATCCCGCAGTTGACGAAGCGTGACGAACAAATCGTCCACCTCGGGCGGTGTGAGCACAGCCGTCGGTTCGTCGAGAATCAGAAGTTCAGCCTCGCGGTAGAGAGCCTTCAGGATCTCGGCTCGTTGTCGCTCGCCGACCGCGAGTTGCCAGATGATGGCGTCGGGGTCGATCTGGAGGCCGTAGCGCTCCGACAGTTCGATCAGGTGCTTCCGGACCGGGTCCATGTCGGCCCGGCTGAGATTACCCTTCAACCCGAGGGCAACGTTCTCGGCAACGGTCAGCGTCGGGACCAACATGAAGTGCTGATGGATCATCCCGATGCCGCGTTGAATCGCATCGTTTGGAGAGTTCAGCTTCAGCGGTTCACCTTTGAACCGGATCTCTCCCTCGTCGGCTCGATAAAGGCCATACAAGATCTTCATCAGCGTGCTCTTACCGGCGCCGTTCTCACCGAGGAGCGTGTGGACCTGGCCGGCCTCGACCGTCAGGTCCACACTGTCATTGGCGAGAACGCCGGGGAAACGTTTGGTGATGTTCCTCATTTCCAGCACGGCACAAACTCCTCCCGTAACCCTGCGGTCGCTTAGAGACCGGTGGAAACCGATCCGTCGATCAGCCCGGCCACCGCAGCTTCGCCCGCCTCTTTGATGGCGCTGTCGAGGCCGAACGAATCGTTGAATTCGATCTCGAGGCCACCGTTCTCCAATGTCAGGGTGTAGACCTCGCCCCCGAGCTTTCCGTCGCGCACCCCGGCGATGATGTCATCGAGGATCACTTCCCAGTGGTACACCTGCGACGCCACCACGATGTCCTCTCCGAGGGACGTCTGGTTGGACTGGGTGCCGAACCACGGGACCGAGTTGCTCTTTGCCACACCGGTGGCGCCAACCACCATCTGGGCGGTTCCTGTGAGAACGTCGGAGTTGTTGGCGATGTGGGCTTCCGCCGCTTCGGACGCCAGTGCAACATCACTGAAGGACTCGATGTAGTTGACGTTGACGATGGCAGACGGATCGCCGGCGGCCACCCCGTTCACGAAGCCATCGATGTAGAGCAAGGCATCGCCTGCGGGAACGGGGCCGACCACACCGATCACCTTGGATTCCGACAAGTTGGCGGCCATGATGCCGTTCACGTACCCGCCTTGGTCCGAGCGAACGGTGTAAGCGCTGATGTTCGCTGCGCCCTTGTTGTCGTCGCTGGTTCCCCATGCGAATGCGGTATCGGGGAAGTCTTTGGCGATCTCCTCCAGCGGTCCGCCGAACTGCGTACCATGAGCGATGACCAGATCGAAGCCATCGTCGGCATAACCCCGAAGGGCCGCGGCGGCATCGTCGACGACGAACGTGCCATCGGTGATCGCGATCTCGAGATTCTCTGAATCCTCCAGCGCATTCACAGCGTCCACCATGCTCTGGCTGAACGCCAGGTCATTGCTGGCACTGGGGGCAACGATCGCCACCTTGAACGCCTCGGCTGACCCGCCGTCGTCTGTGGCAGCATCGTCGGACGCGGAGTCGTCGGACGCAGAGGCGTCGGACGCTGCGTCGTCACTCCCGCTGCCGCACGCTGCCATCAGCAGCGCCAGTACGGCAAGCAAAGCTAGTAGTCGTTTCATTGGGTTCTCCCTTGGTGTTTTTGGATCTGGGTGTGGTAGGCGGTCATGCGGATCTGTCAAATGGTCGGGTCAGGGCTGCTGGGGCGCCGATCCGGCGACTGACGAGCACGAGAACAACGATGGTGAGAATGGCCGGGAGCATGGCTGCGAGCGCAGAGGTCGACCCCTCCACGATGCCCAGCGTCTTCCATTGGGTGACAGTTGCCGAGACCAGGCCGAACAGCAATGCGCCCCCCATTGCGCCAAATGCTCTCCAGGCGCCGAAGTACACGAGCGCTATTGCGATGAAGCCCTGGCCGGAAGTGAGGTTCTGCTGGAAGATCCCGGTGTTGAGAACGAGGGCGGCTCCGGCCACGCCGGCAAGCGAGTTGGCCATGATGATTGCTGCCGCCCGTACTCCG
>JAHEJO010000209.1 GCA_024638805.1 Acidimicrobiales bacterium
CCGGTACTCGCACCGTGCTCACGGCCACGGCGCCCGCTCCCGACGGCCCCTGGGAGCTCCAAGATGAGGTGATCGGAACCGGCGGCTTCAGCGATTGGAACAACCGGATCAATGTGACCGCTGTCACCAAGATCGACGGGACCTATTGGATGGCCTACGAGGGCTACGGCGACGAACGGATCCCGGCAATCGGCTACCTCACCTCGAGCGACGGAGTGGCGTGGGAGAGCGTTGCCGGCCCCATCCTGACAGCCGAAGAAGGCGCCTGGTACAGCGCTGGAGTGCGGCCCTCGACCATCGTGCAGACCGAACGTGGCTTGGAGATGCTCTTCATCGGCGCCGACCGGCCCTTCAGCACCGGGTTGGATGCAGAGAACACGTTCCTGTTCGGCCGCCTCGTCTCGGAGGATGGGGGAGCTTCGTGGGTGCTCGACAACGACGGGCAGCCCATCGCCGATACGGAAGAGCGGGGATCGCCGGGCGTCGCCACCGTGTACCAGGACGGGACCTACTTCATCTACCTCGGCCATGAATTGGGCTTCTCGGGCATCAACCTGATCACCGGCACGATTCCCTAGCGGCAGCGAGCTGCATCAGGCATCAGGCATCGGAACAGTCCCCCTCTCTGAGGGGTAGGGGGAGAGCATCGTCTCCCAGCTACGACAACACGTACATCCGATGTCGATAGCGTCCGCCCCTGACGAGGAGGACGGGCGTGATCGCGTTTGTGACGGTGTTGGGCAGGTTCTTTCGGGCAATCTGGAGCGGACTGAAAGATCCGGCGTTTCGGGCGCTGGCGATCATGGTCGGAGTCGTCGTGACCTCCGGCACGGTGTTCTATCGCCAGGTCGAGGATTGGAGCTGGATCGATTCGTTCTACTTCACGATCATCACGCTGACCACGGTGGGATACGGGGATCTGTCGCCGACTACGGCCGGTTCCAAAATCTTCACCGTCGCCTATCTGATCGTCGGCATCGGGCTACTGCTCACGTTCGTGGAGCGAGTTGCGGCCCATGCAATGGAGAGCAATCGCCTCACGAAGCCGGACGAGTCTTGAACGAGAGCTGAACCGCCGTCATCACGGTGCTGCATCGGTGGGAGGGGTGCGGTACACAGGGGAGAACGGCGCCCTGGGCGGGCCGCCGTCGCCGCAAGGGGGTTTCTCGGATGACGACTCGTGCCGTAACACCATCGGGTGCAGAAGTGCTCGCTGAGCGCATCTTCAGTTCGATCCTCGGAACCATGGATGTGTGGTCCATCTACCTCGGTGACCGGCTGGGCTTGTACGAGGTGCTCGCTGAGGGCGGTCAGACCGAGGACGAGCTCCTCGAGCGATGTCCCATCCAGCCGCGGTATTTGCGGGAGTGGCTGGAGCAGCAGGTGACCACCGGGATCGTCCATGTCGACGATCCGGCCTTCGACGCGATCGACCGCACGTACTGGCTCCCGGACGGCCATGCCGAGGTGCTCACCGATCGCAACTCGCTCAACTACCTGGCTCCGTTCGTGCAGCTCGTCACCGCGTCCGGCATCCAGTTGCCAAGACTGCTCAACGCGTACACGAACGGCGGAGGAGTGGGCTGGGCCGACTTCGGAGATGACATGCGCCGGGGGCAGGCCAACATGAATCGACCCTGGTTCCTCTCAGAGCTGGGCAGCACCTGGTTTCCGAGCGTGCCGGACCTCCACGCCCGGCTCACGGCCGGAGCCCGAGTTGCCGACATCGGGTGTGGTGAAGGGTGGTCCTCGATCGGGCTGGCGCTGGCCTACCCGAACGTGGCCGTGGAGGGCTACGACATCGATGAGCCCAGCGTCGAAGCTGCTCGCCGACACGCAGTCGGTCACGGCGTGGCTGATCGCGTCACGTTCCACGAGGCCGACGTAGGTGCCGTGGAAATGGCCTCCTTCGACGTCGTGGCAGCGTTCGAGTGCCTGCACGACATGCCTCATCCCGTTGACGTGCTGACCTCGATGAAGCGGATGGTGAAGCCGGACGGTCACGTCGTGATCATGGACGAGCGGGTGGCCGACCAATTCGGTGCGCTCGGTGATGACGTCGAGCGGGTGATGTACGGGTTCAGTCTCTTCATCTGCCTACCCGACGGGCTCAATCACGCACATTCGGCCGGCACCGGGACGGTGATGCGCAAGCCCACACTCGAGCGGTACGCCCGACAGGCCGGGTTCGAGACTGTTGAGGTGTTGCCGATCGAGAACGACCTCTGGCGCTTCTATCGATTGCGATGATCCTTGGATTGACCGCGGCGTCAATCTGGAAGCCGGGCCCAGATCCGACTCGTCTTGTACCAGGTGATCTCGCCGTCGTCGTTGCGCACGAACGAACTGATCGAACCCTGCTCCGGACCGTCGATGGCCACGAACGAATCGGGGCCGTATGGGGCGATGTGGAACGGCGGAAACGGATCAGGGGGTGTGTCCGTGAAGCTGGAGAGGTCGGCATCGACCTGTCGCATGAGAAGCGCTCCTGCGTCCACCGAGAACTCGATGATCATCGGCATCCCGGCGAGCTCGTACCGCCCGGAGAACGCGGCCAGATCGCCGGATGCACCAACAGATGGTTCCGGCATGGTCGCAACGACGCCGAGGTGTTGCTCACGAACCCAGGCTGTGAGCGCCCTGTTCATTCGGTCGCCCTTGTCGGC
>JAHEJO010000010.1 GCA_024638805.1 Acidimicrobiales bacterium
CGGTGACGCCGCCAATCACCGTGATGAGGAGTCGCGCGAAGAGATCGCGCCACCATTTCCGCCTGTCCGCAAGCCTGTCCATCGCGACATCCTACTCACGGGACGAGCCCACTCGTCAGCGCCGTCGGCTCCGCCCGGGCTCCCGTGAACAGCCTTCTGAACAGGGAATCTCGGGTACTTGCGTCGTGTGAGGTCTGTTGTGACCCATTTCCCCTGCTCACGACCGGCGCTTCATGAAGAGGCTCGCTTCCAGCGACATGACCACCTCGTCCCGCTGATTCAACAGCTCCTGCCTGAACAGGATGATGCCCCGGTCGGGCTTGGAGCTCGAGGTTCGGGTGTCGAGAACCGTGAGGCGTAGTCGAAGTTGGTCACCCGCTCGCACAGGTGCATTCCATCGGAGTTTGTCGACCCCGGGCGAACCCATGCTCGAAGGACCCAGCAGCGTCGTCAGTAGGCGCATCAGCACCGATCCGGTGTGCCAGCCGCTGGCGATGAGGCCGCCGTAGATGCTCGCCGCCGCCGCTTCGGGATCGACGTGGAACGGCTGGGGATCGAACTCGGCGGCGAAAGACCTCATTCGTTCCTCGGTGATCTCGTACGAATCGGTCACGAACATCTCACCGACGGACCAATCCTCGAAATAGCGTTCCTTCACGTCGACCATGCCCCCGACCCTACGCGCTCGGACCGACCACCCACTCCCGCAGCGCCGGTCTGCGCCACTCCCACTCCGAAATCTCGTGCCCCGCACCACGTTCTGCGTGGGCTGGACTCGACAGAAACCTCGGTCGGTGAGGTGGAGACGGCAGAGGATCCGTCGGACGACAGAACAGGGCTTCCTCCCACACAGGGCGACGGTGTGTGTCGCTTCTGGCGTGACGAACCCATAATCCGTGTCCAGCCCACGTTCGTTGCCCTTCTTCGTGTCCAGCCGACGCAAGACGTTGGCAGCACACGACTTTTCGGGGTCGGGAGGGGCTCCGGGTCGGGAAAGGCCGATGACCTGCCGCTGGTGGTGTTGGTGGACCTGCTGGTCCACGAGTGCGCCCCAAGTAGGCCGGCGATCGTCTCGTCGAGGAACTTGACCTCCTGGGCGGGAGCAGGGCCCTTCGGCACTGCCAGCGCACCGGCACGAGCCGTATCGTGTGGGGAAGATACACGCCGGCACGACCGGCACGGAGGTGACACGGCATGGACCGATTCACGATTCCGACGGCCTATTGGCACGCGCTCGACGATGGGCGAATCCAGTGCGACGTGTGTCCGCGGGAGTGCAAACTCCGTCCCGGCCAGCGGGGCGTGTGCTTCGTCCGGGCCCGCGACACGATCGAAGGGGTCGATGGCGTAGTGCTGACCACCTACGGCCGTTCGAGCGGTTTCTGTGTCGACCCGATCGAGAAGAAGCCGCTCAACCACTTCCTCCCCGGGTCCGCTGTGTTCTCGTTCGGCACCGCCGGCTGCAACCTCGCCTGCCGCTTCTGCCAGAACTGGGACATCTCCAAATCGAAGGAGATCGACACCCTCGCCGACGACGCCTCCCCCACGGCCATCGCACAGACCGCACGCGACCTCGGCTGCCGTAGCGTCGCGTTCACCTACAACGACCCGACGATCTTCCTCGAGTACGCGATCGACGTGGCCCAAGCGTGTCACGAGCTCGGTGTCCGCACCGTCGCCGTCACCGCCGGCTACATCAACCCCGACCCGCGACGGGACTTCTACCGGCACCTCGACGCAGCCAACGTCGACCTGAAGGCCTTCACCGACGAGTTCTACAAGCACACCGCGATGGCCGACCTGAACACCGTGCTGGAGTCGATCGAGTACCTGCACCACGAAACCGACGTCTGGATCGAACTGACCACGCTCCTGATCCCCGGCCACAACGACAGCGACGTAGAACTGCACCGCATGACCCAGTGGGTCGTCGAGCACGTCGGCCCCGACGTACCGATGCACTTCACGGCATTCCACCCCGACTACAAGATGCTCGACGTACCGCCAACCCCACCTGCCACGCTCGCCCGGGCACGGCGGATCGCGATCGAGAACGGCGTGCGGTTCGCCTACACGGGCAATGTCCACGACCGTGAGGGCGGCAGCTCGTTCTGCCACTCCTGTGGCGCCAAGGTGATCGACCGCGACTGGTACGTGCTCGGCCACTACGGGCTCGACGACACCGGCCACTGCGTCGCGTGCGGCGCCGAGATGCCCGGCGTCTTCGACGGCCCGGCCGGCACCTGGGGCGCCCGGCGCCAACCGGTGAGGATGCGGCGCCGCGCCGATCGCCAGGGGGTCACCTCCCCGTGAGCACCCGTCGTCCCGCCGTCGCCGGCATGTTCTACCCGTCCGACCGCGGCGAGCTCCGAAGCTCGATCCAGAGGGCGTTCGCCGACGCCGTTGCACCGCCCACGCCGCACGCCACGCCACCCAAGGCTTTGGTCGTCCCCCATGCCGGCTACGTCTACTCCGGTGCGGTCGCCGCCAGCGCCATTGGTTGCCTCGCTTCGACCGCCGAACGGATCGAACGGGTCATCCTGCTCGGTCCGAGCCATCGTGTGTACGTGCGCGGCATGGCCGTCCCCTCCGTCGACTCCTTCGACACCCCGCTCGGCAGGGTTGCCATCGATACCGAGCTCCGCACCACCGTCCTCGCCCTCCCGTCCGTCGTCGTCGACGACGAACCCCACCGCCAGGAGCACAGCCTCGAGGTGGAGCTGCCCTTCCTACAGACCGTGCTCGAGCGTTTCACACTGCTCCCCCTGTCGGTGGGCGACACCACCAGCGAAGAGGTCGCCGCCGTCCTCGACGCCGTGTGGGGCGGACCCGAGACGCTGGTCGTGATCAGCACCGACCTGTCGCACTACCACCAGTACGACGAAGCGGTTCGCCTGGACGCCCGCACCGCAGCGGCGATCGTCGCCGCCGACCCCGACGCCATCGGCGACAGCGATGCGTGCGGATCCCGACCGCTGCGCGGCATGCTGCGGGTGGCGGCGGCGCGCGGCCTGCCCATCGAGCAGATCGACCTGCGCAACTCCGGCGATACCACCGGCGACCCGGACCGGGTAGTGGGATACGGCGCGTTCGCAGTTGGCTGAGCTCCGGCGAAGAACGGACCGCCCAAGGTGCTCCGATCCCGCGCCGCCCCGTCGCGCGCTCCCCGCCGAGATATCGTGTCCAGCCCACCGATTTGGTGGGCTCGGCACGCCAGAACGAGCTCATTGTGGGCTGGAGACGACAGAAGAACCGAGTGACGACAGAAGCGTTGACGTTCGGGCCGGAATGTCGTCGGTCATCGCTTCTGGCGTGGCGCAGCCGTTCTGGCGTGCCCAGCCCACATGAGCCACCTTCTGTCGTGACCACCCCACCGAAACCGTGCACTCCACACGATTTTTCGGGACGGGAACGGAGAGGTAAGGGACGGTCAGGCGGCGCCGCCGGAGATCTCGAGGTTCACGCCGGTGATGTACGACGCGTCATCGGAGAGCAGGAACCTCGCCGCCGACGCCACCTCCTCCAGACTGCCGTACCGTCGCAGCGGGACCGAACCGATCATCTGCGCCGCCACCTCTGTGTCGGTGTCGGCGAAGTACTGGCTCTTGACCGCCGCCTGCTGGGCCACCTGGTTGTCCCACATGTCCCCAGGCCCGATGAAGGCCGGACTGATGGCGTTGACCCGGATACCGAACGGGGCGAGATCCTTGGCCGCGCTCTTGGTCATGCCGATCACGGCGGCCTTGGAGGCGGAGTAGGCCGGCATGTTCGGCGCCCCGGAGACCCCGGCCATCGAGGCGGTATTGACGATCGCTCCAGCCGATCCAGCGACGCGCAGGAGTTGCGCACTCGACTGCAGCACATGGAAGACGCCGACCACGTTCACATCCAGCACCCTCACCAGGTCGGCCGGGTCGTGGCCATCGTCGATCACTCGAAGTTCAACAAGGAGCACTTCGTCAGGTTTGCCGCATGGTCCGAGATCGACACCCTGGTGACCACCTCCGAGCTGGACCCGGACATCGTCGCCCAGATCGAGGCGACCGGAACTACGGTGCTGTTGGCGTGAACTCGGCGGAAAGCTCCGGTGGGTTCGAGCTCCCCGGGTGGTCCCCTGCCCGCCACCTCGAACTGGTTGCCGCCGAGGTGGCGACGGTGGCCGCAGATGTGATTCGAGGTTCGCTCGGAGCCGCCGCGCCGGCGCGCACGAAGACCAGTCCGACCGACGTGGTCACCCACACCGATCTCCGATCGGAGAAAGTGATCAGGGCCGAGCTGTTGCAGCGTTGCCCCGGTTCGGCGATCGTCGGTGAGGAGCTCGACGACGTTGCCGGTGTGTCGGGGGTCGAGTGGATCGTGGACCCGATCGACGGAACCGTGAACTTCCTCTACGACCTGCCGGTGGTCTCGGTCAGCATCGCCGCCACGACCGGCGGCAAGGTCGTGGCCGGCGCGGTGGCCGATGTAGTCCGCGGTGAGATCTTCACCGCCACCCTGGGCGAGGGCGCCCGCCGTGACGGGACCCCGATCACCACCGCGAAACCGTCCGATTTGGCCCAGTCCCTGATCGGCACCGGGTTCTCCTACGACTCCGAGCTGCGGTCGCTCCAGGTGGAGATCCTTCGGGGCCTGCTACCAGCCTCACGAGACGTTCGCTGCATGGGCTCCGCCGCGCTGCACATGTGCTGGGTGGGCTGCGGTCGCCTCGACGGCTACTACGAACAGCACACCCAGATCTACGACTATGCCGCCGGCGGATTGATCGCAGCCGAAGCGGGCGCCACCGTGGAGCTTCCCGGTTCCAACCGGATCGGCCTCGCCATCGGCGCAGCGCCGACGATCTTCGATGATCTCCGGTCGATCGTCAGGGCAACCGCCGGGGGTTGAGCCGGGTTCGAGGACACACGGGGTCACTGCGGATCACGTCGCCTCCACAGTTCGAGAAGCTCGGACTCCTCGGATCCAACGTCCTCGGCCAACCTCGAGGCGGCGATGACCGACTCCCACACGGGCAATACGGCATCGTTGAAATCGAGGATGTCGTGGACCTCGGTCCGGTAATGGGACAGGAAGCGGTTGAGGATCTCGGCTGAGCCGGCGGGTAGATACGGGTGCTCGGCATCGGCGCCGAGCGGGCGCACCAGCAGCGACGTCCTCACCACATCGGCCGCCGGATGACCGATGGCGGCATCGAACCAGTCGATCACCACCGGTCCGCGCCGGCTCATGAGCACGTTGCCGGGGTGCAGGTCGCCGTGGAGGAGGGCGGCGCCGTGCGGCAGGGACCGGGCGAGATCACAGGCCCGATCCTTGTCCTCGGCATCCAACTGGGACGCCGTCTGGATCTTGGCACACATCCGACCGATCAGATCCGGTATCCCCGCCGGCAGGGCAGCCCGGAAGATCTCCGTCTGGATGGCGGCCAGCTCGGAGGCGTATCCGGCCGTGTCCTCTGGCCGCTCCAGGATCAGCTGCCACATGGAGGGCCCCGTGACACGCTCGAACACGATCGACTCCCGGCCATCGATGTCGATCGTGCTCCTCACCTCCGGAGACGGGATTCCCAACGCGTTCACCACCGAGGTGAACCGCGCTTCGAGTTCGGACCAATGCTCGGGCACGCCGGGGCGTTGGACCTTCACCACCGAGTCCGGACCGAACGCGTACACGCGCGACGTGCGACCGTTGGCAACCAACTCGCCGAGCTGTGGCACCGCATCAGTGTGGCACCGATGACGACCCCCACACCGAAACCCACTCAGCGTGCTCCGCCCCCACCGGACGGTTTCTGTCGTGCCCAGTGCACCTCGACCCACTTCTAGCGTGTCCAGCCCACTGTTTCGGTGGGCTGGATACGAAATTTCGGCGGCGGTGTGGGCTGGGCACGAGGTTTGGCGGAGGAGGACCTCGCCGGCTAGCGCCAGGTGGACTCTTTGACCGGAGCCGGGAGCGGAGCGACGGATCGACCGGTCACCTCGTCGAGATGAGCCAACACACCGGGTGCGACGAGAAGGACCGGCAATATCCACGCCATCACGTATCGCGTGAGCTGACCGTCGAACGAACCCACGCTCATGTTCACCAGGATCGAGGCCATCCAGCCGGCCGAGAACCCGAGCAGCAGCCGCACGGCGACGCTCTGATCCCGCCGGGCTGCTGCGTCGTACTGGGCGTACAGCGGCAAGTGCCGGTCCGAAGTCGACCCTTCCGCATTGACCAGGCCGATCCTCGGCGCCACACCGAGGGCAAACAGCATGAAACCGAGCATCCACAGCTGAAGAGCTCCGACGTCGGCGCGTCCACCGATGAGCTCCATAGTCGGGTACGTGATCAGAGCGGTCGCGACGATGCCCGACCACTGACTACTCCGCCTGGCCTGACGCGTTCGACGGAGACGATCGCCGATGAGGGCGCCGGCGACACCGCCGACGAACACCGAACCGGCCAGAAGTAGAACCGCCACCGAGTCGAGCAGACCTCGAATCTCGCCGTAGGTCTGAAGTTCGAGGAAACGCCAGATGATCCGTCCGGTCCCAGCCCCGACGAAGACACCGAAGGCTGCCGCCGCGGTCACGATGGCCGACGCCGGCCGATCGGAGCCGGTCACCGCCGCCAGGGCGACGGCGCCCACGATGGTTGCGATGGGAACGCACAGGAACACCAACATCGGCCGCCAGACATCGGATCGGGCGGCGGAAACGTCGGCCAGGACCGGGCCCACGTCGTTGCCGATCACGACGACGCCGAAGGCGGTCACGACTGCGGTGACGAATGCCAGCCCGGTCATCATGGCCGGTGAGGGCCGGCCGCCGGCTCCCCACGGCCGGGCCGAAGCGATATGGGGTTTCACGACGTCTGAATCGGCCTGGCCCGGGGTGCCCTTTAGTCATCCGGGAGTGTCGATCACCTGGGCGAACTGGACACCGATCAGATCGTTGTCGCGGCCTGTGATCGTGACATAGGTCGACACGTCGGCCAACTGGAGGTCACCGTTGAACAAGGTGGAGATGTCCGCCACCTCGAACCAGCCCTTTTCGGCGTCGGGGTTGCGATTCACGATGTCGCCCACCTGGGCGTCCATGAGCCGCACCTTGGCCGTCTTGATGATTCGCCGTCGCAACGGAACCTCCTGTGCGATACCCAACCGGAAAACAGCCGGTACGCCCCACTATCGGCGCCAAGTCGGCAGCGATGAACCGTCGCAATAATCGAACTCCCGTTCGAACGGTGTCACACCCCTTGGCCATCATGGGTTCATGACTTTCACCTACGTCCCCGCCATCGATCTCACCGACCGAGCACTCAGGTCCGATCCCAGCCCGGTCTTCGCCGTCACGCTCAGCTCGGGTCGCACCGTCGAGGTGACCGAGACCGACTTCTACGAGCCCGAAGGGCCCCTCACCACTTTCTTTCGCAGCGGGTCGGCCACCAGGACGATCGACGTGTGGAGCGAACGCGTGGCCAGCTTCCGCACCGCCGAAATCGTCTCGATATGCCAATCCGATGTCCGATCGCAGGTGCATCCGTCAGCGCAGAATCTCGACGGCGACCGGCCGGCGCTCACCGTCGTGCCCGCGTGAACAACGCCGACGGCGCTCAGATCGGATGCAGCAGCGCTGCACCGGTGAAGGTGTCGAACAGATGCAGCCGTGCGGGATCGATGACCACGCCGACCCGGTCCCCCAACCGGGGGCCAAAGCCTCTGCACGATGCGACCAGGCCGATACCCCGCTCCCCGTCTGCGCTCGCCAATCCATCGGCGCTCAAATGCACGACGGCGCGCGATCCTCGATTCTCTATTCGATCCACAACCGCCGGAAGAGAGCGGTCGATGTCGGCACTCACCAATCGAAGATCCTCCGGACGTAGGCCGATGATGGCGGCGCCGCCTGCGAACCGCTCGGCTGGTCGGTGGTGGGCGGGGACAAGATATCCACCCACCATGTAGTAGCGCAGACCGCCGTCATCGACGACGCCCACAGTCAACAAGTTCATCGGAGGTTCGCCGAAGAAACCCGCTACCACGGTGTTCACCGGCTGGTGGTACAGGTCCATCGGTGGACCCACCTGCTGGAGGTGGCCGTGATCGAGCACGGCGACCCGGTCGGCGAGCACCATGGCGTCCTCCTGATCGGCGGTTATCAGCAGAATCGTCAGCCCATACTCGTTCTGAATGCGGAGCACGTCGTTGCGCAGTCTCAGGCGAAGGTCCGTATCGATGCGGGCAAGTGGTTCGTCGAGGAGAAGCACTCTGGGTCTCGCCACCAGGGCCCGGGCCAGTTGGACCGCCTGGGTCTCGCCGCCGGAGAGCTCGTTGCGTCGCCGATCGAGCAGATACCCCACGCCGAGCTGGTCGGCCTCGGCGGTCACGCGTTTGGAGATGTCGTTGTGGTGGAGCATCCGAATCTCGAGTGGCAAGGAGATGTTGCCCGCGGCGGTCCGATTGGTCACCAGCGCGTTCTGTTGGGTGACGAGACCGAATCCTCGGTCTCTGGGGAGCACCCGGGTGATGACCCGTCCCTCCGCCTTGATGTCGCCGAAATCCGGCGTTTCCAAGCCCCCGGCGATGCGCATGGCAGTACTCTTTCCGCAGCCCGACGAACCCACGACAGCGAAGAACTCACCGCTCTGAATGTCCAGGTTCAGTCCGACGAGGGCATCCACATCGCCGAACGACTTCGACACGTGTTCGAATGTGAGACGGGTCATCGCGCCGCAACGAGTGTTGCCCTCCTCGAACGATGCTAGAAGCCCACGGACCGGAATGGCCAGCGGCAAGGGCGCCGGCGCACGCCTCGATAGCGGGGTCCCGTGTCTGCGCCCGAGGACCTTGTGGCCTCTCGCTACCGACGCGTTTCGGTTGCGATCTACTCCACGATCGCGCTCGTGGCTTTCGAGGGAACCTAGGTTGCCGCAGCGCTGCCCGAACTGACCGCCGACCTGGGGGTATCGATCTGCTCCCCTGGGTGATCACCGGATATCTTCGTCTCCGGCCTGGCCACGGTCGTTTCGGGCCCCCCTCGTCGATTCGCTCGTCGACATCGGCCGCGTGCGTAGGCCCCATCGAGCTGTATGCGA
Organism: Acidimicrobiales bacterium; assembly: GCA_024638805.1. Lineage (GTDB taxonomy): Bacteria > Actinomycetota > Acidimicrobiia > Acidimicrobiales > SZUA-35 > JABDIY01. The sequence goes on from JAHEJO010000010.1 coordinate 9,079, forward strand.
TTGGTCGACCTGCGCACCACGCGACGAACCCGGTTCAGGCGGCTCGGGTGGCCGCACCGACCAGCGGCTCGTCGCGTTCGTCGTCGATCATCGGCCCGACGTAGTGCACATTCGGGGCGTGGCTCGAAGTCGATCTCGGCGGCGGTACAGGACAACACGGCAAGGTCGGGGTAGATGTGAGGTTCCAGCCAGTGTTTCCACGACGACATCTGGTCGAGCTCAACTCCGTTGAAGGCGGCGACGGCCCGAATGTCTCGAATCGACGGCGAGTTGAGCTGGAAGCGGCCCATGGCGCGCCGTATCGCACGCGGTGAGAAGCGGCCGATGGTGCGCCGTGCGTGACGCTTGGCCCGCAGCAGCTGCCATACGGCCTCCACTCGAATCCGATCGAGCATGCGGCGGGGCGGCGTGAGTCTCGGCGCGTCCTCACGACCCGGCTCGCCGGGATCGCCATCACGTGCTTGCCGAGAGTGCGCCGTTGTCGGCTGCCGTCACGAGTCGGTTCGGACGAGTTTCTCGATACGGCGCTTCGCTCGTGAGCCGGCCCGCCGCATGGTTCGAGAGATCGGGCTCGTCGTCGTACGTTGGTGCCGATCGAGTGCGTACTGGAGGAAGCCAAGGTCGTCGACCCGCGATCGAACCGATGCACACCAGCCGGCGATCTCGCCGGCGTCGTAGTCGGTGCCAGTGCAACCCTCGAGCAGGCGATCGGCTTCGAGCAGTACGCCTGAGACGGCGATCCCGGAGTCGGCTGATCGCCGATTGAGTTCGGGCCGGAAGTTCGCCGCGACGATCTCGTCGATCCGCCCGTCGTCCGCGTTCAAACCACAGAACGCCGCCAGCTCACCGAGCTGGCGACTCGGGTCGTCGAACCAAGACTGGTAATGCACGAAGAACCATGGTTCGTGCACATCCTCGAGCGCATGCAGAATTCGATACAGGTACAGGCCCTCCGCCACGTCCTGGGGCAGTGAATAGGAGTGCATCAGCGATCGGACGACGATCGCTGCCTCGCGAGCGCAGAACACCGGACGCGGTTGTACCGAGGTCTGCTCGAAGACCTCGACCCAAAGTGGCCAGGTGAGGCAGGTTCGCGGATCCTTGAAGCCCCACACCTGGTCATCTCGTCCAACCTCGGCGCTGACGACCGCTGCGAGGTCGTTCCGCGTTTGCCCGATCCGGTCGGCCTGCATCCAGATGTCGGGACGTGGTCGATACGGAGACAGCTCGAGCGAGGCGATCAGGGCCTGTTGTGTGTGCGCGATCTGAGCATCCTCGAAATGGCCGTCGGGGTTGTCGTCCGACGGCCCGACCAGCGTCGTCGACAGACGCATCCCCGTGCTCTGGAGCAGCTTCATGGCCAGCGAAGTGCCGGATCGACCGGGTCCGAGTACCGCAATGCACTGACGGCCCGGCTCTTCCATATGGTCGCAGCGTATAGTTTGCGGCCCGCCGGTTCGCATGTCGGCGTCACTCAATGGGCATTCCGGTAGCTAGCAGAGAGGTTCCAATGCCGAATCCGCCTAAGCCAGGGCGGAGCCTCGGGCATGGTGGTCGCCTCCACGATCGCAGCGGTCAACCTGGCCTACCCGGCAGGCCTCACCGGGCGGGCCTTCGCCGCCAACTCCACGTTCAAGGGCTTGATGGGCGCCGCCGCCCCGGCTCTGGCCGCCCTTCTGCTTCAGGTTGCCTCGTGGCGGCGGATCTTGTTCGTCAATCTGGCGCTGGGAACGCTCGCAGTGCTCGCCGGAGGTCGGGGCCTGCCCGGGTCCAGGAGAATGCAGAAGCCCCACATGTTGACCGGCGGGGGTCGCTGATCGCAGGCGTAGTGACCCTGGGAACCATCGCCGCCAGCATGGGTACCGGAGTGGGGCTCACCACCAACGCCGGCTCACGTTAACTGCGCCGATCCACCCAACGCCGGCCTGATCGGGCGGGCGGGCGCCGCCCACCAGTTCATGCGATACCAGGGCTTCACCATCGGCAGCGCCGGCGGTGGCGCCGTTCTCCTGCTCGTCGTGGGTCGCCGGATCGGTTCGACCGACCCGGTGCAGAAACTTCTCGCCGGTGACGACATCTCCGTGAGCGCCGACATCGCCGCCGCCGTCAGCGCAGGATACGCAACGGTCGCGGTGGTCTCATCGGTCGTGATGATCGGGCCGTGTGGCCGTTGTCGGCGTCACGTCTCGGAGCCGTAACTGACCTGGCAGAACCCGTGGTTGCAGTAGCCCCTGGGATTCTTGGCGAGATACTGCTGGTGGTGATCCTCGGCGTAGTAGAAGGGACCGGCAAGTGCGATTTCGGTCCTGATCTCGCCGAAACCGGCGTCGGCCAGCGACCGCTGGTAGGCGTCACGACTGTCGATCGCCTCAGCCAGTTGGTCGGCGGAGTTGGCGTAGATCGCCGACCGGTACTGGGTGCCGATGTCGTTGCCTTGCCGATTGGGGGTGGTGGGATCGTGGTTCTCCCAGAAGACCTTGAACAGGGTCTCGAGTTGCACTTGGGAGGGATCGAACACGATCAGGACCGACTCGGTATGACCGGTGCGACCGGTGCAAGTTTCCTCGTAGGTCGGGTTCGGGGTGGCCCCACCGGCGTACCCGACCGAGGTCGAGTACACACCATGCGTTTCCCAGAAGAATCGCTCAGCCCCCCAGAAACAACCCATCGCCACGATGAGGGTGTTCATGCCATCGGGCCACGGCCCCTTCAGCGAATTGCCGTTGACGTAGTGGGCGGCCGGTACCTCCATCTCCTCGGCTCGTCCCGACAGCGCCTCTCCGGGCTCGGGGACATCCAGATTGGCCGGATCGTTGCGGAAGAACATGGTTGGTACAACCTCGTTCGACCGGCCTTTGTTCCGCCCGATCGGCGACCCGGCTCAGCGCAGGTCGATCACGAGATCGACCAACGCGTCGATCGAGTCCTCGACCGCCATGACATCCACCAGTGCGGCGTCCACGTTCACACGCTCCTGACCCGAAAGCTCGGCCACCGTAATCAAGCCCGCCAGCTTGTCGGCCACCTCGCCGTGGATGACGTCACCATCATGGCGGAGCTGGGTGACGAATGCCCATGCCGCCCTAACCGAGATGGTCGGTGCCGGCGTCTTCTCTAGTAAGTGAGCCACAGCAAAACTGTAAGGCACGGGTCCGCCCTGGCCGAATGGGGCTAGGGACCCGAACGAGCGGGTGATCCTCCCGTTCTAGGTAGTCCGCCCGGTGAGCAGGTTGGTGACCTGGGCGAGAGCGATGCGGGCATCGGCCCTCAATCGGGCGGCCTCCACCAGATCTCCGTTTTCGGCGGCTTGATCGGCGGCGACGAGGAAATCGTCGGCCAGATCGATCAGGTCCGACACGCTGAGGTCCCGCATGTTCGGTGGCAGCTCCGGTGCGGTGATCTCCGGAGGGTCCGGAACAGGGACCGTCGGTGTCTCCGGCTCTTCGCCGGCGTCGGTGGTGACCGCTCGCACCGCCTCGTCCAAGCTGCGCCTCATGGCAATCCGATCGCCATTGACCGCGATGATCCGGTTGAGTTCGGGTACGGCGTTGTTGCCCTGAGCCTCGACGTAGAGGGGACGCACGTACACCAGCGTGTCCTCGATCAGAACCATGATCATCTCTCCGAACAGAACATTCGAACCCTGCAAATCGAGCGGGGTGATGTATTCGGAGATCTCGGTCTCGCGTCGAATCTCGGAATCGACCAGGTCGGGCGCGTTCACCAGACCACCCGGCAACCGGTACTGAATCAGCTGTCCGTACACCTCGGGATCGGACCGGCCGACCATGATCGCGGTGAGTTCCGGGCGGTCGCTCTGCCGGTTGGCATCATTGGAACTGGGCACGAACGCACGCTGGAGAATGAACTCGCTTCGGTCCGACCCGGGCAGCCGGGTGAGCACGTATTGAGGGGCCATCGGCAGCGCCGCGGTCGCCGCTCCTGCTCGCTGGTCACCGGCGGCGGCCTGGGGTTGAGTGGCCACGGTCCAGCTGAGGCTGCCCTCGAGGAACGTGACCGGATCGGTGACCTGGTACGTGCCCCACATATCGGTCTGAATGCTGAAGATGTCCTTCGGGTACCGGAAGTTCTGACGCAACTCCAGTGACGGCGGCGCATCGGAGAACAGTGCCGGGAACGCCGACCGGTACGCCCGGATGATCGGGTCGGTCTCGTCGGCCACATGAATCGTGACGTTGCCGTCGTAGGCGTCGATCACGGCCTTGGCGCTGTTGCGAACGTAGTTGTATCCCCCGGACAAGTCGCTTGAACCCGGCAGGGACCGATTCCGGACACCCTGGCTGTAGGGAAACTCGTTGGTCGTGGTGTAGGCATCGATGACCCATTTGACCCGACCATCGGAAAGGATCGGGTAGGGGTCACTGTCGAGTTCGAGGAACGGGGCCACCAGAGCCACCCGTTCCACCACGTCCCGGTTGTAGATCACCGAGCTCTCGCTTCCGACGAAGGGCGAGATCAGCGGGTTGATGCTCTGGAACCGCAGAGAGAACGCGAGCTGACGGAGGAGCGAATCGATCGCCACGCCGCCGTCACCGTCGTACCGGAAGTCCGATTCGTCCCGACCCACCGAGTCGGAGGCGAAGTCGACCTCGTTCCGACCGTCTGCACCGACGATCGCATAACCGCCGAAGTCCTCACCGAAGTAGATGCGGGGCTGCGACAAACCCACAGCGAGGGACTCATCGACCTGTTGGGCCGGCCCGATACCCGAGACCAGGTAGTCTGGTGTTCCGCCTGAACCGAAGACGTTGGCGGGAGCCAACGCCACGCCGTAGCCGTGTGTGAAGGCGAGATGCTGGTTCTCCCACCCAGAGTCGACCTCGTCGAGGATCAGCTCACGAACGCTGATCGCCACCGGCTCGATCGTGCCGTCGATTGCATACCGGTCGATGTCCAGATCGTTGAAGGCGTAGAACCGCCGTTCAGCCTGATTGCGGATGAACGACTCCTGGGCCAGCACAGGGTCCAGGACGAGAATGTCGTCCAGAATGTCCTCGTTGGCCTCTACTTCGGCGGTCGTGATCCCGGCGGCGTAGTCGAACTGTTGGCTGGCGACACGGTTCGCATCGAGCCCGTAGGCAAACCGGGTCGCTTCGAGATTGCCGGCGATGTACTGCGCTTCCCTCGTCGACTGGTTGGGTTCTACGGCAAAGCGTTGGTAGAGGCCGGGGAAGATCCCTCCGACCACCACGTGGGTCACGGCCCACATTCCGAGTGCGACGAGCGGCAGGCCCCAGCCATTTCGGCGCAGATTGACCACGAAGAGCGCAGCGCCGAGGAGTGAGACCAGAACCAGGAGGTTGAGCGCCGGGAGCTGCACTTCCACATCGGTGGCCAAGGCGCCATCAAACAACCCCCGGCGAGAGTTCACGAGTTCGAAGCGATCGAGGTAATAACTGATCGCTCGAAGTACGCCGAGGAGAGCCATGAGAACCGAGAGGTGCAACTTCACCCGATCGCTGATCTTGGACACGGCGACGGCTCGGATGCCGCCGTTGAGATAGTGAGCGAGAGCGGAGGCGAAGACGGAGAAGACGACGGCAAACGAGAGCCAGTCGACCAAGAACGTGAGAAACGGCAGTCGGAAGACGTAGAACGACGCGTCGAGGCCGTGGAGCGGATCGGTCCAACCGAAGTCGTTGGCGTTGGTGAACAGGATCCACTTCTTCCACTCCTGGGACACCTGGAGGCCGAACATCAGCGCGAGGAACCCCGACACGACCAACCGCACTCGGGTGCCGTGGCGACCGACGAGTTGGTGATACCGCTCGATCAAATCCTCCTCGGGCGAGGGCGGGCGGACCGGCGGACGTAAACGATCGGCCACGGTCAGATTCCCGAAGAGAATGGCGAAGAAGGCCGCCGTGAACACCACCGCCAGCATGATCTGGGTGAGGAGAATCCTGGCCCACGAGGACGCAAATCCGAGCTGGTCGAAGAATAGATAATCGGTGAACAGGCGGGCGATTCCGCTTGCGGTCAAGAGGATGATCAGGATGAGACCGCTGGCCACGAATAGTGGCAGACGCCGACGCGATACGCGCGAAACAGTTGTTGTCATTGCGTTAGACGCTAGGGCGAATCGGCAGCGGAGTTGGATCGGGTCGAGGCACCGAAGGGCGCACCGGTTCAGCCAACGCTCTCAGCCCCGTTCTCGGCGCCCAGATCGAACGCCTCGACCAACGCCGAGTCGACGAGATGGTTCAGACGGTTCGAGCGGATGTCCCGGTAGTGACTGCGAATCGCCTCCAGGGAACGATCCTCGCCTCCATCCCGGTGCACGGCCTCGACGACCACGCCCCGTACGCTGTCCACGAGCAAGCGAGCGGTGTCGGCAACGAGTCCGTCGACCAGACCTGGCCAGATGCGACCACCGACCGCGGTCGCACCGCCGGTCGCGGCGGACCGTAGCGACGATTCGAGGGCGTCTGCGAAACGGGCCACCTGACGATCCGCAGCGGGAAGGTCCTCGACCGAGGCACTCTTTCCACCCCGGCTGACCGCATCGAGCAGCTCGCTCTGATCGTCGGCGAGCGCACGTTTCAACTGCCGTTTCAGGCCCGGCGCCAACTCCTCACACACCTCAGCGCGTTGGTCCACTAGATCGACGCTTGGAGCCTCCGGCTCCTCTTCCTCTGCAGCGGGGGTCTTGCCGAACAGCGGCGCGCTCGAATCCGGTGTTTCACGAGCCGGGGAGGTCTTGCCGAGACCGAACAGACCCGCTGAACGTTGGGGCCGTGGGTCCTCGGATCGATCGTCCGCGGTATCGAACAATCGGGTCCGATCCGCTTCGACCTGCTCGGGATCGTCCTCGGCCGACTGGTCCTCGGTGTCGACATCGGTGCCCGACTCGAGCTCCTCTGCTCCAGCGACGGCGGGTGTGTCGACAGCGGCGTCGGCGTCGGGTTCCGTATCGGCGGTGAGTACGTCCGTCCCCGGTTCGCCGGCTTCGGATTCGGCGACGCGCCCCGGCATTTCTGCGCCTCTCGCACGCGATTCGCCGTCCTGGGCTGCTGCCGGCTCAGCCGGCTCCTCGAAGGGCTCGGGCTCGTCCTGGTGGACGTGATCGACCTCGGAGATGTCGCCGGTGTCGTCGCCCGCCAGCCTGCGGGCATAGTCCTCGGTCTCGGCGACCTCACCCAGATCAGCGAAGCTCCGAGCCCGCTCAGGCCGAGTCCGATCGAGCGATGCAATCGCGGCGATCACCTCGGCATCATCGTCAGCCGACAGAGCCGGAACCCGGTCCATCGCCGCCCTGGCCTCGGGAACGGCTCGGTGCAGTTCATTGGTCGCCTCGTCGAGCTCTCGTTTGACCTCTTCGAGGCTGCGCAACAACCGATCGCGGGCAGCTCGTGCCTGGTCGATTTGCTGGCGGGCGGCACGGCGACGGCGGACCAGATCGGTCAGGATCTTCTCCCGCACCGCTCGCGCTTCGGCCACCATCATGCGAGCCTCGTCTCGCACCTCCCGGGTGGCGAGGTCGGCGGCGGCGGTCGCCTCGGCGCGTGCGATGTTGGCTGCATTCTCGGACTCCGCGGCGATCTTGTCGGCCTCGACGTTGAGCTCGTCGACCCGGGCTTGGGCCGCGGTACGGAGGTCTTCGGCTTCGGCCTCTGCCTTTGACCGCAACGCTTTGACCTCCTCGTCGGTGCGGCGGCGGAGAGCGAGCGTTTCTTCTTCGGCTTCTCGACGCATCTTGGCCGAGGCGTCCTCAGCGTTGCGACGCAGCGTCGCGGTTTCTTCTTCGGCCTCGGCCCGCATCGCTGCGGTCGTCTCCTCGGTCTTGCGGGTACGGGTCTCGTAGAAGCTCTCCGCCTCTGCGGTCCTCGACCGAAGTATCTCCTGAGCTTGAGCTCTGGTCGTCGATGCGTACTCGTCGGCCTTGGCCCGCAGCGACTTGGTTTCGTCGTCGGCTTCGGTGCGCAGCTTCGTCACCTCGGCCTGGGTTTCGCGACGGATTCGTGCAGTGTCCTCGGCAACAGCACTGCGCTTTTCCTGGATCTCGGCATCCACGCGCTGTTCGAGTTCTTTCACCTCTTTGCGCCGCCGGCTCGCCTCTGTCTCGGCCTTGCGGATGATTTCGGAGGCGGCAGCTCGAGCGCTCTCGATGACCTGGGTGGTTTCGGAGGTGATCAAGCTGGTGACGTGTATGGCGTCGTCGTTCTCGGCGGTCGCGGCGGACCGTTCGAGCTGAGAGACTTTGCGACGAAGCTGGTCGCGCTCAGCGATCAGAGCTTGGACCGCCTCCTGATGCTCGTTGGACTGACTGGTGTCCCCGCGAGTCGCCTCGGCGATCCCTCGCAGGTAATGCCGAACCTCGTGGGGATCGTATCCCCGAAACGAAGTGGCAAAATCCCTGTTGGCGATCTCATCCGGGTCGAGTACCGGGTCACGGTTCGTGGCCATGCCACGATGCTAGTCGCAGTGGCGGTGACTCGGTCCTTTGCCAATCGACTGCACCCATGCAGGACCACGATGGGGAATCCGACTCTCAGGAGCTCCTCAGATCTCGTGAGCGCGGTGGGTTCGTGGTCAGGAAGTTGAGCTTGCAGCGAACTCGGCGACGGCGTCTACGTCGCCACCGAGACCGGCGAGCACGTGCAGCGCTCCATCGAGATCGTCGACCGGAATCACCTCCACATCGTCACCGGCCCGTTCTCTGACCCTGGCGATCTCGGCTTCATTGAGTGCGTTGGGGACGATGAAGACCGATATGCCTTCGCTACGGACTGCGGCGGCCTTCTGTTCCACACCCCCGACAGCGCCGACGCTGCCGTCGACCTGGATCGTGCCGGTGGCAGCAACGCGTTGCCCGCCGGTGAGCTCGCCCGGTGTCAACTGATCCAGTACCGCCAGGGTGAAGGCCAGACCTGCCGACGGCCCTCCGATGTTGTCCGATCCGAGGGCGACGTCGAAACCAACGTCGAGGTCCAGATCGACCCGTTCGCTGGTGGCCACGCCCAGAAAGGCCTTCGCATCGTCATCGTCCCTGCTCGTCAACACCACGGTGATCGTCTCGACCGCACCGTCGGTACGGCGCTCGACCGTCAGATCGATCGAATCGCCTGGCGATCGCCCGCTGATCGCCTCGACCAGCTGGTTCGAGGACTGAATGGTGACGCCGTCGACCGCCACGATGACGTCGCCACCTTCGAGCAACTCCCGCGCCGGTGTGTTGTCCACCGTCTCCAACACGAAGACCCCGTCGGCAACGATCGTGTCGTAGCCGAGTTGGCTGAGCGCAACGGCGATCGCGAGATCCTTGGACGATGCCATCCTCTCGAGGTTCAGCTCTCTGTTCTGGTCACGGGTGAGATCGCCGAAGACCGCTTCGCGAGTGACCAGCTCGGCATCGTCGTCGACCTGGTACCAGAGATACCCCCACAGCGAGACTCGATCCCGTACTCTCACCGTCGTGAGGTGTACCTCACCCTCGCTCGGATAGTCCTCGATCCCCTGGACGGTCACGAACGGTTCGGTATCGCGGCTGCTTCCGGGCACGAACGCCACGTAGTCGGTTCTCAAGACGAAGCCGGCGGCGATCCCGAGCGACAGTGTGACCAGGAAGATCCCGAGGCTGATCTTCATCAGCCGCCGCTGTGCCCCGACCGCTCCCGGGCCAGGCGTCATCGGCAGACCGCGGGCGGCGCCGATCGCAGGCGGCCCGGTCGGTTGCTCGTCGATGGTTGGAGGAATATTCATCGCACCAGACATTGTGGTGATCGTCGGCTAAAAGCGGACGAAACCCAAGCGCAGACTATCCTGAAGCCGATGATCACCTCGGACCGCAACACGATGGACCGCAACACGATCGACTCCTCGTTCGGCGTTCCGGATGAGTACGAGGCCGCGGCTGCGCCACCGGAGTTCAAACCTGCGAGCAAGGTCCGAACACCTCTGTGGCGACGGATCGTGGCTCTTGGCACCCTCGGTGGCATCACGGTCGGCATCGGCGTCACCCTGGCCGTCGCCCTGATCGGGGTCGCCGTGTTGACCCTGATGCTCCTGGAACAGGCGATCGGCTGACATCCACGACGCCGGGTGGTCCGGCGTCGCACCCGTTTGGCGGCCGAGCCGCAATGCTCTAGCGGCCGAACAGTCCTCGGCGAACACCGGTGGAATCCTGCAGGTGCTCCTCGGAGTGCTCGTCGACGTCCTCATCGGACGCAGATCCTTCATCGGTCGTCTCATCGGACGGCTCCTCACCACCATCGTCGGCGTCGTCGGACGCCTCGGTCGTGTCGAGCACGTCATCTTCATCTTCATCGGACCGATCCGTGTCGGCGTTGTCGCCATTGCCGGTCGTGACCGCCGCCGAACCGACCTTGAGCTCGACCCGGTAATAGGGCTTGTACTCGAAGGTCACCTCTTCGAGACGGAAGATCCGGGCATGATCGACATCCTTTTCGTTGCGGAGGCTTTCCACATGCATGACCGCATCGTGGATGTCGTCGGTTTGGTGGTAGCCCGGCTTGCCGTCGGCGCCACGGTAGATGACCATGTGGGACACGATTTGCTCCTTTGGTCCACGAGAGTCATGGGTGCGGGTGTGGACTCTGCGGTGATGGTAAACCTAGCCGGTGAGGGATCATGAGTCGACGACCCTTGCCGATTCGGTTGCGGCGGAAGTACATAGAATCATGAGGACGATGGCCCGAGACGACGTCCCCATGTCATCTGCTGCCACAGGGGGTGATGCCGAGCTGGCGGCGCGACTGCTCATCGACGCAACCGAAGCAGCGTCACCCGATGCGCCCACCCAGCGCCTGGACGACGTCGAGGCCACCGCCCGGGCGTCCCTCGAGCATCGACATCCCGATGTCCGAACCTGCGCTATCGCCGCACTCACCCGGGTGGGCAGAGCATCAGCGGAGGACCTTCGACTGCTCGTCGAGGACAGTTCTCCAGCCGTTCGACGCAGAACGGTGGAGGCTGCCATCGACCTCCATCAGCGGGGTCTCGACGATCCTCCGGAGACCCTCGAGTTGCTCGTTGGCCGGCTCGATGATCTCGGACTGGTGTCCGAGGTCGCAGCGTTCGGGATCGGGGAGCTCGGGCCCGACCTCGCGGTTCCGGCGCCGGCGTTGACCGACGCAGTGGAGCGTCTCCGGGAGATGGCCTCGGGCCACGACGACCCGTTGTGTCGAGAGTCAGCCGTTGCCGCGCTGGGCGCGCTGCACCGAGGTCGAACAACGATCCTCGCCGCACTCGGCGACGTAGCAACCGTTCGCCGGCGAGCCGTGCTCGCTCTCGCCCCGTTCGCCGGGCCCGACATCGATGGCGCGCTCGACACCGCATTGTCGGACCGCGATTGGCAGGTGCGCCAGGCCGCCGAGGACCAGCTGTCCGCTCGTGGGTCTTGCGGATCGAGCTGATGGCCGCACCGACCGATCCTCGAACGACCGGTCGATCCTAGGGAACCTCGGTGATGTGCTGGGCCTCGAGGCCCCAGCTCGAACCGCCGTCCCATTCCTCCTTCTTCCAGATCGGCACGGTTGCCTTCAGGGTGTCGATCCCGTACCGAGCTGCCTCGAATGCCGCAGACCGGTGGGGCGACGAGGTCGCAACGATGACCGCAGCCTCGGTGATCGGGACGGAACCGACCCTGTGGACGAGCACGATGCGACCCAGGTCCTGCCAACGGTCCCTCATCGCCGTCGCGAGAGCCCGGAGCCGGGGAACGACCTGCTCCTCGTAGGCCTCGTACTCGAGAAGCGACACGCCGGTCCTGTCACCGGCATGATCCCGAGCGGTTCCGGTGAAGACGACACTGGCGCCACAGGACGGCAGAACGACCCAGCGGCTGGCTTCGGCGATCGGCAATGCCCTGTCGGTGAGACCGAGCCACTCGTTCGAACCGGCGGCGGGAGGCACCAGCGTGTCGTCGCTCACGAAGCTGATCGTACGGGCTATAGAGGTCGAAGGCCCCCTCCGCAGCCAGATCTGTGTCGGTCGTCGGCATGGTCGTCTATTCTCGTGCAATGGCTCCCGCCGACCATCCAACATATGACCACATACTCGTCGAAGCCGACGACGCGATCGTCACGATCACGATGAATTGGCCGCAACGCCGGAACGCTCTGAGTCTCGACCACATGAACGAGTTGATCTCGGCGTTTTCGGCGGTTTCGCGTTCCGACGCGGCAGGCGTCATCCTCGCCGGCAACGGTCCGGTGTTCTCCTCCGGCCACGATTTCTCGGACATGGCCGGTGCCGACCTGGGTTTCATGCGGGATCTTCTCGCGACTTGCTCAGAGCTGATGCAGCTCATCCAAGAGGTCCCTCAGGTGGTGATCGCACAGGTCCACGGGCTGGCCACGGCGGCCGGGTGCCAACTCGTCGCGTCGGCCGATCTGGCCGTGGCGGCCGAGTCCGCCGGTTTCGCCGCCCCGGGCGGCAAGAGCGGGTGGTTCTGTCACACGCCGATGGTGGCGATCGGCCGAGCGGTCGCCCGGAAACAAGCGATGGAGATGGCGCTCACCGGCGACACGATCGACGCGGCGACGGCGCTCCGCTGGGGACTCGTCAACCGGGTCGTGCCCGACGAGGTCGTCGCGGCGTCGACCCGTGAGCTGTTGAGTCGAGCCACCCGCGGCAGCCGGCTGTCCAAGGCGATGGGAAAGCAGACGTTCTACACCCAGATCGATCTCGACCTCCCCGCCGCGTATCGGTATGCCACCGAGGTGATGGCGGCGGCGAGCCAGACCTACGATGGGCAGGAGAACATGGCGGCGTTCATCGGCAAACGGCATCCGGAGTGGAAACACCGCTGAGGATCACGACCGCACCTCCCCGACGTCCGCCAAACCTCTGAGAAGCGGGTCCGTGCGCCGAGAGGGCGCGCTCGCTTTGCACCGGGCTCGCGGTAACTTCGGGGGCCGTGGGAGCGGATCCGACACCCGATGGAGAACAGCCTCCCGAACCGGAGGAGAACTGGGATCTCACCGCTGTCGACTGGGCCTCGCTGCCCCTCGACGACCCCGCTTGGGATGCGCTGGACGACCTGGACATCGACGTGGGCGGCGACGGCCCCCCGGGAACTCCCCCCGATCCGTCTCAGCGGTCCTGGCGCCACCCGAGCGAGGTCGCCGCCGCCCGGGCCCATCTCGAACGATCCAACCTCGATGATGCCAAACGAGTGCACCCCGCCGGCGGTCTCGTCACAGCGTCGCGGCAAGGGAACGGCCGGCTTCTCCTCACCGTCGCCGCAGGTGTCCTCATCGTCGCCGCAGTAGCGATTCGATCCCTCGACGAGGACACGATGCTCGCCGAATCGGCGGCGATGACCGTGACGACCTCGGGTGCAGTCGTCGCTCCCTCGACCAGCTCCCAACCGAGACCGACGATCCCCGTCATCACGGTATTCGCCTCCGTCCCCGATCCCGACCCCGCCGTCGAGCCGGCGCAGGTCTACGAGCCGCGCAGACTCCCACCGGCCTATGCCTTCGAGGTGATGAGCGGCGACGACGAATTCACCTCCGCGCCGATCGGCACCGCGTTGCGCCTGGACGGTCTCGCCCCCGACCTCCTGGTGACCTCGGCAACGGCGTTGGCCGGCCGCTCGTCGGTCACGCTGGCGTCGTACGCCGCCACGCCGGACCGCCCTCGCCTGGTCGAGGCCACCCTGGTGGCGGAGGACCAATCGTCCGACATCGCGCTACTGCGTATCGTCGACGCTCGGAGTCTGGTTGCCACTTCGGCGCCGCTCGATACCGCTCGACGCAACGCGGTGGGCTCCGATGTGCAGATACAGGCCGGTCAACCGCACGGACAACACGCCGGCAAGGTGCTCGGGGTCGACGAAACCTCGATCGAGACCTCGGCTTCGGTGCCGATCGGTCACTTGGGCAGTGCGGTCGTGAGCAAAGCCGGACGCGTGATGGGGATCGTGGTCAATGGCCCGTCCATGCTCGCCACCGCCATCCCGGTCGACGTCGCTGCCGAGGTCGCTCAGAACCTTGCCGACTACGGGCATGCGTCACCGAACTGGTTGGGCATGACCGTTACTTCAGCTGAAGGGCTGGTCGAGGTCGTTGCGGTTGCCTCTCTGGGTCCTGCCGAGCTGGCCGGGATCACATCCGGTGACAGACTTCTCGGCGCCTCGGGCCAACTCATCACCTCGCCGTATCAGCTGGCAGAATTCGTATCGAATGCGGTGATGGACGAGTCGATCGATGTGGTCATCGAGCGCCAGGGTTCGGTCGAGTCGGTGCAGATCGTGATAGGCGAGCGGCCTCGGCTCGAACGCGGCCCGATCCACATCGACACCTAACCTCCTGAGCTGTCCTCAGAAATCGACACCTAACCTCCTGAGCTGTCCTCAGAAGTCGTCGAGACCGGACAGATCATCGGGAATCTCGAAGTCGACGGCTCCGGAGGAGCCCGAACCCATTCCAATGCGGGCCAACCACAACCCGGGGGCGTCTACCTCGGCTGCGGTCGGTAGGTCGAGTTCGTCGGCCCACAGACGTTCAAGGCCGGCGTCACCGGCTCGTTCGACGATGCCGGCGATGAATGCCTCCCCTCGCTCGAGGGTGGCGCTGTCGACGTTGAGACCCAGGAGCTGTTCCATGAAGTTCTCCGCGTCGCTTCGATCGATTCTCCGAGCTCGGAGTGCGTCACGAATCGCCGGATGACCGGTCATCAGCGATGCGCAGGCATTCATGGTCGCATGCTCGACGAACCCGAGGACCGCGGCAACCAGCGCATCGAGTTGAGGCATCAACAGATCATGGGCGGGGGATCGCATCATCCCCAGCACCGTCTCCGGGTCGCTCATCGTCTCGCTGATCTGCATGAGCTGGGAAAGATCGGTGATGTCGCCCACCTGGTCCATGATCGCTTCAGGGTTCGGTCGGAATGCAGAGGCGAAGTCCATGTACAACGCCTCGAGCCGCACCGCCACATGGGGAATGGACAAAACGCCGTGAGCGATCAACTCGTGGATCAGCACGTACATCTGGACCTCGGCGATCGGTGCCCCCACGGCCGAGGCGATTTCTCGCATCCCGGCTGGAACCACCGGCACGGTATTACCCGGTCGGGGGACGGGAAGGTCGTAGGTACCAATGACGCGTTGACCGAGATGGCCGAGCATCGCCCCCGCTGAGTTGACCACCATCATCGGCGCCAACTGGCTCATCATCTGGCCGAACATCCTGCTCATCGGCTCGAGCATCGACGCGTCGTCGGGCGCCATGTCCGACCCCATCGTCGTCTCCACGGTTCCGGTCTGGCTCAGGGCTTCGGTGAAACGATCGAAGAAGGGCTGGTAGGCGGTGACCGCCTCGGAGGTCCACGCGCTACGGCTGACGGGAACGATCCTCACATCCTCGGCGAGATGCACGCCCGGGCGTTGGCGGGCATGAAGGTCCGCCACCCTGGCGAGATCCTCGACTCTGAGGCGCTCGGTCGGGTCGACGTTGGGTTCGGCACCGCCCTCGGAGGCGATCGCCACGGCGATCTTGCGGGCCTGGTTCCAGGGGTCCGACGGCGTCCGGAGCGGTCCGCCTCCGATCCCACCGAAGAGCTGGCCGAGTTGCTCCAGCATCTGCTGGAAATCAAAGTTCTCGGGATTGAGTGGATCGTTTCCGCTCACAACGGCATGGTAGGCCCATGTTGAGTGTTGCCGTCACCGGTTCTGCCGGATCCCTCGGAAAGCGGGTCGTCGATCTGTTGGTCCAGGATCAGAGCGTGTACCGGGTCGTTGCCATCGACCGGCGGCATCAGCGATCCACCGACGACAAGGTCTCGGCTGTGCGCCTCGAGCTGTCCGCTCCGACAGGCGAGCCCGACGAGCTGGCGGCCGCTTTCGTCGGCTGCGACTCCGTCGTTCACTGCGCCTCCGACGAAGGGCGAGTCAGTCACCATCTGGTGGCGGCGGACATACTCGCCCGGGTTCTCGATGCAGCCACCGAAGCCGAGGTTGGACACGTGGTGATCATCTCCTCGGCGATGGTGTACGGCGCCTGGCCCGACAATCCGGTTCCTCTGGCCGAGGATGCGCCCCTGCGGGCCAACGACGATCTTGCATTCGTGGCAGCCAAACGTGAGATGGAACGGTTGGCGTCGACCTGGGCGTCGGGGGGCCGGCGGGCCGCGGTGCTGCGCCCGACCACGACATTGGCCGAGAGTGGTTCATCGTGGATCGCCCGGTCGTTGCGGATCGCCACCACGATCAGATCCGACCGGGTCGACCCGCCCGTCCAGTTCGTCCACTACGACGACCTCGCCTCCGCCGCCGCGATCGTGGCAACGCAACGGGCGGCTGGGGTGTACAACGTCAGTCCGGACGGCTTCATCGGTTCCGAGGCGTTCCATCAGCTGATCGGAGGTCTCCAACTCCGGGTTCCCGGAGATCTGAGTGATCTGGTCCTCCGGGTAGGGCGTCAACTGGGTGTCCGACCGACGCCCGAGGGGATCGAACCCTATGTCCATGCGCCGTGGGTCGTGGCCAATGACCGACTGAGATCGCTGGGCTGGTCACCGCGGTTCAGCAACGAAGAAGCACTGGTGTTGGGCACACCGCCGCCACCCTGGGAGATCCCCCCGGGCCGCAGGCAGGAGCTCGTGCTCGCCGGTTCAGCGCTGTTGGCGGTCGGTGCAGCAGCTGCGGCAGCCGCTATCGCCCGCCGCCTGGTGCGTCGCTGAACGGATCATCATCGGCGCGACGGGGGCGCACCGTCGGTATCGGCTGGGTGTCGGTCAGCGAGGGAAGGTCCTGCCTGGTCGGATCATCCTGCGACGATCGACGATCATCGGCCAGGTTCCGCGCCAACCCGGGATGTTCCGCCGTCGGTTCAGCAGGCTCGGTATCGGTCGGTGTGCGACGTCCGTTGCGACGGTTGCGCATGGTACCGGTGCGTTCCTTCACGGTCCGAGAAGCTCGGACGCCGGCTGCCTTTGCGCTGCGGCGGGCGACGTCGGTGTTCGGCGCGGGGTCCCTGCCGAGCCAGTAGCTGACCGCCGCGAATCCAGCGGTCACGGACAGGAGGACGAAACCGATGCGGGCCGGGATGGGAAGGATGACGGGGAGAATGGCACCGAGCACCCACACGAGCTGGAAGCGGCTTTCGAACTTGGCGAATGTGTGGCTGAGATCGGCCGTCGGTGCGTCGCGTTGGACGATGGCGTCGAAACTCTGTTTGCCGACCGCTCCACCCATGGCCACGGCGAAGCCGACCGACATCGCACCGAGGAGACCACCAGCGAACGCACCCAGAACGCCCACGACGGCGATGAGCCCGAGCATGCCGGCCAGGTTTCGTTCCTCGGAGAAACGGTGACGGAGGTGAGGGGACAGGACCGCCCCGATGAAGGCGCCCACGCCAGAGGCCGCGACAACCGCACCGAAATGCCATGTGGGTGAGCCGCCAACGGCGAGGTCGAGACGCGCCTGTCCCAACGCTTCCCGCACCCGGTGCCCCATCTCCACACCGGCGCCGGTCGGTCCCGCGTCCACACCTCCGCGCAGTGCGAACGCCAGCAGCATGGTCAGGAACCCGGTGACACCCCGCACGTAGGCCATCGCGCTCGACGCCAGCAGAATGCCGCCCTTGCGTATGGCCAGACCCGATATCTCCGCAGCGTCCTCACCGCCCGGTTCGCCGCTCTCGGCCTGGGAATGATGGAGGATATGCGGGATCTGGAGGGCGATGATCCCGCCGACGACGAAAAGGGCGCCGGCGAACACCAGGACCCATGGGGCGCCGCCGAGGAGCAGCAGGATTCCACCAGGGATCGCAGCGATCGTGGCCGAGATCGCCGAGATGATCGACAGGCGGCTGTTCGCCCGGACGAGTTGCGAAGGATCGTCGATCAGGCTGGGCACCAGAGCCGACTTGGCGATGTGGTGCGCCTTACCCATCACCAGCATCGAGAATGCCATCGGGAAGAACAGAAGCGATTCGACCTGGGTGGCCATCAGGACGGCCATCAGACCTCGACCGAAGCCGACACCGACGATGATGATCTTGTTGCCTCCCGACACCCGGTCGACGAGCGGACCCAGGAATTGGGCGACCACAGCGAATGGGGCAACGGTGAGGAGCAGATACAGCGATACCCGCCAGCGGGCGTCGTTGGGGTCGAGGGAGAAGAAGACCGAATCAGCCAGCGCGATCGCCACGAGCGCGTCGCCGCCGACGGAGAAGCCGTGCGGCCTGGCCAGCCGGGCGAACGGTGACGGCGACATGACGGTCGAGACCAGCGCCTGCCTATCGAAGCTCCGCGCGGTCCGCCGCTCGGACGGTTTTTCTGCGGTCTCAGCCATGTGCCCGACAGCCTAGTGTGACGGCGACGAGCACGGCTGGGCGCCCGCCGGGGTCGACCCGACGAACCTGTAGCCGAGTCCCCGAATCGTGATGAGCCGCGCCGGGTTGGACGGATCGGTCTCCACCTTTGAGCGCAGACGCTTCACATGAACATCGAGGGTCTTGGAATCACCTACGTAGTGGTAGCTCCACACCCGATCGAAGAGCACGTCCCTGGTGACCACCCTGCCGGCATTGGCCATCAAGATCTCCAGGAGTTCGAACGGCCGGCAGACAGATCGAACAGAAGCCGACCTCCAAAGACGTGGCAGGCCCCACAGAGCCCACGGGCCAGACCCGCACAACGCTACGCACCACATGGCAACGCCCATCAGAAGTACTGAGCAGGCCCCAACGGCCCCCAGCGCCTCCGATCAGCGAGAGTCCCAGCGAGCGGCTGTCTCGGCCCGTTCGCCCGGTGCGAGCGGCACGAATTCGGAACGGAGGACCGAGTCGTCGAGGGCCACGTTCAAGTAGTACAACAGGAAGTCGTCGACGATCGGATCGTCGCTGGCTCCGTCGACGTAGAGATACAGGTCCCGCGACATCGGATAGATCCCTTGCTCCACGGCTGCATCGTTGGGAAGCACGCAACCACTGCCATTGGACACGCCGATCAGCCGGACCCGGTCGGCGTTCCGTACCGCATACGACGATCCCACGATCCCCAGCGCTGCTGGATCGGCGGCAACGGCCTCCACCAGCTCCGCGTTGGAATCGAGACCGCGGTAGTCCACCCGCATGAAGGCCCCCACGCCGCGTCCCTCCGCAATCGGTTCCAGAACCGATTGGACGAACAGCTGATGGGTACCGTGACCGGGCCCAGGCGCAACGAGCGAGACATGACCTTGGCCCCAAGCGGTGTACGAACCGAGTTCGGCGGCCAGATCGCTGACATCGTCCCGAGTGGTGATGCCGGTCGATTCGGGACCGGCCAGCGCATACAGGTCGGCAAAGGTCACGCATTGCAGACTTGATGTCCTGTTGGCGACGACCGCAATTCCATCGCGTGCGATTCGAAGCTCGATCGGTACGACGCCGTTGGCGAGGCAGCCTGCGCTCTCCTGACCGTTGATGGGGCGCGACGAACCGACAACACGTACGGCGGGATCGTTGCAGAGATCAGCCAGACCCACCCCGCTCCCGACCGTTTCGATGTCGACGGTCACACCCGGCTGGCGTTGCGAATAGCCGTCGACAACCGCTCGAGTGATCGCTTCGACCGTGCTCGAACCAGTGATCCGGATCGTTCCCGACAACTCGGCAACAGGATCGGTGATGGGCTCGACGACCGACTCGGTGGTGACACCGAGCACCGTGAGATCAGCCCCGTCGGTGGCCGAGTCGGACGCGTCGGGGTTCGCCGCGGTGCAGGCGGCGATCAGCGCTGCGATCGCCATGAGTAGTCCGCCGAGTTGTGGCGAGGGTTTGCACGTCCTCACCCCAATGAGTCAAGCAGAACTCGGTCGTGACTGTACGACAGCATGTCTTTTGCCTGGTCGAGCGGGACCCAGATCAGCTGATCGACCTCGTCGTTGGGTGTGAATCGCCCGCCGGTACGTTCCATCGACCAGTAGCGGACGACCTTGGGGCGACCTTTGTTGTCCGCGTACCGGACGGTGGGCAACTCGGTGTGAATCGTCCCGCGGATACCGGTCTCTTCGAGAACCTCCCGGACCGCACATCCGAGATCATGCTCACCGCTGGCGCGTTTGCCTTTGGGATGGGACCAGTCGTCGTAGCGATCCCGATGCACCAGCGCCACCTCCAGCTGGCCCCCCTGAAGGCGCCACACCACACAACCGGCGGCGTGGACCACGTCGTCGTCAGCCATCAGTCGAGACCGAACGTGGGCCGCAGTCCCTGTGGGGTGACCGGAACCGTCTCCGCCGCCTGGGCCTCGAGCACATCGTGGAGGTTGCGGCCCTCGGTGACCGTAGCCGGGACCTCACGGGTGTACGTGCCGTCGGCGTGCAGAGTCCAGGACAGCAGTTCATCAGCCAGGTTCTGTTCGAGCACGTCACCGAGCCGGTCTTGTAATGGGCCGGGGCCGATCCGTACGAGAGCCTCGACCCGGCGGTCGAGATTCCTGGGCATCAGGTCTGCCGAACCGATGAGATACTCGGCTTCGCCCGGACCGCGCCCGTTGGCAAAGCTGTAGACCCTCGAGTGCTCCAGGTAACGACCTACAACCGATTTGACCCGGATGTTCTCGGACAGCCCGGGCACCCCTGGGCGCAGACAACAAATCCCTCTGACCACCAGGTCGATCCGTACACCCGCCTGACTCGCGCCGTACAGGCTGTCGATCACGCGGGCGTCGACGAGACTGTTCATCTTCATGACGATCCGACCCTCGCGGCCGAACTTCATCTCGTTCTCGATGAGACCGGTAATCCCCGGGCGGACCGTGGTGGGCGAAACGAGCAGCCTCTCGTACTGCACGCCGCGTGAGTAACCGGTCAGGAAGTTGAACAGCGCGGTGACGTCGTCACCCACGTCCGGGTCGGACGTGATCAGGCCGAAGTCCTCATAGAACCTCGCCGTCTTCGGGTTGTAGTTGCCGGTTCCCACATGGCAGTACCGTCGAAGACCGGCGGTTTCTTCCCGTACCACGAGCGTCGTCTTGCAATGGATCTTCAACCCGACCAGCCCGTAGACCACGTGTACCCCCGCCTCCTCCAACCGTCGCGCCCACCGGATGTTGGCGCTCTCGTCGAAACGAGCTTTGAGCTCGACCAGAGCGGCCACCTGCTTTCCTGCCTCGGCAGCCCGGATCAGCGCATCGATGATCGGTGAGTCACCCGAGGTTCGGTACAGGGTCAGTTTGATCGCCACGACCTTGGGGTCTCGAGCGGCCGCCCGCACGAACTCGCTGACCGATTCGCTGAAGCTCGTGTACGGGTGGTGCACGAGCAGGTCCCTTTCGCGAATGAGCCGAAAGAACTCGCTGCCGGTTTCGAGGTTGGCAAGTTCGGGAGGTTGTACACCGCCGAAGATCGGCTGCATCAGATCGGGACGATCGAGTTCGAGAAACTGATTGAAGCCGGTGTTATCCAGATAGCCGTCGACCACGAGAACGTCTTCGGGCTCGAGATCGAGCTCGCGCAGCAGAATCTGGAGGGCGGTCTCGGGCATGTCGTCGTGAAGTTCGAGGCGAATCGCCCGACCGAAACGGCGTCGGCGGAGCTCCATTTCGACCGCTTCGAGGAGGTCGTCTGCTTCTTCGTCGTCGAGGGTGAGATCGGCATTGCGGGTGACCCGGAACGGCCACGCGCCGACGATGTCCATTCCGGTGAACAGACGGTCCAGGTTGGCGGTGATCACTTCTTCGAGGGCGACGTACCGACCCGACGGCACGCCGATGAACCTCGGCAAGGAGGGGGGCACCTTGATCCGGGCGAAGTGCTGGGAACCGTCGCTCGGATCACTCACGATGGCGGCCAGGTTCAACGAGAGGTTCGAGATATAGGGAAACGGGTGACCGGGATCGACCGCCAGCGGCGTCAGCACCCCGAAGATCCGATTGTCGAACAGCTGAGTGGCCGCAGCTACATCGTCGTCCGACAGTTCCCCGTAGTGCACGATTTCAACACCCTCATCGGTGAGGGCGGGCCACAGCTCGCCGATGAACACCCGGGCCAGTCGGTCGAAATGACCTATCACGATCGTCCGGATCTCCTCGAGCTGCATGGTTGGCGTGAGACCGTCGGGTGGCGTCTTGACAATCCCGGCTGCCACCTGGTCCTTGAGGCCCGCAACGCGCACCATGTAGAACTCGTCGAGGTTGTTGGCGTAGATGGCGCAGAATTTGAGCCGCTCGATCAAGGGCAGTCGCCGGTCCTCGGCCTGAGCCAGCACGCGGTCGTTGAAGGCCAGCCAGCTGATCTCCCGATTGGTGAAGCGTTCCGGTTGTGAGGCGATGTCCGCCGGCTCCACGTCGAGTCCGCTCATGTCTCTACGTTAGGCGTTCCCGGACGAAATGATCCGGTCGACGCGCCTGCGCTACTGCGCCGCGAACCGGCGCAGCTGATCGTGCAGCATCCGTTCCTGTACGAAAAGGTCGTGCTCGATGCGATCGTGGTCGAACTGAGGTGCCTTGAAGTAGAAGCTCAACCAGTCCTGGACACCGCTCGCACCGCAGCGCCCCGCCAGATCCATGAACAAGGCCAGGTCGAGGACAAGGGGGGCCGCCAGGATCGAGTCGCGACAGAGGAAATCGACCTTGATCTGCATCGGGTAGCCGAGCCAACCGAAGATGTCGATCGCATCCCAACCTTCCTTGTTGTCACCGCGCGGCGGGTAGTAGTTGATCCGGACCACGTGGTCGATGTTTCCGTAGAGTTCCGGATTCTGATCCGGCTCGAAGATCGACCCCAGCACTCCCAATTTGGATTGTTCCTTCGTCTTGAAGTTCTCCGGAGCGTCGAGCACCTCACCATCACGGTTGCCAAGGATGTTGGTGCTGTACCAACCTCGGAGCCCCAGCATGCGGGACTTGAGTCCGGGCGCGATGAGGGTCTTCATCAACGTCTGACCGGTCTTGAAGTCCTTGCCGCAGATCGGCACGCCACGCGTCTGGGCCAGTTCGACCATGGCCGGGATGTCAACACTGAGGTTGGGAGCGCCGTTGGCGTAGGGGACGTTGCTCTGGAGGGCAGCGTAAGCGTAGATCTGACTCGGGGAGATGTTGGGATCGTTCTCCTTCAATCCCGTCTCGAATGCAGCAACGCTTTCGTGCACCTCGCTCGGCTCCTGGAACGCTTCGGTGGAGCCGCACCAGACCATGACGAGCCGGTCACACTCGTTCTCAGTGCGGAACCGCTCGATATCGTCGATCAGTGCCAGCGCCTGGTCCCATTTGCTGGGGAGGTCCTTGACACGGACACCCTCGAGACGGGACACCCACCTTTGATCGAAGACGGCGTCCATCGCCACGACAGCCTCGAGTTCTGCGGAGATGGTCGCCAGATCGGGGCCGTCGAGCACGTTGGCAACCTGAGCGGCCTCCAGAGCGTTGGCGGAGATCGGATCCCAGCCGCCGAAGACGAGATTGTCGAGCGATGCGATCGGCAGGAATTCCCGGATGAGAGGTGTGTCCGAGCCGGGATCGGTGGGGTCGACCTGGATGCGTCCCATCTGGGACAACGAACCGATCGGAGCGACCGATCCCTTGCGGGCGGCCATGACACCGGCGATCAACGTGGATGCGACCGCCCCGACACCGGGCATGAGAATCCCGAGGCGGTCGGTTGGGGATGAGTGTGAGGACATAGTCAGTAGTCTAGAGAATCTTTATCACTACAACAAATAATTAAGATATTCTCATCAATGTGACAAAGGCCCAATCGTGACGTCGCTTCCTCAGATCTCGATCCAACAGCTCACCTACCTCGTTGCGGTAACAACCGAGCCGAGCTGGGCCGCTGCCGCTGCGAACCTCCACGTCACACCATCGGCACTCTCACAGGGAATCGCCGAACTCGAACGTCGGCTGGGCATCGATCTGTTCGTGCGCGAAGGCCGGCGACGCCTCCCACGCGCCGAGGCCGCGCCCGTGTTCGAGTTCGCGCGATCGGTGGTCGTGCAGGCGGAGGATCTGGTCGAATGGACGACCACGAGACGAACCGGTCGTTCGGGACGGTTGCGCCTTGGCATGATCGACGTCGCCGCCATCCATCACTACCCCAAGCGTTTGAAACGCTTCACCGAGGAGCGACCCGAGATTCGTCTGGAACTGTCGGTGGCTCCGTCCTCAGAACTGGTGAGTCGCATCCGCAACGGCGAATTGGACCTGGCCGTGGTCGTGGCCACGCCTGGAACCCTGGACGGTTTGGAGGTGCTCCCGCTCCTGTCCGAACCGTTGGCGGTCTACCACCCGCCCGGGCGATCGTCGTCGAGCAATCCGAGCGACTGGGGCCCCTGGGTGGCGTTTCCTTCGTCGTCACATACCAGGGCATTGATCGATGACGCTCTGACCGAGCTGGGCGCCACTTTCGAAGTGGTCGCCGAGTCACATCAGCCCGAGGTGCTCCAGCAAATGGTCCGGTTCGGCATGGGTTGGACCGTCCTACCGGTGTCGCAGGCCGAGGGAGGGCCGGCTCCGCTCCTGAGGGCCCGCCGGCGACCGCTGCTGGAACGAACACTGGTGGCGGTGCACCGCTCCGACCGACTCGATCACCCCGCCGCCGACGCACTCCGCGATCTGCTGCGCATGGGCTCTGCGGCACGGTGACGCCGCAGGCGCTCGGGCTCGGGCTCGGGATCAGCCGAACAGGTCGGCGGCGAGGATGGCCGCACCGACGACCCCGGCGTCATCCAACCGTTCGGCAAGTTTCAATTCGCAGACATCGC
>JAHEJO010000011.1 GCA_024638805.1 Acidimicrobiales bacterium
CATGCGAGAAACCTGAGCTCGGCCCTGATCGATGATCTCCTGTCGCTCCTGACGTGCCTGGGCCAGGAATTCCTCTTTCTCCTTCAGCAGCCAGCGAGCGCGCCGCAATTCCTCGGGCAACGCCTCGCGGATCTCTTCGAGCACCTCGAGCAGCTCAGCTTTGTTGACCTTGACGGTGGACGACATGGGCAGGGGCCGCCCCTGGGCGACCATGCCGATCGCCTCGTCGATGAGCGCTTCGAGTTCGGGAACAGCGTACTGATCGTGGGCGGTGGCGGTGAGATCGATCTCGACGTCCTCGTCACCGGTGACGTCGATGATGGCCTCGCCGACGGGCACCTGGTCCTCGGGCGACGCGTACTCGTACGGCGGCATCCGTTGGTCGGTCATTGTCCCAGCGCTCCTGTCTTTCGTTGCATTGCACTCCACACCGGTTCGGGCACCAACCCGGATATGTCCCCTCCGCGGGTTCCGATCTCACGAAGATACCTGCTCGCCACTAGTGCTGCTGAGCCGACAGCAGGTATCAGGACTGTTCGGGCCTGCCCGGTCACGGCGTTGGTGTTCGCTTGGACGAGTTCAGCATCGAGGTCGGAGGCTCCTCGTACGCCCTTGACCAGACAGTCGACGCCGAGATCGGTGGCCGCTGTCGTCACGAGCCCTGTGAACACCGCCACCTGGACGTTTTCGAATCCGGCCACGGACGCCTCGACCATCTCTCGCCGTTCTTCGGGGGTGAACAGACCGCTGGGTTTGGCCGGATTGTGGCCAACGCCGACGATGACCCGATCGAACAGCGCAGCCGCCGTTCGGGTGACGGCGAGGTGCCCGTTGTGGAACGGATCGAACGAACCCGGAATCAGAGCAGCGGTCATGACCTCGGCAAGCGTACTGCATTTACGCCTCGTCAGAGCACTCTTGACTACTGCCGGCGGCGGGCCACCACGACATGCGGTCGTCCGTAGGATCGGCGGCGCAACTCCTCCCAGTCCTCGCCGAGCGGTAACGGTCCCTCGGTGTGGGCGATCAACAATTCGGCGGGAATCCGCTGGAGAAGATCGGGCCAGGGATCGGCGGCGTACGGCGGGTCACAGAAAGCCAGGTCGAAACGTCCCTCCAGCGAGGACACCGCAGCGCCCACGTCACGGGCGTCGATCCTGGCCCTGGCAGCGAGGCCGAAGTTGTCGAGGTTTGTCCGGATGGCACTGATCGCCGCACGATCGCGTTCGACGAAGACCGCTTCGGCCGCCCCCCGGCTCAGACACTCCAGTCCGAAGGAGCCTGATCCGGCGTACAGATCCAGCACCCGCGTTCCCTCCAGGCCCGGGGTGCCCCGTTCCATCCGGATGCTGAGGATCATGTTGAAGATCGCGGTCTTGGCCCGATCGGGTATCGGGCGCGTCGTCAGGCCGTTGGGTGCGACGAGTTTGCGCCCTCGGGCGGTTCCGGAGATGATCCTCACGCAGACCACACCCACCCGATCCCGCTGACCGGTTCGCTGCAATTCGACGTCGATCGCTCCATCGCCTCCGTCATCCCTTCAGCAGGAATTCTTCGTCGCTCTCGTCGGAGAAGAACCGGAGTTCCTCGGCCAAGGCGAGGTGTTCGGAAAGATCGGGATCGGCGTCGAGCAACTCGACGGCGGCGCGCCGGGCATCGACCACCACCTCCCGGTCACGGCGAAGGCTCGCGAGTTTCAGATCGTTTCGACCCTTCTGCCTTTCGCCGAGAATGGTCCCCTCGCCACGAAGCTCGAGGTCGATCTCGGCCAGAGCAAAACCGTCATCGGAATCGACGATCGCGTTGATGCGGGCCTCCCCGTCGGGTGTGGTGGGGCTGGCGACCAGCCAGCAGACCGATGCGTCCGCCCCACGTCCGACCCGACCTCGGAGTTGGTGGAGTTGAGCGATGCCGAACCGATCCGCATCCAGAACCACCATCACGGTCGCATTGGGCACGTCCACACCCACCTCGATCACCGTCGTTGAGATCAACACATCGAGTTCACCCCGCCGGAACGTGCGCATGACCGTGTCCCTGTCATCGGCGGACACCCGCCCGTGGAGGAGGCCGACGCGCAGACCATGGAGTTCTCGAGCGGTGAGCCGTTCGAAGGTCTCCTCGGCCGAGGCGACCTCGAGCTTCTCGGACTCGTCGATCAGCGGACACACCACGTAGGCCTGACGTCCGGAGGCAACAGCCTCTCGCAACTCCGACCACATGTGTTCGAGTTCGAGTGGCACCTGGCCATCGAGGGTGCCGGCCGCCTCGACGTGTTGTGTGGCGATGGATGTTCTCCCGGGCGGCAACTCGTCCAGAACGGACACGTCCAGGTCGCCGTAGACCGTCATCGCCGCGGTACGAGGAATGGGCGTGGCGGTCATCACGAGGACGTCGGGGACGGTTCCGTCGAGGTTCTTGTTGCGCAGGGCGGCTCGCTGCTCGACTCCGAAACGGTGCTGCTCGTCGATGACCACCGTTCCGAGCGAGTGGAACTGCACCCGCTCCTGCAGTAGTGCGTGCGTGCCGATGACAACGTCGGTCAGACCCGAGGAAAGACCACCCAGTATTCGTTTGCGATCCGGTCCCGATGTACGGCTGGTCAACAACTCGACGCTGAGCGGTCGACTGCCGAGCAGGCTCGACGGCTCGGGCACGTCGAGGCCCTGTAACAGGTCGCGAATCCCGATCGAGTGCTGTTCGGCCAGGACCTCGGTGGGTGCCATCAGGGCGGCCTGATGGTCACCATCGACGGCGGTCAGCATCGCCGCCACGGCCACGAGGGTCTTCCCGGAGCCGACATCACCCTGCAGCAGGCGATGCATCGGCGCCGGTTGGGTGAGATCGGCGGTGATCTCGGCGATGGCCCGTCCTTGAGCAGCGGTCAGAGCAAACGGCAACGACGCCGCGAAAGCTGCCATGAGCGGACCCCCGCTGCGATGGGCGACCCCGCGTTGAGTGGTCTCCAGAAGGCGCTTGCGACGTACCAGCGCCACCTGCATGCGAAACAGCTCGTCGAAGACGAGTCTTCGACGAGCATCGCTGATCTGCTCGTGGTCCTCGGGCAGATGGATCCCCACCATCGCGGTCGATCGATCGACCAGACCGCGCCGACGGCGAGTTTGTTCGGGAATCGGGTCGACCAACGATCGAGCGTCGGGGTTGGTTATCGTCCGCCGTAGCGCTTCTCCGATGAAATTGGCGAGGTCGCTGCTCGTCACCCCCGCCTTCTCCGACTGTGGGTAGACCGGGATGATCTTGCCGGTTTGGTTCCCGACCAGATCGACGACGGGATTGGTCATTTGGGGCCGGCCGCGGAAACTCTCGAGCTTGCCGAAGACGATCGCCTCGAGGCCCGCCCGCAGCTGCCGCTCCCGCCAGCCCTGGTTGAAGAACGTGAGCGTCATCCGGCTCTGCCCGTCGGTGACCATGCTCGTCACGAGAACCCGGTTGCCTCTCAGTCGGCGTGACTCGGTTCGCAGGACCTCGACGACGATGGTTGCTTCCTCCCCCTCGGTCAGATCGGCGATGGCGGCCTGCCGGGTCCGATCGAGGTATCGGCGCGGGTAATGGGTGAGGAGGTCGGTCAGGTTCTCCAGTTCCAGCCTGGCCAACGCACTGCGTTTCTTGGGGCCCACGCCGCGGAGTTGTCCGACATCGATCTCGAAGAGGGCACGCAGGCTCAGCGGCTCCAAGGACCCCACCTGTCACCTCCTCCCGGCGAGTCGCTCCGGCTTTCACCGTAACCGGGTGCGATGACACCTACGGTGAGCGACGGTCCTCCCGACACGACGATCGCCGGTCCCCGCAGCACAGGGGTTGTTTCGTGAGCGCCCAAGCGGCGGGTACCCTCGCCTCATGCAGGGAGTGGTGAAGTCCTACGATCCGATCACCCGCGACGGTGTCGTGATGCGAGACACCGACATGGCTGAGTTCGATCTGGCCCCCGACGCCCTGGCCGGGTCGATTTTTCGCATGTTGCGCCCTGGTCAGCGGGTAATCTTTCATCTCGACGACGCATCGTTGGCCACCGGCCTCGGACTCGGTTCAGAGACCGACATGGGAACCCCCGCATGGATGGAGCAACTCGACTGAGGAGGAAGCTCGGGTCATTCGACCCGGGCGGGTTGAGCTGGATGCTCATCGTTCCGATACCTCGGTGTGCGCTCAGCAGCAATCGTCACAATCGTGTCGCTCCTCATCTACGCGGCCGCGGTCGGTTTCCCGGATCCGGGCAACATCGACGAGTGCGACGCTGACCGGTTGGGTGAGGCGTTCGGACCACTGCGCACGATCTACACCGTCGACGAGGGCGCCCTTTCGGGTGTCTGCCACGGAACGGACGATACGACCGTGTACGAAGCCTGGACGTCGTTGACCGCGTTCACCACCGCTGAGGAACGTGCCCCGATAGTGGGGTTTGCCGGTTTCGACAACACGAGTGGGGCCGACGTTGCGGCGTTCGCCGTCGCGCTGGACCGATCGCAGTCTCGGTTCCTGATCGCGGTGAACCGCGAGATGGTCCAGTTGAGGCCGAGACAGGTGAGGCGGGTGGTCGGCCACGAGTTCGCGCACGTACTCACCGGCACCGCCCAAGGCATCGACCGGGCCCAGGGTGAGGACTGCGGGACCCGGGACGCCGGGTACGGGTGCATCACCAACAACAACTATCTGAGTCTGTGGGTGGACGAATTCTGGCCCGAAACCGAACTGGCGTCCCTGCAACAGGACGGATACCGCAACGAGACCGCTGCCGCCCGTCGGTGTTCGACCGATCCAGGGTTTCCGTCCCTCTACGCGGCGACGAACCCATCGGAGGACTTCGCCGAATCATTCGAGTTCTTCCTCTACGGCAACCGGGTTGCAGCCAACGTCAGGCCGAGGATCGAGTTCCTCTCGACCTTCCCTCAGCTGGTTCGCATGCGGGACCGCATCGCAGCCCTCGGCCTGTCCGACACCCGGCTCTATCAACACGACTGCTCGGTGGAGAATCGCCCACGGTGAACCGAGGGGGGTGTCGGTCGATCCGTCAGCTCAGGAAACCACCGAAACCGGCGAGGGTCCCCGCACCCCGGAAGACGTGAGCGGTTCCGTCCGATCGCACCAACAGCGCCGGGCCGGCGAGGGGGCCCTCGGGCCCGCTCATCTCGAGGGTATGGGGGGCCATGTCGATTCTGGTGTGCGATGCGGTCCGGCACACCAGCTCCCAGTCGAGGTCGGGTCGTCCTTCGACTTCGGCAATGATGAGATCACCGCCGACACAGGACATCACCTGGCCCGAGACCGTCAGCTCGTCGATGAAACAACGATGGTGGCGCACCCCCGCAACCGTACCGTGTGACCTCTCGCTGACGAACCCCCGCGACTCGCACCGCTGATCACGGCGGTGGACGGCCTACAGCACCACGGCCCGTAGGGCCAGTCCCATGATGAAGAGATTGCCGGCGCCGTAGAGGAGATACTCCCACTGGGGGATCTGTTGGCGATAGCTGTAGATGATGGCGATCGAGGCCATCGCCAGGAATCCGTAGAAGGTGTGGAGACCGTCCACCTCCAAGCTCTCGGACTGGAGGACGATCACCCCGACCGTCACCTGGAGCACGGTCAGAACCCAGCTGACATAGATCGCCGGCACGAGCGCGCGGTTGCGAAGCTCGGGGCGCCGGTGAGCGATGGCAGACCAGATCCCGGTCAGCAGCGTCACGACGACGACCACCCAGGCCAGCCAGACGTGGAGCGCTCGCACCGAAACTACAAACCGGGCAGCAGATCTACGTCGACCGGTCCGCCGCCGTCGCCATCGCCGGGCACAGCGTAGAACTCGTAGCCGAAGATACGACCGAAAGCCTCGTCGGACATCGAGAGGAAGAAGTCGTCCTCGCTGATCTGGCTGGCGTGGGCGCGCACCGCTGCCCGTTTCGGGCCGAGCGCGTCACCGACGGGGACGCGATACCGGATGCGGGCACGGGGCATGCCGAAATCATCACCGAACCCATCGGCATCAGGATCTCCCTCCTCGGGCGACATGTCCATCTCTTCGAAGGCGGCCATCGCATCCTCTCGGCTGACCGTGGCTTCGAAGACATGCGACACACCGGCGATCTCGGCAGCTCGGAGTCCGACCCGATGGACCTGAATGTGGTCCGGGTGACCGTAGAGACCGTGATCGTCGTAAATGGTGAGGACATCGGCCCGCACCCGCTCGAGAATCGACGCCAGCCGGTGTGCGGCCTCATCGTGGTCAGCCCGCCAGAAACAGGTCGGATTGTCGTTGGTCGGCTCACCCATCATTCCCGAGTCCTCGTATCCGAGGAATTCGTTCGACACGCAACCGAGGATCTCGGCCGCCACCTTCGTCTCTTCGACCCGGCGCTCCCAGAGCTCTTGACCCTCGAGCAGAACGCCGGGCTTGGGTTCACCCTGCTCACCTCGCGTTGCGGTGACGAGAACGACCTCGTGCCCGGCATCGGCCGCTCTGCGCATGAGACCACCGGTCGAGAGTGCCTCGTCATCGGGGTGAGCGTGGAAGCAGACGAGGACGGGCATCCCACGAAGCATATTCTGGGGGTCGGAGATCCGGCCGCTCAGCGGGCCTCGATCGTCAAGGATCGGTCGCCGAAGCGCACACGCTGGCCGGATTCGATCCGCACGGGGACACCGACCACGATCTGGGGTCCGGCCCCCGGCCGATCGTGGTCATCGATGAAGCAGCCGTTCAGCGAGTTGGTGTCGATGATCTCGGCTCCCCCGTCGACGGGGCGTACGAGGAGGTGGCAACGGCTGACCTGATCCCCGCTCACGACCATGGGCACCGCTCCCGCCGGGACGAGATCGCTTCCCTCGGGAGCCCTCCCGATCGCCAGTGTCCGGCTGAGATGCACGGCGTGCCCGTCGTCGAAGACAACAACTATCCGCGGTCGCTCGTCAACGTGCTCGGCCGGTTCGGCTGAGGGCCACATGGGCGCTGCGGACGATCCGGGAGGCGGGGGCATTTCCGCAGGCGGCGGCGGGGGCGAAGCCGGTTCCGGCGAGGGGGTGGGCAACGACGGTGCCGGTTTCGACACGACCCCCGGCGATCGGTCCTGCTCGGCCCCGCCCCGGGTGGGTCTGACGCCCGGTGACGGCGATCGCTCGACGTGGGGCTCTGGGCCCATGCCGTCTGTTTCGATGCTGAGTGCGTAACCGGGCAGCTCGAAGCCCGATGCCGCAGCAACTCCGGCGGCGATCCAGTAGGGGTCGTGCTCGCCGGGTGCAATCGCGAAACGCACCGAAGATCCCGGGTTGCGGGTCAGTCGGGCTCTCACCGGCGGGCGGCCCGGCTCGGTGAACAGTGCAAGGCCGTCGTCGCGAACCTGTATGAGTGCCACGTGAGCGCCGGCGGGCAGATCGGCCGGTGTCAGCGCATCGAGTACTGCCTCGGGGGCCGAGGCCAGGGCCAGTTCACAGAACTCCTCTCCGGCCCGTCCGTTCGGAGCGACGAAGGCGACCACGTTGTTGGCGACAGCGAGAACACCGCCGCCGGGCGAGTAACGGATCGCTCCCGAATCGGTCGTCACCACGGTCCAACCGTAGGCCGCGACGACGGGTGACGGAAGCGGGATCCTGCGCTGCTGCGATCGGCCAGGCAGAACGACCTACCGACGCCCGACTGTGACCGCTGTTACCTTTGGCGCCTGTAAGGGGTAAACCGGAGAGCACACAAAGGCGGCGGCCGATGCTGACAATCCCACTCGAGGGACCATCGATGGAACAACGCCAAGCCGTCATTCTCACCACGTCCGGGCTCCTGCGGGGATTGATCCTGTTCGAGGACCCAAGCGAAATCCGCGTGCTCATCAACGGCAAACAGCGGTCGATAGCAAAGAGAGACATTCGTACCATCGCCACTACCTGAGCCTCCCGCTGACAACTCGGTGGCAGGTGACAGAAGGCGACGGTGAGAGACGTGGCCGATCCGCTCGGAGCGGATCGGCCACGAAAGTCTCCCCACTGTTGAGGTACGGTTCTTCGCAATGGCCACGCATCGGTGGAACCTCGCCCAGTTCAACATCGCCAAGATGCGGTATCCGCTCGACGATGATCGGATGGCGGGCTTCGTCGATCAGCTCGACGCTGTCAACGCCATCGCCGACGAGTCCCCCGGCTTCGTCTGGCGCCACCAGACAGGCGAAGGCCACAGCACGTCGATCCGGATGTTCGATGACAGCGATGTGATCATCAACTTCAGCGTGTGGGAGACGATCGAGTCGCTGCACGATTTCACGTACCGGCGCTGCCAACACAGAACTCTCCTGCGCCGCCGTCGAGAGTGGTTCAAGCCAGTTCCGGACATGCCGGTGACGGTGATGTGGTGGGTGCCGGCCGGCGAGATTCCGTCCCTCGACGACGCAAGGGGACGGCTCGAGCACCTGCGCGACAACGGCCCGAGCGAAGAAGCGTTCACCTTCCGACACCGACATAGCGCACCTGACACCGAACGCCCACCTCACGCCCCACCGCAGTATCACCAAGTCCCGGACGACCCGACCGACCCGACCGTCAACGGCGATTTGCGTGAGTTGGTTGCGCGGCCTCTAGTCTCGGTCGGCGTGAAACCACCCCGCGACTTCTACGCCCCCCTGGCCGTCGGCGCTCCGCGACCGGTCATCGAGATCCCGGTTCGGCCGAGTCGAATGATCCACTTCTTTGCGCCGTCCAACGCCAAGATGGTGGCCAAGATCCCCCAGATCGCCCCGACGGTCGACGTCCTTCTCGGAAACCTCGAAGACGGCATCCCCGCCGGTGACAAAGAGGCGGCTCGGGCCGGACTGGTCGATGTCGGAAAGACCGTCGACATGGGCGACACACAGCTGTGGACCCGGGTGAACAGCCTCGATTCGCCATGGTGTCTGGACGACGTGACCACGCTGGTTTCCGAAATCGGCGACAAGCTCGACGTGATCATGCTCCCGAAGGTCGAAGGACCCGAGGACATCCACTATGCCGATCGCCTCGTCGCCCAGCTCGAGGCCAGGGCCCGACTGGCGCGGCCGATCCTTTTCCACGCCATCCTCGAGACCGCCCGCGGTGTCGCCAACGTGGAGGCGATCGCTGGGAGCTCGCCCCGCATGCAAGGCATCTCGCTGGGCCCGGCCGATCTCGCTGCCAACCGAGGGATGAAGACCACCCGGGTCGGTGGAGGCCACCCGGACTACGTGGTTCAGGGTGACCCGCCGCTCGGCGCCGACGGGACGCCCGACATCCATGCGCCGCGAGATCGTTACCAGCAGGACCTCTGGCACTACACGATCGCCAGGATGGTGGACGCCTGCGTCACCTACGGGATCCAGCCGTTCTACGGACCGTTCGGCGACATCGCCGACACGGTGGCGTGCGAGGCACAGTTCCGGAATGCCTACCTCCTGGGGTGCGTGGGCGCATGGAGCCTTCACCCCAAGCAGATCGACGTCGCCAAACGGGTTTTCAGTCCCCGACCCGACGACGTGGTCCAGGCCCAGCGGGTGATCGACGCCATGGGTGACGGCACCGGTGCGATCATGCTCGACGGCAAGATGGAGGATGACGCCAGCGTGAAACAGTGTCGGGTTGTGGTCGAGTTGGCCAAGAGCCTGGCGGTTCGGGACCCGGAACTGGCGGCCGGTTATGGCTTCTGATCCGTCGACCAGCGCCATGACCGTCCTCAGGAGCGTTCTCTACATGCCGGCCGCCAACGAGCGGGCGCTCGAGAAGGCCAAGACCCTCGACGCCGACGCCATCATCTTCGATCTCGAGGATGCGGTCGCTCCGGACAGCAAGGCCGACGCCAGGGTCAGAGCTGGGGCCGCCGCGTCGAGCGATGCGTACGGACGGCGCTCGCTGACGATCCGCTGCAATGGTCTGGACACCCCGTGGGGCGCCGCCGATGTCGCCGCCGCTGCACCGGCTGCACCGGCGGCGGTCGTGATCCCGAAAGTCGACTCGGTCGACCAGATCAGCGCTGTCGCCGCCCTGCTCGAGGAACACGGCGCGCCGGAAACCACCGGGATATGGGCGATGGTCGAGACCCCTCTGGGGCTCCTCAACTCACGCCAGCTCGCCGCTCACGAGCGTTGCACCGGATTCGTGTTGGGCACCAACGATCTCGCCAAGGAACTTCGAGCGCCGCTGATTCCCGGCCGGGCGAATCTGGTGCCCCATCTGGCAGCTGCCGTCGTTGCTGCTCGGGCGGCTGGGATCGTTGTTCTCGACGGCGTCTTCAACGATATTCACGACGCCGATGGGTTCGCCGCCGAGTGCCGACAGGGTTTCGAACTCGGATTCGACGGTAAGACTCTGATCCACCCGGCGCAGATCGAAATCTGCAACGAGACGTGGTCACCGACCGATTCCGAGGTCGAATACGCAAGAAGAGTGATTTCTGCATTCTCGCTCGCGGAGGCCGAGGGCCACGGTGTCGCAACGGTCGACGGACGCATGATCGAGAACCTCCACGTGGCGAATGCGCAACGCGTTCTTGCCTTCGCCGAGGCGATTCCCCAGTAACTACGGGGCCTGGCGCCGATTTTCGGCTGCACCCGACACCCACATAGTAGCGTTTGCGACCAAATTTGATCACTTAGGGTAGCGGTTTCCCGGGACCTGAGTGCGGATGGTGGTAGGCGACTCCGGCGGGAGCGTCGAAGGTCCGTACTGTGAACCTCCGTTGCGTTTAGGTTACGCTCCGTAATGCGAACGAAACATTTGGAAGTGGCACACGGGCGATGGCCGCTTCATCCAATGCGACGGAGACACGGCGATGCAACCTGATGACCCGCTCGAGAAGCTCGGCCATGCCCCGCGACATCCGCCTCCCCGGGCGGATGAACAGCGACGGCGGTCGTATCCATCTCTGATCGAACACGTTATCGCCCGCATGGCCCGCACAACCTTGCTGAGCAATCGAATGCGACGCGACGAGCGCTCACGGGTTGTCTCCAATCTCTTTCACGAAGGCGGCCGGCACACGCCGTTCGTCCACCGGTTCGTCGCTCTCATGGTGCTCTCGTCGCTCATCGCCGTACTCGGGCTTCTCGCCGACTCGACGGCTGTCGTCATCGGGGCGATGATCGTCGCCCCGTTGATGGCTCCCGTGCTCGGGATTGCCGCCGCCATGGTGATGGACTGGCCCCGCCGGGCGCTGGTGGCCGGCACCACCGTCGCACTCGGGAGCCTGATGGCGATCTTCCTGTCCGCGGTCACATCCTTCATTCTCCCCACCCCCGAGGAGATACCGGCGGAGGTGCTGGCGAGGACCGCACCCAACCTCCTCGACCTCGGCGTCGCGGTGTTCGCCGGATCGGCCGGCGCGTACGCACAGATACGGCGGGCCGCCGGCGAAGCACTCACGGGGGTGGCGGTCGCCGTGGCGCTCGTGCCGCCCCTGGCGGTGATTGGGATCACCCTCGAGATGGGCCAGTGGACGCTGGCCGCAGGTGCCGTCCTGCTCTACCTGACCAACGTCGCCGGCATCATCTTGAGCGCCGCCGCCACATTCGTGCTGTGTGGATTCGTACCTCCCGGTCGGCTCCTCTCGGGTCGCACCCACGTCGCCCGCAGCCTACGCCTGGCCGCGTTCGCCGTTCTGCTGGTGCTGGCTCCACTGCAACTGACCGACGCCTGGCGAGAACGCAGGCCGATCAATGAGGAAGAGACGCGCAGCGCCGTGAAGGAGGTGCTCGAGGAGAGCAACCCCAATGCAGCTGTCATCTCGATCGAGATCGACACCGAGGAGGGCGAGCGGACGATCGACATCACCGCCTCGGACGAGGAACGGCCGATCGACCTCGAGAGCCTTGCCGAGGAGCTGAGCGACAAGCTCGACGTCGACTTCAAACTGGCGATCACGACCCTCGAAGCACACTCGGAGTCAGCGACCGTCCACGAAGGGGACGCCGAAGGAGAGGTGAAAGTCGAGGTCGAGGAGCCGAGCGAGGACGTCGCCGAGACGACCGACAGCACCGGGACCGAAACGGACGGCTCGGCTCCCGACGACGGATCGGACGGCGCCGATGGGGAGGAACCGGCAGCCGACGCCGGGGACGGTTCAGATCAACCCGATGACGAGGTCCCCGATGGGGGTTCGTCGGATGGAAACGGTTCGGATGCCGAAACCGAGCCCACATTGACGAACCCGTGATGTCCGTCGGCGCCCGGTTCGGTGGACCAGACCGCACCCTCGCCGGTTCCTGAATCGGCCGGCACGGGGGCGACCACCGGTCCTGTTTCGGCAAGGGTGAGAGCCTCGCCGCCGGTCGTCAACCCGACGAGCGCGATCGTTCCGGGAAACCATGGAGCGACGATCGAACCCAGGGTGCCACTGCCCTGCGTGATGCCGGTATGTTCGGGCCCGGCCAGAAGAATGCCGGCTGACCGCGGTCGAGAGTCCATGGCGGCCAGAAAATGGCCGGCCATTGCCTCGTCACGGGGTCGCTCGATCCGGTCGAGGCTGGAGAGATCGACCGGCGAGCCAGGCGCCACCCACGCAGCATCCAGTCCGACCGGCGTGACCGGATATCCGGTTGCACGCAGGTCGGCCAGGGTCGTCACCAATTCGGCCATCGCCAGGCTGCTCCGACCATCGGCGTAGCGCCGATCGCGGGTCCAGAACGGTCCCCAGACCTGGCCGTCGAGCCGTTCGTTGAAGGGGACCTCCAACCCGACGACGACGGACCCACCGCCCGAGACGACCTGGGCGACGAGGAGTGTGACGAGATCAGGGAATTCCCGGGTCCCGAGGATCTCGCCGATCAGGAGAACGCGGTCCGGGACCAGGATCGGAACGAGGTCGGCGACCGTGGCCTGGGAGATCACGAGCGGGCAACACCATCAGCCAGTGCGGCGTCGGCCACAGCCGCCGCAACCGCGACCGGCACGGTCTTGTCGAAGACCGAAGGGATGACGTACTCGGCGTTCCGGTCGGCCGGATCGACCGCGGCTGCGATCGCCCTGGCCGCAGCCAACTTCATCCCTTCGGTGATGTCGGTGGCCCGAGCATCGAAGGCGCCCCGGAAGATCCCGGGAAAGGCGAGCACATTGTTGATCTGATTGGGGTAGTCGCTTCGTCCCGTTGCCATGACGGCCACGAGACCCTCGACGTCCTCGGGTCGGATCTCGGGGTCCGGGTTGGCCATCGCGAACACGATAGGTGCTGGCGCCATCCGGGAGATGTCCTCGGGTGTGACGATGCCCGGACCGCTGACACCGATGAAGACATCAGCGCCGACGAGCACCTCGGAAAGAGTGCCCGACCGCATCTGACGGTTGGTGTTCTCGGCGAACCACCGCTTGGCGTCGTTCAGGTCCTCGCGACCTTCGTGGATGGCTCCCTTTCGGTCGGTGCCGATCATCGACGACACACCGGCGCGTAGCAGGATCTTCGCGGTCGCCAGCCCGGCGGCACCGATCCCGCTGA
This sequence comes from Acidimicrobiales bacterium, assembly GCA_024638805.1. Classification (GTDB taxonomy): domain Bacteria; phylum Actinomycetota; class Acidimicrobiia; order Acidimicrobiales; family SZUA-35; genus JABDIY01. The sequence goes on from JAHEJO010000011.1 coordinate 13,430, forward strand.
TGACAACCGACATCTCCTCGATCGGCTTGCCGACCACCTCGGCCGCATTCTCGAGCGCGGCCAGGGCGACGACCGCGGTGCCGTGCTGATCGTCATGGAAGACGGGGATGTCGAGCCGACGCTTGAGCTCGGACTCCACGTAGAACGCAGCGGGAGCAGCGATGTCCTCGAGGTTGATGCCGCCGAAGGTCGGTGCGATACGAACGACGGTCTCGATCAGATCATCCGGGTTGTCGACGTCGAGCACGATGGGGAAGGCATCGACCCCGCCAAACTCGTGGAACAGCAGCGCCTTGCCCTCCATCACCGGGAGCGCCGCCTTCGGTCCGATGTTGCCCAGTCCCAGGACGGCCGTGCCGTCGCTGACGATCGCCACCGTGTTCTTCCTGATCGTGAACTCGTCGGCCTGGGTCTCATCGTTGGCGATCGCCATGCACACGCGAGCGACCCCAGGCGTGTACGCCATCGAGAGATCGTCGCGATCTCCGACCGGACAAAGCGGCCGTACCTCGATCTTTCCACCTCGATGCATTCGGAACGTGCGGTCGTGCCAACCGTGCAGCTCCACCGCGGGTACGGCTTCGACCGCCTGAACGACCTCGTACTGGTGGGCGACGCTGCGGCAGTTCACGACGATCGCGCGATCGAGTTTCGGGCCTTTTGCGACGAAGCCATCGATTGCGTAGATGCTGCCGCCGGCGTCGCCGATCGCGGTCGCCAGCGCACCGAGTACACCGGGTCGATTGTCCAGTGTCACCGAGATCGAGATCGAGAATTGTGTCGCCGGGGGCGACGACGTCGTGTCGGGTGAGGCCATGCGGTGATCGTACGGTGCCGGCGAACCGAAATCGGTTCGGATCACCGATGGCGCCCGGACGAATCCACTCTCAGAGCCGGCGGAGGAGTTCGGCTTTCTTCGTTTCGAACTCCACATCGGTGAGGATGCCCTTCTGCCGAAGGTCGTCGAGTTGGGCGATCTGTTCGGGGATCGTCGCCGACGATGCCGCCTGCCCAAGACTCCCGAGGTGCGTCTCGAAGCTCTGGCCGACCCGATCGAACTTGCGGTTCTCGTTGTCCTCCATCTGGCGATAGATCTCGTTCTGGACATCCAGAGGGCGGCGGATGTCGCTGAATTCCTGAGTGCCTTCCTCCGAGGCTGACTCGATCTCCAGATCGCCCGACTTGATTATTCGCTCGAAGAGGCTCTGGCGGAAGAAAACGGTGTTGATCTTCTCGAGCGGGATCTCGATGCCCGACCGGCTGAGCACACCCACCCGAGAGATCAGGCGGTCGGTGGTGACGATGAAACTCGTTGTCGTCCACCGCAGGTATGTGAACCCGAACCAGCCGAGTGCTGCGAGCACACCCACCGCCACGATGAGACTGAGGGGGTCCGGAGCGTCAAAGGAGAGCACGGCGACCCCGAGGGCGATCGCCCCGACGAGAAGAAGCAATGGTCGGGCGAAGAACCACCAGTGGGGGCGTAGGAAGAGAACCACCTCCTCGTTCGAGTTCAGCAGGTCGGAGGGGACGGTCATGTGCCAAGGATAGATCGCCTGCGCGCCGGTCGCAGTCCGCTATGTGATGCGAGCGGGCATCAGTGTCCCTGGCACCGCATAGGGTCTAGTCGATGGATCCCGATCGCCTTCTGGACGGGCTGAACGAGCCGCAGGTGGCGGCGGTCACCGCACGCGGTGGTCCCGTCGTCGTCCATGCCGGGGCGGGCTCGGGCAAGACGAGGGTGCTCATCCGCCGCATCGCCTACCGGATCGTCACCGGCGATACCGACCCCCGTCATGTCCTAGCCCTCACATTCACCCGCAAGGCGGCCAACGAGCTCCAGTCCCGTCTCCGCCAACTCGGTCTACGCGATCAAGTGGTGGCCGGCACGTTCCACAGCGTTGCGCTGACCCAGCTCCGCCGGCGGTGGGAGGAACGGGGCATCGAGCCTCCAACGGTTCTGGATCGGAAATACGCCCTCGTTGCCCAGCTGATCGGCCGGCGCCGTGACGTCGAGGTGCAGGACGTCATCGGCGAGATCGAGTGGAGCACGGCACGCATGATCGATCCCGCCCAGTATCACCTCGAAGCGGAGAAGGCCGGGCGAACTCCGCCGCTGGGTGCTGACGAATTCGTCGACGTGATGGAGCGTTTCGCGCAGATCAAGAAACGGCGTCGCGTGGTCGATTTCGACGACCTGCTCGGCCTCGCAATCCGTGACCTGCGAGTCGATCCCGGCTACGCCGATGCGGTCCGCTGGCGGCATCGGCATCTCTACGTGGATGAGTTCCAGGACGTCAACCCGCTCCAGAACACGCTGCTCAATCAGTGGCGAGGTGGCAGCGACGACCTTTTCATCGTCGGCGACCCCAACCAGGCGATCTACGGCTGGAACGGCTCGAATCCGTTCCTCATCACCGACTTTGCCCAACGGGAACCGACGACCACTGTCATCACACTCGCCGACAACTACCGTTCGACCGCTCAGATCCTCACTTTGGCCAAAGCTTCGCTCGGCGGCCGCGGTGGTGAACTCGTCCCCCACCGCGGCGACGGACCGGTCCCGGTCGTCACCGTCTATGACAACGAAACCGGAGAGGCCGAGGGCATCGCCGAGGCGGTCCGCAGGTCCAAGGACCCCTCGGAGGGCTGGAACGGTCAAGCGGTTCTGGTCCGCACCAACGCCCAACTCGTTCCGATCGAGCAGGCGCTGGCCGGCGCTGGGATTCCGGTCCGATTGAGGGGTGGCAAAGGGCCGCTGGCCACTCCTGAGGTGAGGGAGGTGATCCGGCGCATCAGCCGACCCGGGACCGACTTCACCCAGCAGGTCCAGGAGTTCGCCGTCGAACTCGAAGAGAATCGCGAGGAGAGCTCGCCGGCCGAGGCCGAACGCAGGGCAAATCGCCAGGCGCTGTTACGGATCATCCAGGACTATTCCGTGGTCGACACGACCCCCACAGGTCCCGGTTTCCTGGCCTGGCTCGCCACCATTCAGGCCAACGAGGTCCACCGGGACACCGACGCGGTCGACCTTTCAACCTTCCACGGCGCCAAAGGTCTGGAGTGGCCCGTCGTGCATATCGCCGGTCTGGAACAGGGTTTCGTTCCGATCAGCTACGCCGAAACCGGGGCGCAACTCGCCGAGGAACGACGTCTGCTCTACGTGGCGGTGACCCGGGCCGAGCGGGAGTTGTATCTCAGCTACACCCAGGAACGGACCTTCAAAACCAAACCCACATCCCGCCGACCCTCTCCCTATCTTCCCGAGATCGAACGAGCGATCGAGCACCTCCGCCGAGGACTGGACCCCACCAAGTACAAGGTTCTGGTCGATCGGGCCCGCAAACCGCTGGGGGCTCGGAAACCAAGAGGATCCGATGAGGACGACCCGTTGTTCCAGAAACTGCGTTCCTGGCGCTACGCCCAGAGCAAGGCGCACAACGTTCCGGCCTACGTCGTGTTGAACGACGCCACGCTCAAGGCGATCGCGCAGAAGCGCCCCACCTCCAAGGGGCAGCTGGCCTCGATCTCGGGAATCGGTCCCACCAAGCTGGATCGTTACGGCGACGCGATCCTCGATATCGTCGCCGCTGCGTGACCCACCGACCGCTGCGACGGCGGATGACGAGCCGGACCCTGCTCAGGCCTCCCACACGGGGAAACCGGGGAACACGGTAAGGGGCAGCGGTGGCACACGTTCGTCGGTGAGCAACCGAATGGATCCCTGCGTGAGATCCACCAGGACGAGATCGAGCAGCGCAGCCGTCTCCGGTGCCTGCGCCGCCACCACGAAACGAGAACCATCAGCAGACCACCCCGGCGGTGCCGCTGTCACCGACCACCCGTCGGGGAGCGGATCGGTCAGTTCTGCGTCACCCTGACCGATCGCCACGATGAGGAGTCGCGCATCGACCCCGACCGCCAGGAGACCGCTGGGCGACCACGACACCCCCGTGATCAGAGAGGCCGGTTCGGCGATCCGGTGCTGTTCGGTGGTAGCCGTGGTCAGGTCGTGCACGTACAGCGTGCCGGTCACTCCCTCGGCCCAGGCGACCGCGCGGCCGTTCGGATCGAAGGCGGGATCGCTGAAGGTACCGGTGAATCGTGCCGAGTCAGCGGGTGATCGAACCGTCTCGAGGGTTGTCCGCTCACCGGAATCCCGATCGATCATGACCACCCTGTAAACGTCCTCCATCGTCGAGGTGTCGGAAGACCTGGTGGCCACGACGATTTCGGTACCGGCCGGTGAGAACCGGGCAGCTCCGAGCACATCGTGGTCCGCCGTCAGATCGAGGCGGGTGAACACCGCCGTACCCGTGACCCGTGATCGGTCGAGGTCGACCACGATCACCGCCGAACGGTCGACGACAAGAAGAGCTGAGCCATCGGAACTCCAATCGAGCGGGCCTGAGAACGACGGCAGAGCGAGGGTGAGATCGGCACGCCCATCCGGTGTGCGCAGGACGACGGTTCCCTGTGAGCCCTGACGTTCGGCGTAGGCGATCAACGAGCGGTCAGGGCTGAGCACCGGCCGCGTCAGCGCCCGAACGCTATTGCCGAAGTCCTCGAAGGATCCGGTCGAGATGTCGATCGAGCAGCCGCGAACTTCGCTGGGGGAATCGGTCTCATCGCCGCACACCAGAAAGACACGGTTCGATCCGAATCGATCCCCGCCCGCGGACCGCTCGCCCTCGTCCCCACCGACGAGACCGCCTCCGAGGACGGCAACCCCAGCCACGAGCGACACGACCGCAGCCACCGCGACGAACAGGAGTGGCCCGGCGGTGGGGATCCCGTTCGGCGAGCGCTCACTCACTGGATGGGAGCACCACGACCACGACGGTCTGGGGTGCGTTGTCCAACACCGCCTGTACGTTCTGGCCGAGGTGGTAGGAGTCGCCCAGGCGCCGCAGTTCGGCGCCGACGATGATCAGGTCGGCGTCCACTTGGGCGGCGTGACGCACGATTTCGTCGCTGACGCTGGCCGAGAATCGCAACTCGGTCTCGAAGCTGGCCCGCAGATCCACCGCCTGGTCCGATGCTGTCCTCAGAACCTTCGACGCGGCGTCCCGGGAGTGGATCGCAGTGGCATCGCGCAGTCGTTCGACCAGACCTGCGCCCACCGTGACCAACGCCGAATCCTGATAGATCACATGGCTCAGCGTCAACTGTGTTCCGAGGTTGGCCGAGAGGTTCCCGGCCAGTTCCAGAGCGGCTCGACTCGAACGTGACCCGACGACGGGGACAAGCGCACGAGCGAAAACCCCGGGCAGGCGGTTGCCGGTGTTGCGGGCTCTTCGGACGACGACGATGGGAATACGAAGCTCGTTGAGGAGATCGTCGGCGAGGCGTGCCAGCGAGGCCACGCCGGCGTCGGCCACGCCGACCGCGGCTACCGAGTAGCCGAGCTTGGACTCGGCGATCAGACGTTCCGCCGCCTCGTAGTCGGCGGCCCGGAGAACCTCGACCTGGCGGTCGAACATCGTGTTCGTGACCGGCTCGAGATTGGGTTCGTTCCCGTCGGCATCGTCGATGGCCACCACCGTGACCGCGGCGGACTCGGGCCAGGCGAAGTGTACGACCTGGGCGGCGACGATCGAACTCTTCGAACCGGCGGACGGGATGAGAATGGGTCCGTCGCGAACGACGAGGTTCTTGGCCAACGCTTCCTCACGGCTGAGTCGCTCGCGTTCGGCGACCGAACCCTCCAGGTTGTGGGCCAGCGCCCGGACCCCGACAGAGGCGATCAGGGAGGTGACCAGCGGAATGATCACGATCATCGTGAACGTGGTCTGGTTGAACACCCCGAGACTCAACGCCACGGTGGCGATGATGATCTCCAGTGCACCGCGTGCGTTGAGGCCGGCGCCGAGGATCATCCCCTCGCGCCGGGACAGGCCACCGAACAACGCGCCGGCGTAGGCGCCGACGAATTTCAACCCGAGAGCGACGCCGAGGAGGATCAGGGTCCAGGTGAGTGCGTCGCCTCGCAGAAGACTGAGGTCCACGCGGAGCCCGGCGGTGGCGAAGAACAACGGCGCGAAGACGACCGATGTGAGGTCTTCTATCACGTGGACCGCCTCGGCCTGTTGGTAGCGCGACCGGGCGAGGACGACACCGGCCACGAACGAGCCGAGGACCGCCTCGACACCGAGCCATTGGGTGATGACACCGAAAATCAACATCGCCGCGAGCGCCACGGTCAATGCACCCCTCAGATTGGCGCCTTCACGGCGTACCGCCCGGAGCGAACCGTCGACCACGCGCTGCCCGATCGTGAGAGCGCCAGCGAGGAAGGCAACCAGTCCGAAGACCGTCAGGATCGTGTCGACCAGGGAGAGGCTGCCCGAGACGGCCAGCCCCGAGATCACGCCGAGGATGATCCATCCGATCAGATCGTTGGCCATCCCGGCGGCGACGGTGATCTGACCCACGTCACGACGCATCAGCCCGAGATCGCCAAGCACCTTGGCCACGACCGCCAGTGCTGACACCGCAACGCTCAAGGCGATGAACAGCGTGAACGTCAGCCGATCGGCGTCATCTCCCCACAGGATCCGAGGGATCTGCGAGCCCGCCGCCAACCCACCGATGAAGGGAACGGTGATCGAACCGACCGTGACGAGCAGGGCCGGCCGACCCAGCCGCGTGATCAGGTTCAGATCGGTTTCGAAACCCGCCACCATCAAGAGGAACGCTGCGCTGAACCAGCCGACGCCGAGGAGCAGCGAACTCTGGATCAGGGCCTCCTCGCCGCCGGGGAGAAACCAGTCGAACCCGTCCGACCAGGCGGCACCGAAGATCGAGGGGCCGAGCACCAGCCCGGCGCTGAGTTCACCGACGACCGACGGCAGCCCGATCCGGCGCGCACCGGCGCCGAGAATCCTCGCCACCGACCAGAGGGCCAGGATCTCGACCCAGAACACGAGGAGCTCGTGATGAGGAACGTTGATGACCCGCTGTCCCTCGGCGCTGGTGGCAACGTCGGCGGCGAACCCAACGAGACCGAGGTCAGGCATGTGCCGGATCCAGTGCATAACCCGCGAGAACGGGGGCGTGATCGCTGGGTTTGGTCCCCTTGCGTGCGTTGCGGTCCACCACGTCGAGGAAGCTGGTCCGAGCCAGCGGTTCGGACGCCAGGAGAAAGTCGATGCGCATTCCCTCCCGTTTGTGGAATCGGCCGGCCTGGTAGTCGTAGTAGCTGAACAGCCCCCCTTGGTCGTAGCGCTGACGGAAGGTATCGATCAGCCCCCAGTCGATCACCTTCTGGAGGGCGCCTCTCTCCTCCGGTGTCACGTGGGTGGAGTCGACGAACCTGACGGGGTCCCAGACGTCGCGGTCATCAGGAGCGATGTTCCAGTCGCCGGCGACGACGACGTGGTCGGTCGGGGACGTGGTGTCGTTGAGATGGGCGGTCAACCGGTCGAGCCAGGAGAGCTTGTAATGGAAGTGCTCGTGCCCGACCTCGCGGCCGTTGGGCACGTAGACACTGTGGACCCGGACACCTCCACAGGTTGCCGAGATGAGCCGCGCATCGGGATCGGGCTCGATGCCCGGTGCGAAACCGTCGATCGGCCGATCGACACCCATTCGTGACAAGATGGCCACTCCGTTCCATTGATTGACGCCGTGGTGGATTGCTTCGTAGCCCAGGCCGGCGAACAGCAACGCCGGGAAGTCCTTGTCGGCGAGCTTGGTCTCCTGCAGGCACACGACGTCGGGTCGCACATCGGAAAGCCATTCTTCGACCCGCGGCAGGCGGGCCTTGAGCGAGTTCACGTTCCACGTCCCGATCAACACAGACTCCAAACAATAGTGGACCCCGGACTAGCCTGAGATCGTGGCCTCAAACCAAGAACCGACCTCGCTTGGCCCCAACGCCTGGCTCGTCGAGGAACTCGCCCAGAACTACAAGGGCAATCCCAAGTCCGTGGACCAGGACTGGCGGGATCTCTTCGCCGGGGCGCAAGCCGAGTCGACCGCGACCCTCATCGAGACGGGCGCGCTCACGATCACCGAAGCGCCCACCGATGCGCCAGTGCGGACCGAACCGACGATCCCGGTTCCTCCGCCCGGGAACGGCACACAACCCGAGACCGAGAAGACCGGCGCAGCGGCGCCATCGAGCGCGAAACCCCAAACGACCGCACAACCCCAAACCAAGGCCCTCGACCCCGAAGTCGCGTCAGCCGAACCGGGTGAACCGCTGCGAGGTGTTGCGGCGCGGATCGTGACCAACATGGAAGCCAGCCTCGGTGTTCCGACGGCCACGAGTTTCCGCCAGGTTCCCGCCAAGCTCCTCGAGATCAACCGCAAGGTCCTCAACAACCATTTGCAGAGGATCCGGGGCGGCAAGGTCAGCTTCACCCATCTGATCGGCTATGCGGTCGTGCTGGCGATCAAGGAACAGGTCCCCTCGATGGCGTACAGCTATCACCTCGGGGCAGATCGAACACCGCGGGTGATCAAGAACGAGACCATCAACGTCGGCATCGCCGTCGACCAGACCAAGGCCGACGGTTCCCGTTCACTCATCGTCCCGGTGATCAAGGGTGCCGAGACCATGTCATTCCGGGAGTTCCTCGACGCCTACGAGGTGGCGATCGGCAAGGTGAGAAACAACAAGCTCACCATCGACGATCTGACCGGCGCCAACGTCACCATCACCAACCCGGGCACCATCGGTACGGTGCAGAGCGTGCCTCGCCTCATGCCGGGCCAAGGCACGATCGTGGGACTAGGGGGAATTGGCTTCCCCACCGAGTATCAGGCTGCCGATCCGATCACCCTGGCCGATCTGGGCATCTCGAAGATCATGACCGTCTCGAGCACCTACGACCACCGGATCATCCAAGGCGCCGAATCGGGCGTGTTCCTCAAGCGGGTACACGAGCTCATGATGGGCGAGTACGGCTTCTACTCCGACATTTTCACCTGCATGCGGGTGCCGTACGAGGCCGTGCAGTGGCGAAAGGACAACGTCGCTGAATCCCAGGAGGCCGACCTGGCCCAGGAGAAGCAGCACGGCGTCAACACGCTCATCAATCAGTACCGGGTTCGCGGTCATCTGATCGCCAACACGAATCCGCTCTCCGACGGTCCCAAACAGACCCATCCCGAACTCGACCCGGCGACGTACGGCCTGACGATCTGGGATCTCGATCGTCGGTTCCTGACCGGCAGCACCGAAGGCATCTACGCAGCCATCGACGGCGAAGCCAAGCAGATGAAGCTGGGCGACATCCTCGGGGTTCTCCGAGATGCGTATTGCCGCACGATCGGGATCGAATACATGCACATCGCCGACCCGGTCGAGAAGCGGTGGATCCAGGAGCAGGTCGAGACGCCGGCGGTCCGGTTCGATCGGGACACCCTGCACCATGTGCTCGAACGGCTGAGCACTGCAGAGGCATTCGAGAAGTTCCTGGCCGCGCGTTATGTGGGGCAGAAACGTTTCGGACTCGAAGGCGCCGAGAGCGCCGTTCCCATCCTCGACGCGATCCTCAATGATGCCGCCGACGGTGGGGTGGAGCGATCGGTGATCGGTATGGCCCACCGCGGTCGTCTCAACGTGCTCACCAACATCATGAAGAAGGAGCACCGCGAACTGTTCAAGGAGTTCGAAGGGGCGGTCGACGAGACGGCGATACAGGGCTCGGGTGACGTGAAGTACCACCTCGGCTACACCGGGACGCACACCAGTCGAGTGGGCCACACCGTCGAGGTCGAATTGGCGGCCAATCCCTCGCATCTCGAGGCGGTGGGACCGGTCGTCGAGGGGATGTCCCGGGCGTACATGGACCAGAGCGAGGCGGGCAACTACCCGATTCTGCCGATCATGTTGCACGGCGACGCCGCATTCGCCGGACAGGGTGTCGTCGCCGAGACACTGAACCTCAGCCAGGTGAAGGGGTTCAAGGTCGGCGGCACGATCCACCTGATCATCAACAACCAGCTCGGCTACACGACCGCACCCCACCACAGTCGATCATCTGAATACTCCACCGATGTCGCCAAGATGGTCCAGGCGCCGATCATGCACGTCAACGCCGACGACCCCGAGGCCTGTGTCCGCGTAGGCCAACTCGCATTCGCCTATCGTCAGCGGTTCAACAAGGACGTCGTGATCGACATGATCGGCTATCGACGGCACGGTCACAACGAAGGCGACGATCCCAGCTACACCCAGCCGGTGATGTATCGAAAGATCGCCGACCGACCCAGCGCCCGGTCGATCTTCACCCAGTCCCTTATCGACCGGGGCGAACTCAGTATCGAAGAGGCCGAGCAGGCGATCGAATACTTCCAACAGCTCCTGCAGATGGCGCTCGAGGACACCCGCGAGTCCGCGCCTCCGGAGGGGATCCGTGCCAAACCGTCACCGCCGGCGGTCGGGGTGCTGCCCCATGTGGACACGTCGGTGGATCGGGCCACGCTCGATGCGGTGTACGCCGCCCTTTCCTCGGTCCCCGACGGGTTCGAGGTCCATCCCAAGCTGGCCCGGCAGTTCGTCGCCCGGGACAAGATGTGGGCCTCGGGCCAGATCGACTGGGCCCTCGGCGAGGCCTTTGCGATGGGATCGCTCGTCGTCGAGGGAACCTCGGTGCGGCTGACCGGCCAGGACAGCCGGCGGGGAACGTTCGCCCATCGGCATGCGACCCTCAACCACTACCAGACCGGTGATGAGCACACCCCGCTGGCCACTCTCGGCAAGGGGAAGACGAAGTTCTGGGTCTACGACTCGACCCTGTCGGAGTACGCCGGCCTCGGTTTCGAGTACGGCTACTCGCTCGCCAATCCCGAGGTTCTGACAATCTGGGAAGCCCAGTTCGGCGACTTCGTCAACGGCGCCCAGATCATCATCGATCAGTTCCTCGTCGCCGCCGAGGACAAGTGGAACGAGCACTCCCCGCTGGTGATGCTCCTCCCCCACGGCTTCGAGGGGCAAGGTCCCGAGCACTCCTCGGGCCGCCTCGAGCGTTTCCTCCTGCTGTGTGCGGAGGACAACATCCAGATCGCCAACGCCACCACGGCGGCTCAGTTGTTCCATCTCCTTCGCCGGCAGATCGTGCGGGAGGTCAACAAGCCGTTGGTCGTGTTCACTCCCAAGTCGGGCCTTCGCGCAAAATGGTCGCGCAGCCCGGTCGATCACATCACGTCGGGATCCTTCGAAGAGGTTCTCGAGGCGGTACCGGCAGCCGATCCGGCCGCGGTGAGCCGGGTCGTGTTCGCCTCCGGCAAGGTGGCGGCCGAAGCCGAGGAAGCGCGCGACGGCATCGAGGCGCCGGCCGCCGTCATCCGGGTCGAGCAGCTCTACCCGTGGCCCTTCGCGGACGTTGCCGCAGCCCTAGCCCGGTATCCCAATGCCCATGAGATCGTGTGGCTCCAGGAAGAGCCCGAGAACATGGGGGCCTGGAACTCGGTGAAAGGTCGTCTCTACGAAGCGCACGGAGAAACCCACACGATCCGTCGCGTCAGTCGAACCGAATCGGGCAGCCCCGCCACCGGCTCCCGGAACATCCACCTGCAGGAGCAGGAGTCGCTACTGGAGCGAGCATTCGGCGATCTGTGACAGCGGCGGCTGCCGCCCACCTCAGGCCGGCGCCTCGCCCAACTCGAGGAGTCCGTACAGCTCGGCGAGGGCCGCATGCGACTCGAGCGCCAGCTGAGGATCGGTGAGGTCCTCCAGGGTCAGCTCCGTCCGGTAGTGGCGCTGGACCCAACGTTCGAGTTCGTCGAACAGCGAGGAATCGAGCACCACCCGACCCCCGAGCGCTGCCATCTCGTCGTCGGTCATCGCAACCCGAAGCCGCAGACACGCCGGTCCGCCACCGTTGCTCATACTCTGACGAAGATCCACGAAGTGGACGGCGTCGATCGGATTGGAGCGGTCGGCGAGAATGCGGTCGACCTCGCGGCGCGTAGCGTCGTTCTCCCGCACCTCGACCGGGGCGATAATCGCCATCGAGCCCTCGGCGACGGTGACGAGCTGGGAATTGAACAGATAGCTCTGGACCGCATCCGCCAGCGAGACCCGGGCACCGTCGACGCCGATCGCAACGATGTCGTCGAGGGTGGCAAGGTCCGCGGTCGCAAACGCCTCGGCGTGATACAACAGCACGTTCTCGTTGGCGACGGCGACCACGTCGTTGTGGAAAGCGCCGGCATCGACCGACGCCCCCTGCTGGTGCCAGAACCGGACCCGACCGGGTCGCAGCTGGTGTCGCCGGGCGACGGCCTGGCTGGCGAGAAGGGTTTGGCGTCGCGGGAACCCCGCCGGTGCGACCGAACCGGCGGTCGAGCCGTAGACGAACACCTCGGTTCCCGGTTCGCCGTGGGCGGCGGTGAGCCGCATGTGGTTGGCAGCTCCCTCGTCACCGAAGGCTGGGGTTGCGGGCAGTGGATCGTGAACCGCGAAGTAGCGGCGGTCGGCGAAGACCGTGCGCAGGACCGCCGCCGTCCGAGAGGCCTCGATGGATCGGTGAGTGTTCGATACGAGGTTGGCGACCGAGAGATGGACCCGACCGTCGCCGGTGTCGGCCGACGGCGAAACCGTGGCTGCGTTGGCGGCCCACATCGCCGACGCCGAGTAAACCAGGGCCAGCAGCTCCGGAGCGTCGGCTGCCATGCGTTTGACCGCGTCGGGCAATGGCCCTTCGAAGCCGAGTGACGCCAGCACCGGACCGTACGGGCGGGGCTGGGGCGGCAGCACGGCCTGTGGTATGTCGAGCGTGGAGAGGAGCCGCATCTTGGCGATGCCCTGCAGGGCCGCCGCTCGAGGGCTCGAAGGAAGTCCTCGATGTCGTCCCGATGCAAGATTCCCGAACGACAGTCCGGCGTAGTTGTGGGTCGGCCCGACCAGCCCGTCGAAGTTCGTTTCGCGTGCTCTAGTCATCCTCAGCACCGTCCACGCCGTGCAACTCGGCCACATCCTGCAGGCGATCAGCGACGAGGCTGGCGACGGGATCGGCACAGTAGTCAGCGGCGGAGAAACCGGCCGGCCGGTGGTTGCCCGACCACCCGATCCCGCCGAAGGGTGCTGACCCGGATGCGCCGACCGTCGGCTGATTCCAATTGACGATCCCCGCCCGCAGCCGGTCCAGGGCCAGGTGCCCGGTCTGCTGGCGCGGCGAGAGAACAGCCGCTGCCAGGCCGAACCGGGTGGAGTTGGCGACCGAGATGGCCCCATCGAGGTCGGCGACCCGGTGGACTTGAAGCAGCGGGCCGAAGATCTCCTCGTCGGGAGGATCGGGGACGTCGGTGACGTCGATCAGGCCCGGCTGCAGGAACGCCGGGCCGAGATCGGTCCGAGCGCGGGCAGCGAGGAGCGACACGGCGCCTCCGTCGACGAGCAGTGTCTGTTTGGACAGCACCCCAGCTGCAGCGCCCGCCGAGATCAGTGGGCCGTGGAAGGGCTGGGGTTCGGCGAGTGGATCACCGATCCTTAGTCGCCCGGTCAGATCGATCACCTCATCGACCAGGGCCGCTCCCGACCGCGTTCGGGGCACGATCAGTCGACGGGCACACGTGCACCGCTGGCCAGCCGAGACGAACGCGGAGCGGACGATGATCCTGGCCGCCACCGATCGATCCTCGTCGTCGTCGAGGTCCCACGCGATCATCGGGTTGTTACCGCCGAGCTCCAAGGCCAACAGCACCTCGGGACGGCCGGCCAGTGACCGGTGGATGGCCCGACCGGCTGCGACACCGCCAGTGAAGAGGACGCCGGCGACCCTCCGGTCGGCGATGACGTCCTGAGCGACGCCGGCCGCGCCCTGCAGAACCTGCACGACCCCCTCGGGGGCGCTCGCTTCGAGCCAGGCTCGCCCCATCCACTCGCCGACGGCGGCAGCGTGCTCACTCGGTTTGAAAACGACCGTGTTGCCGGCGAGCAGAGCCGGCATGATGTGCCCGTTGGGCAGGTGCCCGGGGAAGTTGAACGGCCCGAGAACCACCATGACCCCGAGAGGTCGATGGGAGACGGCCAGTGTTGTGCCGCCCAGCGGTGATGAGGAGGTCCCGGTGCGTTCATGGAATGCCCGGCCGGACAGCTTGGCCTTGCCGATCATGGCATCCACTTCCGACAGGGCGTCCCACCGCGCCTTTCCGACTTCGCCGGCGATCAGCTCGGCCAGTTCGGCCCTGCGGCCAGCGACGAGGGCGGCGAAGCGGTCGACCACCTCGATCCGTTCGTTCCGGGGTCGACCCGCCCATGCCTGAGCTGCGCCGGCTGCGAGCGCCATGGTTCGTTCGATGTCGGCGCCGGTGGCGACAGGGCCCCGCCAGACGACCGACCCGTCCGTGGGTGAGCGTGACTCGAGGATTGTCAACGGATTGAGGCCGAGGTTGGTGGTGACGCCGACGGGGGTCCATAGGCACTGACGAGCTCGCCTGTCGCCACGTCCAGGGCGGCGGCCGCCGCCTCGTCGACGACGATCCGGTCCTCGGAGATCAGGCCGCTCGAAGCGATCGTGCGGAACTCACCGAGGCGGCCGGCGCAGACCAGTATCGACCGCGCCCCCTCGGGGCTCATCGATCGTGTCTCGATCGGCGCGGTCACACCGTCGCGCACGGCGAGCAGGTCGTCGATGTGAGCGTCCATGGTGGGACCTGCATCGAAGATGTCGACGTAGCCGTGGAACCGAAAACCTTCGCGTTTCAGCATCGCCAGGGCCGGCTCGGCACCCGGATGCGGCACCCCGATGACGTTCTGGGCCTCGGTCGGGAGGAGGTCGACGTAGAGCGGATAACGAGGGAGGAGATCGGCAATGAACCGGTACTCCTTTGCACTGCGCACATCGGCATCACTCAACTCGAGCTGGAAGAACTTTCGTCCCACCGCATCCCAGAACGGTGACCGGCCCTCGTCGTTGGTGAAACCACGCATCTCGGCCAGGACCTGCTCGGGGAACCGCTCACGGTGGGTTGCGAGGAAGAGGAACCTGCTCAACGAGATCAGCGAGCCTCGACCCCGACCGCGTCGATCCGGACGCACGTACAGACCACCGACCTCGGCGACCCCGGTGTAGTCGTTGACCGGACTGAGGATCTCGGTGTCCAGTCGCATCTCGAGTTCCGGCGACGATTTGGTGATCTTGGAGATCTTGTAGGAGTAGAAGGGCCGGTCGAGACCGACGTTGGAGTAGATGGCCGACGTACCGATGATCTCACCGTCGTCGTCTTCGAGGACGAACAGGTACAGCTCGTCACCACGGAGTTCCCGATCGGGTTCGAAGCTGGTCAGGGCGCGCTGTAGCCGGGTGCTCATGCCCTCGCGGTCGCGGGGCATCGTGGTCATGTTTCCGTCGATCGATTCGGCCAGCTCGGCGAGAGCGTCGACGTCCTCTTCGGTCGCCGAGCGGACCCGCCGCATCAGCCGACCCCCGGTCGGATACCGGGCGAGGTTGCGACTCGATCGATGACGCCGACCAGCAACGCCACCGAGTCGGCGAATGTCGACACGTCCGTCGTTTCGGCGTCGGTGTGTATCCCCATCCCTTGAACCCCGAGGGTGTCGATCACACCCAAACCGAGTGCGGCCAGATTGTTCCCGTCGCACACCCCACCGGTGTCGATGAAGTCGAGCGGTTGACCCAGCTCGGTGCTGACCGACTCGACCAGGGAGGCGAGCCGCGACGTGACCTCGCTCCAGGGTTTGGCCGGTCGGTGGATACCGCCGCGCACGTCGATGTGCACCTCGTGGTCCTGTGCGACTGAGTTCGCGTGCGATCGGGCCCCGTCGACGGCATCCTCGAGATCGCCGACCGAAGCGGAGCGGAGGTTCATCCGCACCGTCGCCCGGTCAGGCACGGCGTTGAAGGCATCCCCTCCGTGGAGGGAAGCGATGTTGACACCGACCGATCCTGGGGAACAGCTGTTCACCCGGCCGACCAGATCGGCGGCGGCCCCCACAGCGTTGCGACCTTCTTGGAGCGCACGACCGGCATGGGCGGACCTACCGGTCACCATGAAGGTGAGATTGGCCGAGCCCGCTCGAGCGCGAGCAACACCGCCGCCGACCATACGAGGCTCGACGACCAGTGCCGCGCACGCCCGCCGGCCTACCGCGTTCAGCGTCGGGATGGAGCTGGGCGAACCGGTCTCCTCATCACCGCTGATCACGACTTCGATACCGAGGTCGGGGGCGAGGTCTCGTTCCAGGATCACCTCGAGTGCTGCCAGCAGAGCGACGAGGCCACCCTTCATGTCGGCGACACCGGGGCCGTGCAGCAGATCGCCGTCCCGTCGGACCTCCTGAAACCCGTGGTCCGGGCCGAAGACGGTGTCCGCGTGACCGGCAACCATCACTCGCCGGGGCTCGTCGGGACGAACGATCGCATGCAGGAGCGGCCCGATGCCCACCGCCCTCGATGTCCCGTGATGGTCCACGGTGTCGATCGGGTCCGGGTACTCCAGCCTCATCACGGCGCCGAGCGTCCTCAACGCGTCGGCGAGTACGTTCTGAACCCGACCGACCCCTTCCGGATGCACTGAACCACTGTTCAGCACGGCCAGGGATGTGATCAGACCGACGTGTCGATCCAGTTCGGAGGCGACCCGGTTGCGCACATCGGTCAGGAGATCGGAGCCGGTCGGGTTCAGCACGGGTGACCCTCCCGGTCGACGACATCAGCACACACCCATGCCATTTTCGACAGCCCGGCATCAGCATCGGCCGCCGAGAGGTTCAGCGGCGGCGCGATCCGTAGGACATCGGTGCCGGCGACGAGCACGATAAGCCCTTGGCCGAGTGCAGCGATTTGTAGCTCCTTTGCTCGACCGGCGAACGCGCCGGACAGCTCCAGCCCGATGAGCAGCCCCAGTCCGCGTACATCGGCGAACATGCCGGGCGGAGCGATCTCGTGCAGCCCGGCGAACAACTGCTCGCTTCTCGCCCGAACGTTGGCCAGAAGTTGCGGACGGCTCACCTCGTCGAGCACCGCTCCCGCCACCGCGCAGGCCAGAGGGTTGCCGCCGTAGGTCGTACCGTGGGTTCCGAGGGCCAGGCTCCTGGCGACCTCCTCGGTCGCCAGCATGGCCCCGATCGGAAAGCCGCCTCCCAAGCCCTTGGCCGAGGTGAGAATGTCGGGTACGACCTCGTATTGCTCGTAGGCGAACAGTGTTCCCGATCGCCCGACCCCGATCTGCACTTCGTCGAAGATCAACAGCGCATCGGCCTCGTCGCACAGATCGCGGGCGGCCTGCAGATACTCCCGGGACAGCGCGCGCACACCGCCTTCTCCCATTACCGGCTCGAGGATCACCGCGCAGACCGACGCGTCCATTTCGCTCCGTAGCTCCTCGATGTCCTCGCGTTCCACGTGGGTGATGCCCTCGATCGCAGGACCGAATCCCGCCGAGTAAGACGGCTTGCCGCCGACCGACACGGTGAACAACGTGCGCCCGTGAAACGCCTCGTTGAGCGCCACGATCTTGTGTTTGTCCGGTCCGTGGCGATCGTGGGCATGTCGACGGGCGAGCTTGAGCGCCGCCTCGTTCGCTTCGGCACCGGAGTTGGCGAAGAAGACTCGATCGGCGAAGGTCAGTTCTGTCAACCGTCGGGCCAGTGACAACGCCGGCTCGTTGGTGAACACGTTGGACAGGTGCCAGATCAGTTCGGACTGCCGACGAAGTGCGTCGAGCACCGCCGGATGCCCGTGGCCGAGAGCGCTCACCGCAATCCCGCTGCCGAAATCGAGATAGCGCCGTCCTGCGTCGTCGGTGATCCACGACCCCTCCGCCTTCACCGGCAGGATGTCGAGCGGGGCGTAGGTCGGCATCATCACCGCCTCGGCCCGCTCGATCACCGTCTCTCGTCGGTCATCTGCCATCGTTCACACCCTCGTCGTTGCTCACACCGGTTCCACTCGTTCTCCAGCATCGCCTGAGAACGGGCCCTTGGGAAGTGACCCGCATGCAATATTGCTTCCGCTGGGGAATACTGCACTCAGGTCATCCCTGGCGGCGTCGCTACTCGGTCCCGTCAACGCGGCTGACCCCCACAAGGAGACCTCATGGACACCCAACGCTTCTCCCTCTACGGGAACACGATCACCGCGGCACAGGATCGCAAGGCGCTCGAGTGGCAGGAGATGTTCCGCAAGCAGTTCGACTACGACCCGAACGAGCGTTACGAGCTGAGCGTCCACGACAACGCTCAGCTCGGCGACGTGCTCGGAATTCGGGATATTCGGCGTGACTCCGAAGGGGATCCGATCGATCGCGACGCCGGCGTCGTGATCTCGACGATCCGCATGGGGTACGGCCACTACCGAATCGCCATGGCCGGAGCCTCTGCGGCGCGAGCGATGGGACGCACGCCCTACTGGCTCGATCTGCTCGCGATCCCTGGCATCACCCAGGATGCGATCAACTGGTGGAACACCAATTACAGCAAGTATTCCCGGGTGTCACAGCGCAGCGCTCTGTTCGACAAGTACGTCTGGGAATCGGTGACGTCGGGTGACAAGACACTCCCGGGCTTGAACTGGCTGCTGAACAATCAGGCGATGGGCTGGCCGTGGCGGTTCCTCAAAGCCAACGCGCGCGACTACCGCAAGAGCGAATTGTTTGCCAATCTGCACCGCGCCATGCCCTCCGACATGCCGATCCTCACCGCCCACATGTGGAACTGCATGGGGGCCGTCGCCGGGGGAATGACGAACGTCGTCGACATGATGTTCGACAACTGGCCGATGGCGTTCCAGCTGACCGAGGGCGCAACCCACGCCGTCCAGTCGCCGTCGGGTTACTACGGATTCCGGATCATGAATCAGTTCGACGAGGACGACAAGATCCTGAATCCGACACCGGCAGACGCGATCGAGTACGTCGGCCATCACGTCGACCATGAGTTGGTGGAGAACATCGAGGTCGATTGTGCGGCTCGAATGGACCGTATGCGAAAGGGCGAGCCGCGTCGCTTCGTGCTGACGATGGGCGGCGCTGGAGCCCAACGCGAACTCTTCAAGGCGATCATCGACCATTGCCAGCCGATGATCGAGCGCGACGAGCTCACGTTGTTCGTCAACCTCGGCGATCACGCTGACAACTGGGACTGGCTACGAGCCGAGCTCGGATCGGCAGCGTCATCGGTGCACACCCATCTCACGTGGGACGACGCTCGTGGGTTTGCTGACGACATCCGGGATGGGGAGACACGGGGGCTGCACGTCTTCTTGTTCGACAACACCTTCCATGGCGTCTACACCACGAACTACCTGATGCGAGTCAGCGACGTGTTGATCACCAAGCCGTCCGAGTTGGCGTTCTACCCGATCCCGAAGATCTTCAATGCTCGGGTGGGCGCACACGAGGCGTGGGGTGCGATTCGCAGCGCCGAGCTCGGAGACGGGACGATCGAGACGCGGACGATTCCACGCACGTTGCAGGCGATCGACTTGATCACCTGTGAGACGGATCTTCTGGAGCTGTTCTGTGATTCGATCGTGAAGAACAAGCAGATCGGAATCTACGACGGCGCCTACAAGTGCGTCGCCCTCGCAACCGGCTCGACATGGGAACGCTCGCCCAACGGAAACACGGTCGACCGCGGAGCCTGAGGGCGTGGGGGCACGGCGATCACCATCGACGACATGGGGGCGGACCTGCAGGTGACGTGTGCCCACAACATCACGTCCATCCGCTCGTCGCACTACCCGAACGACCCGCTTTCTACGACCTGACAGATGGTCGTGTCGGCGGATTCAGGGACATCCGTCGAGTGTCGTATCGCCGAACGATCCCAGCGTGGCGGTATAGGCCTGCGCCGATCGCCGCTAGCACTCCGTTGCGTCGTCGAGGAGCGACTCGGCGGTGATCGATGGTTCACCCAGGACGGCGGCCAGGTCACACAGGGCCTGGCGCTCGGAGCTGACCTTGATCGTCGTCATTCCCATCTGCCTTGCCGGCTTGAGATTCACGCCGAGGTCGTCCAGAAAGACCGCCTCGTTCGGTTCGATCCCCAGATCGGCTAGTACGGCATCGTAATAGGCGACTTCGGGTTTGCGAAAGCCGATCTTCGAGGACTCGTAGATCCTCTCGAACAACGACATCGCAGATGCGATGTCAGCGCGCCGGGACTCCAAACCCGCCACGTTGTTGGTCAGGCAGGCGATATGGAAACCAAGCCGCGGCAGCAGCTCGAGAGCGGTTCTCATCGACGGACGAA
>JAHEJO010000210.1 GCA_024638805.1 Acidimicrobiales bacterium
CGTCCACGGTCCGTCGAGCGAGTTCCCTGCCTCGAGACGGAAGGCCTCGGTGTTGTAGTGCTGCTCCTCGCCGGCATCCCCAGCGTGGCGGACGATGAAGCCATTGACCTCGGCCTCCGCCCCGAGATCGAGGGCCAACCATGAGGTCGCGCTCGAACCGTCGCTCGTCCACTTGCTGGCCGCAGTCACCAACCCGTCGTAGGCCTTGTCGCCGCCGTAGTCGCCGTTGTAGGAGCTGCTGGCCGACCACGCCACCGCCTCGCGGGCGAGGTTGTCGCCGGACGGCCCGGGGGGTGGCGGCGGAGGCGGCGGTTCGGTTCCGTTCGGCCAGGTGTAACCGGCGGCCACCGCTTGCTCGAGATCGGTCAGGATCTGGCCCTCGTAAGGACTGCTGTCGATGTTCCAGCCGTCACACCAGCCGCACCAACGGTACATGTTGACGCAGCGGTAGATCGGTTTGCCGGTCGCAGCCGCGGTCGAGTTGTAGCGATCGATCTCGGCGTAGATCTCCTGCATCCACCCGGCCTCGTAGTGCGAGCCGGGATCCTCGGGGTGATTGCCGGACCAGTAGTGGATGCCGTTGCTCTCGGTCGCGTAGATCGGAAGATGGTAGAGATCCGCCGGGATCCCGTGGTCGACCCAGTCCTTGTAGACGTAGAAGCTGAAGTAAAGGTCCTGTCCACCGGCCGAGACTTTTTGCCCGCTGTGGATGTCGGTGTAGGAATAACCACGGGAGTTGATGTGGACCGCGATGCCGTCGAGCCCGCCGGTCGCTCTGATGGCGGTCAGCATCTGGTTCATGTACTGCACCCAGTTCAGCGGGTTGCCGTCGTGCGAGTAACCGCAGGTGCTGCCCGGGTTGTAGGGGCCGGCAAACGGGGCCAGCGCTTGTGACACGACCTGGTGGTCAGGCCGCACCGCCTTGATCGCGTTGTAGACCTTGCGGAACAGCGTCGCATAGTCCTGCGGAGAGACGTACGACAGATAACCGTTCTGCAGCGGCCACTCACCCGCGAGGTTGGTTTCGTTGCCGATCACCCAGATACTGGCGCCATTCGAATTCGCAACGTAGTTCGCCGCTCGCTGCGCGAAATCGTCGTACCGTGCGGGCTCGGGAATGGTGCCGTTCGGGCAATAGCCGTAGTTCAGGCGAACGATCACCGTGTGGCCGCGATTGGCCAGAAACGAAAAATCACCACCGCCGTGATCGTTGGGGTTGGCGCCGATCGCGACCGTCGCCGTCACCCAACCGGTCGCGCCGCCGGCCTCGATCCGGTTGAGATACTCCTGCGGGTTGGGATCGTGGTCGTGAATGCCGTAGATGTACGGGCTCTGTGCAATCGCGGGCGCCGCGCACACCAGAACCAGACCGATCACCAGAATGACGGTGTTTCTGTACATGATCACTCCTCCTCCACCCGTTTCGATCAACGATCGAATATGCGCACAGAGTTGTTGCCGGTATCGTACCAGAGCCCAACGCTGATGTGTGCACATGCTGGACACCGGGAAATGGTCTTGACATTGGCCCGTCGTCGAGGCACAGTCGCCGTCGATCGGCGCTGCCGTGCGAGCGGCCCGATGCGGAGGCTGCAATGACCATCCAAGTTGATTTTTCGAAGCTCAGGGCGAACGACGCACTCGACATGGCGATCGCCATCGAGGACGAGGGTGCGTACTACTACGAGCAGCTCGCTGACTGGATCGGCGACCACAAGCCGGACGTGTCGGACTTCTTCCGGCGCATGTCGGTGCGCGAAAGGCGCCACCACGACCAGGTCGTCGCGCTGCGGGAAGAACTCTTCGCGGGCAAGGCGTCGAGCCACGCCGAGAAGGTTTCGTGGGGTGTCGAGGCACCTGATTTCGACGCCGTGCCGAACGACATCACCTTGCGTCAGGCCTTCGATGTAGCGATGGACTCGGAAGTTCGAGCTCACGATTTCTACGCCAGCGCGATCGAGTATGCGGCTGACGATCAGATCGCCGACCTCTTCGAAGGCCTGCGGGCCTCCGAGGCCGACCACCAGCGCCTGCTCAAGGAAGAGATGGCGAAGTATCTGGACTAGCCTGACGCGACAAGGGCGGGACAGGTCCCGCCCCTACACATACAAGACCCAAGGCCAGAACTTGTAGGGGCGGCATCTATGCCGCCCTTGCTCGCTGAATCCCGGTCAACACGTCAGGTACCGGGCGGCGGCAACATCGAGCCTGTCGCCTTCCTGTCATTCCGACCGAGCGAACGAAGTGAGCGAATGGAGGAATCTGTGGGTGGATGTAGGCAAGCCGATCACGCCGCCTCCCACACAGATCCCTCTACTCGCTGAGCTCGCTCGGGATGACAAGAACCTCAACAGCTCAGGTGAAACGCCGCGTCTACGGTGCGCCCATCGCCTTCCTGTCATTCCGACCGAGCGAACGACGTGAGCGAGTGGAGGAATCTGTGGGGTGAGAGTGCGCACCCCTTCTCCACAGATCGCTCGGCTCGCATCGCTCGCTCGGGATGAGAAACCGGAATCTTCAACAGGTCAGGTGCAACGCCGCGGCGACGTCGCGGCCTTCATCCGCAAAGCGGTTGAAGTGCTCCACCGCGCCGCCGGTTTTCTCGACCACGATCTCCGACCCGGCTTCGGTCAG
>JAHEJO010000211.1 GCA_024638805.1 Acidimicrobiales bacterium
GTGCGCGTATCCCGAGGTGACGGCACCGTCTGGAGAACGGTCCCGCCCCCTTCCCGTCATCTCGCCGAACGACGGCGGGAGCAGCGAGAGCGTCGACGAACCACCTCACCCCGATAACACGGTCAGACCCTCCCGGGTCCCACCACCCCAGTCCCACCAATCCAGCCCACCCACCCACATGGGTCTGCGAAGTGCGACACACAGCACCTTGACAACCAATGTGACCAGCGACCCGGGCGGGCCCGCATCGACGCCACCCCGGCGTTGCTCGAACACTCCCCAACACGACTTCACCGCCCAGCTCGCCGTCCGGGGGCAGGGCGTCGAGGGGTTGTGAAGCCAACAGTGTCACACCCTTTGTTCATGATGATTCCATGCAGCAGACCTACCTCCGCCTCGACACCTCTGGTTCCCGAGACCCCTATCCGTGGGAGCTGAGCGAAGAGACCCGTCGGATCGGGCGCGCCGGCCTGGCCGTCACCCGTGCGATCCTCGAGGCCAAGCGGGCCGAATCTGTCCCGATGGTCGTCCCGATACCCACCGGGGAAGCCACCAAGGATGCCAGCAGAATGGCGGCGTGAAGGTTCTCCCCGTCCTCGCCGTCCTGGCAGGTCTGGCCATAGTCGCTGGGATCGCCTATGCCGGATCCACAGGCGATCCGGTCGACATCCCCACCCGCACCGGAGCGGAGATCGCCATCATCACGTACGTGGTGGATGGCGACACCGTCGATGTCGTCATCGACGGACGCGAGGAGAGGGTGAGGTTGATCGGGATCGACGCTCCCGAATCGGTGAGCCGCGACACACCTGTGCAGTGCTATGGCCCCGAGGCGTCCGACGCACTCACGGGTCTGCTGCCGGTCGGTTCAGAGGTTCGCATCCAGCGCGATGTCGACGCCCGAGATCGATTTGGGCGGTTGTTGTTGTATGTCTACCGGTCGAACGACGACGTGTTTGTCAACGAGTGGTTGATCGCCAACGGTTTCGCCGACACCATGTTCTTCGAGCCGAACATCACCTACCGGAATCGGTTCGTAGGTGTGCGAAATGACGCCCGCACCGCTGGTGTGGGTCTGTGGGGGGTCTGCGACGGTCCTGATCAGCCGCTGTCCTGAGTCGGTGACACGCATGGATTCACCTCGTGACGACACTGTTGGATCGGTTGGGCCGCCGGCCCGATGCGCGGCTCGTCATCGTGACCCTCGAAGGTCTCGGATCGACTGACGCCAGCAATACCGGTCCGATGAGAAACCTCATTCCAGCGAATCGAGCGCGTTCAGCGTGGCGAGGATCGACGCCGTCGAACCGGTGGGTTTGAGATCACCCCGCATGTAGGCGCCGGAGAGGTCGGCTGAACCCGCAACGAGCGCGCTGACCTGATCTGCGCTCAAGACGATGTCGCAACCGGGCGCTCCGGTCGCCTCGCCAACCACTTTCCCGTCGTTGACCTCGATCGTGATGACCGTCTCCTTGTTCACGATCAACGCAGCGCTCCCGTGCATACCCGTTGGCGTCCGGTCACGGGTCGCCGCGATCACGCCCTCGAGCCACGCAGCGTCTAACGCCACAACTGAGACCCCTGGGCGATGCCGTCGAAGAGATCGGCTTCGTACTGTCCCGAAGGCACTCGGGACAGCGCCAGGATGTAGTCCTCGTAGGGGTAGGCCGACGCCGCATCGCCATCCGGCAGTCCGAACCAGAACTTTTCGTTCGGATCGATTTGAGTCTTGTGGGCCAACAAGGCCTTCGAACGAACGCTGTAGTAGTTCTCGATATCGATCCTGGTGGAGATCCGTCCGTCCATGTCGGGCCGTTCGAACCACCGCTCGTCAAAGGGGCTCTCCAGTCCGAGCTCGACGTATTTCGCCTGCCATGCCGTGAGGCGAGCCCGGCTCCACATCGAGTAGTAGAGCTTGAGCGGAGTCCAGGGGTCTCCTGCATCGGGATACCAGCCCGGATCACCGGCACGGTCGAACGCCGGCATCGAGATGTCGTGCACCATCAGGTGATCGGGATGCTGATAACCCTGCTGATCGTCGGCGTAGGTGATGATCACGTGGGGACGGAATCGCCTGATCTCGGCCACGAAGCGGCCAACGGCCTCGTCGAATTCAGCCCGAGCAAAACAACCATCGTGCAGATTGCCATCGGTGTCGGGCATACCCGAATCCCGGTAACCCAACATGACGCACTCGTGGTAGCCGATGGCCTTGACCGATGCCTCGAGTTCTGCCGCTCGGACCTCGTGCAGGTTTCGCCGGATCTCGTCATGGTCCATCGCCGGGTTCAGGATGTCGCCTTCTTCACCGCCGGTTGCGCACACCAGGCTCGCCTCGTGACCCTCGGCGACGTATTTGGCGATCGTGGGCGCCCCCTTCGACGCCTCGTCGTCGGGATGGGCGTGGATGCACATCAATCGAGCCACGGGCCCAAGGATAGGGTGCGACACCGCATGCCCGGACCGGTGTGCACTATCCTTGAGTCAATGGAATCCTCGACGCTGATGGCCATTCTGTGGCTGGTCGCGGCAGCCGGGTTCGGCATCGGGGAAGCTGTCATCACCGGAACCTTCTTCCTCCTGCCATTTGCGGCCGGAGCCTCGGTGGCGGCCAT
>JAHEJO010000114.1 GCA_024638805.1 Acidimicrobiales bacterium
CACCGGCAGGACACACCAGATCCGCGTGCACGCCGACGCCATCGGCCATCCGCTGGTAGGAGACGATCGATACGGCACGGCCCTGTCGGCCTCGACCATCGTCACGGCGTGTCAGCGCCCGTTCCTGCACGCCCGACGGCTGGGGTTCGAACACCCGGTCACGGGTCGGTGGATGGAGTTCACGTCCCCGCTGCCCGAGGACCTCCAGGCCGTTCTCGTCGCGCTACGGACCAGCGCTGCCGGTGGATGATCTCGGCCAGGTCGGGCCGGCGTCGATCCGCAGATCGCCCGGGTCGGCCCGGATGTACGCTCGGGTAGCCGAGCGCCACGGTTGCAACCGCCCTGCGATCGCCGGGCACGGCAAAGGCATCCAGTACCGCTGGTTCGTGCTCGAAGAGTCCGAACATGCATGCCCCGAGACCGTGGGGCTGAACGAGCAGGAGTAGATTCTGGGCCACCGCGCCCGAGTCCACCCACCAGTAGGGGACGGTCCAGCCGGCCGGGGATCGCCCGAGGGAGGTGTGGGTCTTGTCGCTCTCGGCGTACCTGCGGGTGTAGGCGTCAGGTCGGGTCAACAGGATCACCAAGACCGGAGCGTCCAGCAAGCCGGGGAAGCTGAACTCGGCGCGGCGAGCAGGGGGCAGTGTGATGTCCCAGTACCCCCGCACCGCCTCGGGTGTCGACAGCACGACGAACTCGACCGCTGAGGTGTTGCCCGCCGACGGCGCCCGACGTGACAGGTCCAGCAGCTCGTCGATGAGTGTGTCGTCGACCGGATCGGGCCGGAACGATCGCACCATTCGCCTTCGTCGGATCGCCGATTCGAGCTCCATCAGGCCACGCTGGATCGATGCTCCTGCGTCTCGGTGTCCCGTACGAGATCGCTGAGCCGATCGATCGTCTCAGCGTAGGCCGCCTCGGCGATCTGCCTCGATGTGCCGATCGCAAGGGTGTTGACACCCTGGATTCTCGACAGATCGGCGGAGGGTTCGAGGACGGCGACCGTGGAGCCTTCGGCGCGGAGCTGGGCGACCATTCGGGTGAGATTGGTGTGTACGAACTGGCGAATAGCGAACAGCGGAGGAGGTACGAGACTGGGCGCCGACAGCCCGAGGGGGGCGATCACGGTCACATGATCGATCTTCTTGCCGAACAGCAGGTCGAGGTTGGTGTTGGAATGCACACCTCCGTCCACCAGGGTGCGGCCCTGAAGCCGGATCGGCTGGTAGATGCCGGGCACCGCAGCCGACGCCAATGCGGCTTGCTGGAGGTTGGCGCCGATTGGACCGTCCTTGCGCAGGACGACCCGCCGACCCGTGTGAATGTCGATCGCCACGAGCCACAAATGACGGTTCGGCCATTGGCGGGGAAGATGGGCGTCGAGGTCCGCGAACCGCGACAGCTGCATCAAACCCCCCGGGAACATCGAGCGGAGGGCACGGGGCATCGGCGGCAGCGGAAAACGCAGGAGGGATCGACCGAGCACCCAGGCCGAACCGACCGATCGCTGCGCCAGGGAAAACGCCGAGTCCCAGGCTGGGGCGAAGAAGTCGTCACCGCGATTTCGTTCGCCGGCCTTGGAGCGGTCGATGGCGATTTCGTAGAGGTGTTGGGGTGACACGCCGGTCCTGAGCTGGGCGCCGACGATCGCCCCGGCCGACGTGCCGATCACTACGTCGATCTCGTCGATGACCAGCGCCCCGGATGCGGTCAGCGCATGGAGTGCCCCGGCGTGGTGGGCCAGCCCGGCCCGACCGCCGGCCCCGAGCACCAGCGCCGTACGCGGTTTGCGGATACTGGGTGGTGGCGGGTAGCCCAACGGCCGCAGGAAGGTCACGCCACTCACCGCCTCACCGTACCATTCCGATCCCTGGTGAGAAGGGGCCTATGACCTTGCCGCCCCGGCTCAGCGGCGGGTGCGACGGCCGGTGGGTCCGCTGGACGGCGCCGGGCCAGCGGGCGCCCCTTGCGGCGAGAGCGATGTCATCGAGCGTGTAACGCTCAAGCATCTGGCGCATGTGGTCACCAACGTGGCGCCACGCAGCGAGAGGGACATACTGCCCTTCGTGGTTGCACGCGCCTTTGTCGTGGGGTTCGCCGAAATCTCCCAGGGTGATCGGTCCATCGACGGGTCGAGACTCTCACTTGGCGACGCTACCGCTGCATCTGAGTGTCGGTGAGCCATTTGCGCGGGAGACGTGCGTATCCTTCACCGTTAGTGACCACCGCACCCGATCCCACGTTGCCCGCTTTTGGGGAGGGTTGCATCACCGATGTGATGCCCTACTTCCTGCCACAGCGAAAAGGCACGGGTCGGCTACCGGCCCACATCGGGGGGGCCGACAAACGGGTGCTCCTCGTGCTCGACGGTCTCGGCTGGGAGCAACTCCAGGATCGACAATCGATGACTCCCACTCTGCACCGCATGACCGGAGGTCCGATCACCACCGTCGCCCCCTCGACCACCGCCACGGCGCTCACGTCGCTCACGACCAGCCTCACCCCGGGCGAGCATGGCGTGATCGGCTACCGCATGATGGTCGGCGGCGAGGTCCTGAACACGCTCAGATGGGGGTCGGCGGAGACCCCCGACGCACGTCGGCAGATGCCCGCCGACGTCCTCCAGCCCTACGACCCGTTCCAGGGTTGTGATGTCCCGCTCGTCTCCAGAGCCGACTTCCGCCGCTCGGGTTTCAGTACCGCCCACCTGCGCGGAGCCCACCTCGTCGGGTACCGGACCACCGCCACTCTGGTGCACGAGACCGCTCGACTGCTCAGGGAGGGGGAGCCGTTCGTCTACGCCTACTACGACGGTGTGGACAAGGTCTCCCACGAGTACGGATTCGGCACGGTCTTCGACGCCGAGGTGGCGTTCGCCGATCGGCTGGTGGCCGAGATCCTCGACGCGGTACCGACGGGGACCGAGGTCGTCGTGACCGCCGACCATGGGCAGGTGGACTGCGGTGACAACACCGTGCATCTCCATCCCGATGTCGAGGCCCTCGTGACCGGCCTGTCGGGAGAGGGCCGGTTCCGGTGGTTGCACTGCGATCCGGGCAACGTCGATGCCCTGGTTCGGGAGGCCGAACACCATTACGGAGACCGGGCGTGGGTGCGCAGCCGTGAACGGACGATCGACGAGAGGTGGTTCGGGCCGGTTCTTCGCGACGGTGTCGAGGCGCGCCTGGGCGACGTCGCATTGTGCCCGTTCGAGCCGATCTCGTTCTTCGATCCGGCCGACAGCGGTCCGTTCGAGCTCATCGGGCGGCACGGTTCGTTGACCTCTGCAGAGATGCTCGTTCCGCTCCTGCTGGCCGAGGCTTAGAGCGGCTCGGAGTGGTCTCGATCGCGACCGGCGGCCACCCTCGCTACGATCCGTGACATGAACGAGCCAACAGCCGAATCCTCCGAGAGCGAGGAAGTTCTGGCCGAAACCCCTGATGTCGTCGATCGAGCTTCGGGCGACGGTGAGGACGGGTCGGGCGAGTCCCGCAACTCGATCTCCGAGCCGGCCAAGGTCATGCGCATCGGCTCGATGATCAAACAGTTGCTCGAAGAGGTCAGGACAACCTCGATGGACGACGCCGGCAGGAATCGCCTGAGGGACATCTACGAAACGTCGGTGTCGGAGCTGGGCCGAGCGTTGTCCCCCGATCTGACCGACGAGCTCAACTCGCTCGCCCTTCCATTCTCCGACAGCGAGGTGCCGTCCGACTCGGAATTGCGGGTGGCTCAGGCACAACTGGTCGGTTGGCTCGAAGGTCTCTTCCACGGGATCCAGGCGACGCTGTTCGCCCAGCAGATGGCTGCCCGGGCCCAGCTCGAGCAGATGCACCAGAACGCACTGCCCCGCAGCTCCGGCTCAGGCCCACCCCAGACCGGCACCTATCTCTAGCCGGGCTGCGGGTCGAGGTTGTCGGTGCAAACAACACCGGAGTAGTTTGGGTACCCTGCGTTGTGCGGAAGGGGCCCAGTGGGATCGTCGTTCACCCATCTCCATGTACACACCGAGTTCTCGATGCTCGACGGGGCGTCCCGCCTTGACGAACTGGTGGCCAAGGCTGCGGCCGACGGCATGCCGGCACTGGGAATCACCGACCACGGGAACATGTATGGCGTGCTCGACTTCTACAAGGTGTGCCAGGATCGGGGCGTCAAACCGATCATCGGTTGCGAGCTGTACCAAGCCGAGGAGTCCCGTCACGAACGCCCGAGCCGACGGGGACGGATGGACGATTCGGGCGGTAGTACCGATGGTGGCAAGAAGCTCTACTACCACCTGACCGCTCTGGCCGAGAACAACACCGGCTACAAGAACCTCATCCAGCTCGCATCTCGAGCGTTCATGGAGGGGTACTACTACAAACCGCGGGTCGATTGGGACGTGCTCAGCGACCACGCCGAAGGTGTGATCGTCTCCACCGGCTGCCTCGGTGGCCAGGTGCTGCAATCGCTGCTGAACGGCAACGAGAAGGCCGCACTGGACAAGGCGAGTCGGCTTCAGGACATCTTCGGCCGGGACAACATGTTCGTCGAGCTCCAGGATCACGGCATCGCCGAGCAACGCCGGACAAACCCTCAATTGATCGAGATCGCTCGAACGATCAACGCCCCGATCATCGTGACCAATGATTCGCACTACACCGAGCAGGACGATCACACCGCCCACGATGCCCTGCTGTGCGTACAGACCGGATCGTTGATCAGCGACCCGGATCGCTTCAAGTTCCACGGCGATCAGCATTATCTCAAGACCGCCGCCGAGATGCGTCGAGAGTGGGCCGAGGTACCCGAAGCATGTGACAACACGCTGTGGATCGCCGAGCGGGCCAACGTCGAGATCGAGTTCGGCAAACCGCTGTTGCCCGAATTCCCCATACCGGACCAATTCGACGGAGCCGACGACTACCTCCGGCAACTGACGATGCAGGGAGCTCACGAGCGTTGGGGTGAGCCCTTGCCCGACCACATCGTCGAGCGGCTCGCCTTCGAACTCGACGTGATCAAGAACATGGGATTCAGTTCCTACTTCCTGATCACCTGGGATCTCATCGCCCACGCCCGCAAGGCGAACATACGGGTGGGACCCGGCCGGGGATCGGCAGCCGGATGTGCGGTGGCCTACTGCCTCCGGATCACCGATCTCGATCCCATCGAGTACGACCTGCTGTTCGAGCGGTTCCTGAACCCCTCCCGGATCTCCATGCCCGACATCGACATGGACTTCGACTCCCGCTACCGCGACGAGATGATTCGCTACTGCGCCGAGCGATACGGACGCGACCACGTTGCCCAGATCGTCACCTTCTCCCAGATAAAGGCTCGCGCTGCGGTCCGCGATGCCGCCCGCGTGCTCGGCTATCCGTACGCGGTGGGCGACCGCGTCGCCAAGGTGATGCCGCCGCTGGTGATGGGGCGGGACACACCGTTGAAGTACTGCCTCGAAGAGTCCGAACGCTACGCCGACGGGTTCAAGATGGCCAAGGAACTGCGAGACATGGTGGCGACCGACGAGGACGTCGCTGCGGTGGTGGCTGTGGCGCGAGGGCTTGAGGGTCTCCGCCGCTCCGACGGCATCCACGCCGCCGCCGTCGTCATCACGAAGGACCCGCTGACCGAGTACGTCCCGATCCAGCGCAAACCGGACAAGAACCTCCCGCTCGAGGAAGCGCCGGTTGTCACCCAATACGAGATGCACGGCGTCGAGCGATTGGGTCTGCTGAAGATGGATTTCCTCGGCTTGCGCAACCTCGATGTCATCACCGACACTCTGGAGCTCGTGGAGAAGGTGCACGGTGTCGACGTCGACATCGACGCCGTGGGACTCGATGACCCGGTCACGTTCGAGATGCTCAAGCGAGGATCGACCATCGGCGTGTTCCAGCTCGAATCCCCGCAGATGCGGGCGTTGATCCGGCGGATGGGCCCCACCGAGTTCGAAGACGTTGCCGCTTTGATGGCGTTGTACCGCCCCGGGCCGATGGCCCACAACATGCACAACGACTACGCCGACCGCAAGAACCGTCGTCAGGAGATCGCGTACGACCATGCCGACGAAGAGGAGATCCTCGGCGACACGTACGGCCTGATGATCTATCAGGAACAGATGATGCGGATCGGTCAGAAGTTCGCCGGATACACGCTGGCCGAAGCGGACAACCTCCGCAAAGCGGCCGGCAAGAAAAAACGTTCGCTCATGGCCAAGGAGAAGGAGAAGTTCGTCACGGGCTGTATCGCCCAGGGGTACGGCGAGACGTTCGGAATCGACAAGTTCGGTGTCATCGAAGCGTTCGCTGACTACGCATTCAACAAGAGCCATTCGTATGGCTACGGACTGGTCAGTTATCAGACCGCCTACCTGAAGGCCAACTACCCGGTGGAGTATCTCGCCTGCCTCCTGACGTCGGTCAAGAGCGATCTCGAAAAGGCGGCGGTGTACCTGAACGAGTGCCGACAGCTGGGGATCAGCGTGCTCGTGCCCGACGTGAACCGATCGGATCTGAACTTCGGTTCGCTCGACAATCCCGACGGTGTCGAGCGCAATGGTCGTAAGCTGAATGCGATCACCTTCGGGCTCTCGGCGGTACGCAACGTGGGTGAGGGCATCGTGCAGATGATCCTCCAGGAACGCGCCGACAGGGGGCCGTTCGGTTCGTTCACCGACTTCTGCGATCGTGTCGATCTGGGCGTGCTGAACAGACGGGCGATCGAATCGCTGATCAAGGCGGGTGCCTTCGACGCACTCGGCCACCCGCGCAAAGGGCTCCTGCTGGTGTACGAGGACATCATCAACAAGACGGTCAAGTTCCGGCGCGAACAGGACATGGGGGTGATGACCCTGTTTGGCGCAATCGAAGATGGTGCCGGCGCCTACGACGATCGCCCACCGATCGCCGAGGACGAGACCTTCGACAAGTCCGCTCGGTTGAAGTTCGAGAAGGAGATGCTCGGGCTCTACGTGAGCGACCATCCCCTGATGGGGGTCGAACATGCCTTGCACGCTCGAGCATCCACCACGATCGGTGACATGCGAGAACTCGAAGAGGGCTCGGTGGTGGCGGTGGGTGGGGTCGTGTCGGTGCTCCAGAAGAAATGGACCAGGAAGGGTGAACTGATGGCGGTTCTCGTGCTCGAGGACCTGGCCTCGAGCATCGAGACGATGGTGTTCCCGAGAACCTTCGCCGACTACGGCCATCTGCTCGAAGACGATCGCATCGTCATCCTTCGCGGCCGGGTCAGTCGCAGGGACGAGGACCCCAAACTCATGGTTTCCCAGGTTGAGGTCATCGATGCCGAGGCGCTGGCCCGCGACAAACCGTTGACCGTTTCGGTCCGGCCCGACCAACTCTCCGACGTCGCGGTCGCCGACCTCAAGGCCTGCATCGCCGAACATCCCGGTGCCACCCGGGTGGTGATCGACCTGGGTGGAGCCCAGCTGATCCGACTGAGCGACACCTACACCGTCGACACGACCAACGGCCTCATCGGGGACCTCAGGGTCCTCTTCGGCGCCGACTGCATTCAGCTCTGAACCCCAGAGGGAATGTGTTGATCAGCGCGGCGGTTCGGTGGAGGTGCCCAGTTGGGCCGTCCACCACGTCACCACATCGGCCGCCGCCGATGCGAGGTCGAGCCGGGGCTTCCAGTTCGTCGACGAGGTGATGCGTCCGATATCGGCGGTGATTTCCGAGGCCCGATCCTGCCCACCGGGTCGGGCACCGAACCAGAGAAGATCGGACCGGCCCAGGGTCTCCCCGATCATCTGGGACAGCTCGCGGACCGAGATCGACGTCCCCATGCCGATGTTGACGTACCCGGGTAGACCGACGTCGGCCAGGGCGATCAAGCCGAGCGCGACATCCCAGGCGTGGACGTAATCGCGCCGTTGGGTGCCCGCCGACAACTCTGCGGTATGGCCATTCAGGAGCTGCCGGACGATGTAAGGAACGAGTCGGTTGGGTTCTTCGAAACGTCCGAGCACGAAGAAGACCCGCGCCACGGTGACGGTCAGGTGGTCATGGCGCTCGGCGACCTCCAGGGCGCGAAGCCCAGCGTCGAGTTTGCAGCGCCCGTAGACGGTGTCGGGCCTCGCGGGGCTGGATTCGGACAGCACGCCTCCGTCGGATCCGTATTCTATGCAGCTGCCGGTCAGCACCGCGCGACGGCCGCCGGCCCGGGCGAAGCAGTCGACGAGGTGCTCGGTTATCCCCACCCAGTCGTAGTTGGCCGGGTCATCGTATCGATTGGCGGATTCTCCGTTGAACCAGGCGAGGTGGAACAGTTCGCTTGGTCTCAGCTCATCGATGACTTGGGTCACCGCATCGCGATCGCGAAGGTCGACCCGGTGGGTGCCGATCGCCTCGTTCTCGACGCCCTCGAAGGTGGAGTCGGTCTGAGTCGTGATGATGTGGATCGAACGTCGGGTTGACGTGTCCGGCGTCGGCAGACCTTCCAGACCGCCTTTCAGCGCGGCGAGTAGATGACGGCCCAGAAACCCGGTGGCACCGGTCACGAGCGTGACCTCCGATCCAGGGGTGTCGGAAACCTCGGGCGTGATCGAGGTGGGTGGCGTCATGATTCTCCTTCGATTGGGGCCAGGGCAGGTTTACCCGTGCGGGTCGACCGTTCGACACAGGAGCCTAGGGGCTGGCACGGCTACGGTTCTTTTCATGGTTCTCACACCTGATTCCAAGATCTTCGTGGCTGGGCACGGTGGACTTGTGGGGTCGGCGCTCCTTCGCCGTCTGGACCAGAGTGGTTTTCACAACGTTTTGACCGCAACCCGTGACGAGGTTGACCTTCGCCACCAGGGCGAGGTCGAGCAGTGGATGGCGGACAACCGGCCCGAGCAGGTCATCCTGGCGGCTGGAAAAGTTGGCGGCATTCATGCCAACAACTCGTACCCGGCCGAGTTCCTCTACGACAATCTCATGATCCACGCAACGGTGGTCCACGCGGCTCACCGGGTCGGCGTGGAGAAGCTTCTGTACCTCGGATCGAGCTGCATTTACCCACGTCACGCCCGCCAGCCGATCACGGAGGATCAGCTGCTGAGCGGTCCGCTCGAGCCCACGAACGAAGGGTACGCATTGGCCAAGATCGCCGGCATCAAGATGTGCGAGACCTACCAACGTCAGTACGGCGACAACTTCGTCTCGGCGATGCCGACCAATCTCTATGGCCCCAACGACAACTTCGACCTCCAGGCCTCGCATGTGATCCCGGCGCTGATGCGCAAGTTCCACGAGGCCAAAGCGAACGGCTCCCCGACGGTGGAGATCTGGGGTACCGGAGCGGCGATGCGGGAGTTCCTTCACGTCGATGACCTCGCCGACGCCTGCGTGTTTCTCCTCGAACGCTACGACGGCCTTCAGCACGTCAATGTGGGGACCGGCGTCGATCAGAGCATCAAGGATCTCGCCGAACTCATCGGTGAGATCGTCTATCCCGAGGCCCGACTCACATGGGACGCATCCAAACCCGATGGTACGCCCCGCAAGGTCCTGGACGTCGCCAAGCTCCACGGCCTCGGCTGGAAACACAGCATCGAGCTGCATCAAGGGCTCACCGAAACCTACCGATGGTTCGTCGAACACTATGCCGACGCCCGCGGTGTCGCCGCATAGGGTCCACACC
>JAHEJO010000212.1 GCA_024638805.1 Acidimicrobiales bacterium
CCCGGCAGCGCAGCCAAGCGTTCCCCACTGAAAATGGTGGAGACCAAGCCGCCTGAGCTCCCTGGGGATGGCTGGCAACGTATCCAGACCCTGCTCACCGGGATCTGCGGTAGCGACTTGGCCACCGTGGAAGGCCGCTCGGCTCGATATTTTGGTCCGTGGGTGTCCTTCCCGTTCGTGCTCGGTCACGAAGTGATCGGCCTCGATGAGAAGGGCAACCGAGTGGTGATCGAGCCAGTGCTCGGCCACGAGGCTCGAGGGTTCGACCCGCCCTTCAAGGGGGCTGCTCCTGGCGACGGCGACGACTACCGCCACATCGTCTGCGGGCACATCAAGCCCGGTATTCAGATCGGTTACTGCGCGTCGACCGGCGGTGGTTGGTCCACCGAGTTCGTGGCTCACAAGAGTCAGATCCGGAAGGTCCCGGACCGGCTGAGCGACGAGGCCGCGGTGATGATCGAGCCCACCGCAGTCGGGGTGCACGGCGCATTCCGGGCCCAGGTGCAACCGGGCGCAACCGTGGCGGTGATCGGCGCAGGCACCATGGGTTTGGTCACGGTGGCTGCGCTCCGCAAGTACACCGAGGCCGGTGACATCGTTGTAGGCGCCAAGTACCCCGAGCAGAAGGACTTGGCCAGTGCGCTGGGAGCTACAACGGTTGTTGACCCGAGCGAACTCACCAGGGCGGTGCGCCGGGCAACCAGCAGCTTTGCCATCGGCGATGACTTGAGCGGTGGTGCCGACGTGACGATCGACGCCATCGGTTCGGCTGGCACGATCAATCAGGCGATCGGGATCACCCGTCCCCGTGGCAGGGTGGTGCTGATCGGAATGCCGGGCACCGAGTCGGTGGATCTCACCGCACTTTGGCATCGGGAGACCGAGTTGGTCGGGGCTTATACCTACGGCACCGAAACCTTGGCCGATGGGTCCACCGCCCGAACGTTCAAACTGGCGACTGATCTGGTGGGCTCGGCCAAACTCGAGCGGTTGGTGAGTGAGACCTACCCGCTGAGCCGATACGACGACGCCCTCGACCATGCGGTCAACGCCGGGCGACGCGGGGCGATCAAGATCTGTTTCGATCTGAGGAGCTGAACCCCGTGCGGGTCCCTGGCTTGGTGTTGAACGATGTCTGATCAGGTCCTTGCCGACCCAGCGCTCACCACAGAAGTGTTGTCCGCTGGTCGTGCGGCTGGGCTGGTTGCGGTGGGGGTCACGACCAATGAGATCCTGGAGCCGGCTCGGACGGCACTTCATCTACGCAAGGATGCGGGTCTGTCCGGGTCGATGGCCTTCACCTACCGGAATCCGAACCGGAGCAGCGATCCACGCTCGAGTCTCCCGAGTGTGCAGACGGTCGTTGCCGGGGCTCTCGACTATCGCCGGCTGTACCCCGAATCGAAGCTGCCAAACGCCGGTCGAGTGGCCCGCTATTCCTGGGTGGATCACTACGGAGCCCTCCGCACCGCCCTCGGCGAGGTAGGTGTGGTGTTGCGGAATGCTGGTTATCGGGCGGTCATCAAGGCTGACGACAATGCCATCGTCGATCGAAATGTCGCGTGGCGAGCCGGGCTGGGATGGTATGGCAAGAACTCCAACCTGCTGGTGCCCGAGGTTGGGAGTTGGGTCGTATTGGGATGCGTCGTCACCGATGCGCCGCTGGTTCCCAACGAAGTGCCAGTGGAGGACGGATGCGGCTCGTGTCGGCGCTGTCTCGATGGTTGCCCGACCGACGCCATCGTGGCGCCGGGGATGGTGGACGCCCGGCGATGCCTCGCGTGGCTGGTGCAAGGTCCAGATCCAATTCCGGTCGAGTTCCGGGCCGCACTGGGCGATCGTCTCTACGGCTGCGACGACTGCCAGGACGTTTGCCCGCCCGCCAAGTTCACCGCTGCCCCAACGGCCGAACCCGACAGCGAAACCGAGGTGGACCTGATGTGGGTGCTCAACGCAACGGACACCGAAATCCTCGACCGGCTCGGCCGCTGGTACATCGCTGATCGAAACCCCAATGTGATCCGACGAACCGCACTGGTGGTTCTGGGCAATACCGCCGATCCCACCGACAGGGCGGTTGGCGCTCTCTTGGACCGCTATGCGCACGAGCCCGATCCCCAGCTCGGTGAGCATGCTCGTTGGGCCCAACAACGGCTCCAGGAGCGAGTGTGAAACATCTGCTGGTCACAAACGACTATCCGCCCAAGGTCGGTGGCATCCAGAACTATCTGTGGGAACTCTGGCGACGCCTGCCGCCAGAAAGCACCGCGGTGTATTGCACCCCGTATGCCGGCGACGTTGCCTTCGACGCCGCCCAGGCGTATTGGATCGAACGGTCACCCGAACCGGTTCTTGTTCCCTATCCCTGGTTGCCTCGGCGGATCGACGCACTGGCCGACCGGCTGGGTGTCGACCTGGTCTTGCTGGATCCGGCCGTTCCGCTCGGCGTGATCGGCCCGTTCCTACATCACCCATATGGCGTGATCCTTCACGGGGCCGAGGTCACCATTCCCGGGCGCCTTCCGGTTACCACACATGTCTTGGGTCGGGTGTTGCGGGGTGCGGTGGTGACGGTGTCGGCGGGGAAGTATGCATTGG
>JAHEJO010000012.1 GCA_024638805.1 Acidimicrobiales bacterium
CCGGGGTGGTCGCGGTGCATTCGCTGTCGAAACGTTCGAACCTGGCCGGGGTCCGTGCCGGCTTCTACGCCGGTGACCCTGACCTACTGGAGTATCTCGGCGAGGTCCGCAAACACGGCGGGTTCATGACGCCCGGTCCTTCGCAGGCGGCCGCGGTCGCAGCATTCGACGACACCGCCCATGTCGCCGGACAGCGTCAGCGCTACTGGGAACGGTTGGAGACGATGCGGAGTCTTCTCTGCGAGCGGGTCGGCATCGAGGTGCCTATGCCGCAGGGTGGCTTCTACCTGTGGGTCCCCGCCCCCGCAGGCGACGCCTGGGGATTCGCTGAGTCACTGGCGCAGCTGCTGGGGATCGTCACCAGCCCTGGCGAGTTCTACGGCGCGGCAGCATCGGATCATGTGAGAATCGCCCTCGTCCGGGACTTCTGATCATCGGTCCAGGGGCCGAACCCGGAGGATCGTGTCGCTGCCGGCACCGTTGCTGGTCGTGACATACAGCGAACCATCGGGGCCTTGGGCCGCCGCCCGTAAGCGGCCGTAGTCGCCGCCGATCACCACATGTTGACCCCGGTACTCGCCGTCGTCGGTGAAGAACAGCAGCCGGAGGCTCCGATTCTTCAACGCGGTGACCGCCAGGCCGTCGCGCCATGATCCCCACGCCGGATCGCTCAAGAAGGTTGCCCCCGAAAGAGCCAGCGTCGGAGCGCCGGTGGCCCATGCCGCCTCGATCGCCCCGGGGAACTCCGCATCGTCGGTCATCGGCACCCGCTCGTTGTAGCCGGGCACCGGATTCCAGCCGTAGTTCCCGCCCGCAACGATCCGGTTCACCTCGTCGTCACGGTCGGGACCGTGTTCCACGCTCCAGACATCGCCGGTCCTCGGATGGATGGCGATGCCCTGGACGTTGCGGTGGCCGTAGCTGAGAATCCTCCTCGTCGCCACGTTCGTCGAATCGGCAAAGGGGTTGTCGGCCGGGGCAGCCCCCGTCGAACGATCGACCCGAAGGGTCTTACCCCCGAGGCTCCGGAGGTCCTGGGGGTGCGAGCCCACGGCGGCGTCACCAGTGCCGATGATCAACCTACCGTCGGCGGCGATCTCGAGCTGACAACCGCCGTGACGGCCCGAGACGATCGGGAGCTGCGCCACCAGCGGATCCCGAACCCGGGTGGCCGACGGTGCGCTGGAGTCGAGCGTCCACGCGATCACCTGGATCTCCCGAGGCGACGCATGGCCCTGGCAGGTGTAGAAACGACCGTTGGAGGCGAAGTCGGGGTCGAGCGCCAGACCCATGAGGCCGGTTTCGCCCGATGCGAAGAGGTCGGACAGGTCGGCGGACACCGTGGTCGTCGTCCCTGAGTCGACGATCAGCAGGCGTCCGCTTCGCTCGCTGACCAACAGCCGGCCATCGGGTAGCGGGGCCACATCCCACGGGATGGTGAGACCGCTCGCCACTTCGCTGATCGAGATCGCTGGTGCAGCAGGGAACCGATTGCGGTACTCGGCTCCTGCGATCACGGGAGCGATCATGGTTTTGAGCGATGCGCCGTTGCGGATCCGTTCGGTCCAGTAGGTTGCGCCGGCGGGATCGGGCAACCTCTGGAGCAGGCCGAGGTAGACCGTCGTCACCACGACCTCGGGGTGGCGCCGCCGGCGGTGTTCGATCGATTCGCTCACCGCGGCAACGAAACGTGGCACCGAGAGCGATCCGTTCTCGATTCGGCCGGTCCAGTAGGCGAGGCCGGCAGCGTCTGGTTCGCGGCCCAGTACGCGGGCGTAGACGGCCTCGACGATCTCGGTGTCGCTGCGAGCGTCGGAGAGCGAAGCGAACTCGTTGCCTTCGAGGAAGACGCGGGCGATGTCCTGGGTCGAGGCACCCTGTCGGCGGCGCTCGATCCAGTACCGAAGCCCGGCCAGGTCGGGCTGGCGGTTCAGGACGCTGAGGTAGAGCCGTACGATCGGCGCCACCGTGCCGGCGAACTCCGGAGAGGCCACCAACTCCTGGTACAGCGCCGCGCTGCTCGCACCCGCCTCGATCCGACCGGTCCAGTAGACAAGTCCGGCGGGGTCGGCGGGCCGGCCGAACACGTCCAGATAGGCCTGGTCGACGAATCGTTCGACGGTGGGAAAGCGTCCCTCGACCGGCCCCGGTGTGAGAGCCGACCCCGCCGATACGGCCACGGCCGGCGTGCTGAGTATCAGGGTCAGGCTCACGCACGCAACGATCAGATACGGGATCCTTGGGCCGCGACGGTGGATCATGGTGAGCGAAGGTAGCAAACGGGGTGGACCACTAGGCTTCATCCTCGTGAGCACCAGCGAACTCCAGTCAACGATCGAGGCCCTTTGGGAGGTGCGCGACACCCTCGGCCCCCAGAGCGCCGAGGCGATGGCAGCGGTCAGCGAGGCGATCGATCTTCTCGATAGGGGACAGGTGCGGGTCGCCGAGGTCAACCGGGACGGGTTCGTCGTCGTCAACCAGTGGCTGAAGCTCGCCGTGCTGTTGTTGTTCAAGCTCACCGAGATGCGGACGATCGAAGTCGGCCCGTTCGAGTACGCCGACAAGATCCCGCTCAAGACCGACTACATGGAGCGCGGCGTGCGGGTCGTGCCCGGTGCCTCGGCCCGGTGGGGCAGCTATCAGGCGCCTGGTGTGGTGATGATGCCCAGCTATGTGAACATCGGTGCCTATGTCGGTGAGAACTCGATGGTCGATACCTGGGCGACGGTCGGTTCCTGTGCCCAGATCGGGGCCAACGTTCATCTCTCCGGCGGTGTGGGAATCGGCGGGGTGCTGGAGCCACCACAGGCCGAGCCGGTCATCATCGAAGACGATTGCCTTATCGGGAGCCGCTGCATCGTCGCCGAGGGCGCTCGAGTGCGGCGCGGGTCGGTTCTCGGTGCGGGGGCGATCCTGACCGGCTCGATACCGGTAATCGATGCCGGGACCGGCAGGGAGCTCAGCAGGGGAGAGGTGCCGGCCAACGTGGTTGCGGTGTCTGCGACACGAACCAGGGAGTTCGATGGAGGTTCCTTCGGTCTTCCGTGCGTGTTGGTGATCAAACGAATCGACGCCGGCCAACGCCACGACAAGGCCGCTCTGAACGAAATCCTTCGGGGCCATGGCGCGATCTGAACCTCACATGGTCACCAGCTGGTAGACCGCGGCGTACGTGCGTTCGATGCTGTCCCGATGCAGGTGTTCACCCGGAGTGTGTGCCACGGTCGGGTCTCCGGCGCCGAAGTTCGTGGCGGGAATGCCGAGCTGGGCAAACCGGGCGACATCGGTCCAACCGAGTTTGGCCGCCTTGCCCCGGCCCTGGGCGAGGGTGCCGAGGAGAGGATGGTCGAGTGAGGGCGGGCAGGCCGGAGCCGAATCGATCATCACGATCGAGTCCTCGTCAGGTTCGAGGTGGGGTTCGATCATCGAGAGGAACAGGGTTCTTGCGTCGTCTCCGGACCGGTCGGGAGCGTAGCGGTGATGGACCGTCACGGTGACCTCATCGGGGACCACGTTGACGCCGTGACCGCCTTCGATACCCACGGTCTGCACCGATTCGATGAATTCGCATCCGTCCAGGATCGGGCGGCGGGGGGTGTAATCGGCAAGCTCGTGGAGCAGAGGTGCCACCCGGTGAATGGCGTTTCGCCCCATCCATGGCCGGGCGGTGTGGGCCCGCACGCCGCGGAGGGTGATCCTGAACCTCATCGATCCCTGACAGCCGGCTTCGACGTGGCCGTCGGTCGGTTCGCCCAGGATGGCGCAGTCGCCGACGACGAGTTCGGGGCGTTGGGTGATGAGCTCACCGAGTCCGCTGTGGTGCATCGGCAGCTCCTCCCTGGCGTAGAAAACGAACGACAGGTCGACGGTCGGGTCCGGGACGGCATGCGCTATCTCGTGGAAGACGGCCAGGCCCCCTTTCATGTCGGCCGATCCCACGCCGTAGAGGGTGTCCCCCTGTATTCGGGCGGTGCCGTTGCCGTTGATCGGGACGGTGTCGGTGTGGCCGGCCAGGACGAGGCGGTGGGCTCTCCCGAGGTGCGTGCGAGCGACGAGGTTGTCGCCGATGCGGACGACCTCGAGATGGTCCAGACCTCGCAGATCAGCCTCGAGGCGGTTGACGAATTCCGCCTCGGCAAAGCTGACCGAATGGATATCGACGAACTCGGCGGTCTTGGCCAGGAGATCGGTCACCGGCCACAGGATAGGACCGCCAACCGAACGAACCGGAACCTTTCGGTTCCGGTTCGTGAGTCGGACATCCCCCTCCCGACTGACCCAGAGGCTACCAATTTGTGGCGGAAGGCACAATCACCGGGGTGAACGCTCGACCGCGACGTCGACGCCGCCACGGCTCGGGCGGCTTCAGAGCTTGCGCAGGACGGTCACGACCCGACCGAAGATGTGGATCTCGTCGGGTTCGTATCGCATCGGCTCGAGGTCCGAGTTCGACGGGAGCAGCACGAGCTGGTTGGTGTCGGGATCGACACTGAATGTCTTGATCGTCGCC
Organism: Acidimicrobiales bacterium; assembly: GCA_024638805.1. Classification (GTDB taxonomy): domain Bacteria; phylum Actinomycetota; class Acidimicrobiia; order Acidimicrobiales; family SZUA-35; genus JABDIY01. The sequence continues at coordinate 4,511 of JAHEJO010000012.1, forward strand.
TCGTCGCCGGGAATGCCGGCCACCACCACGTCGCCCGTTTCGGCTGTGCTCTGCACGTTGGCGATGACGAAGTCGCCGTGGAGAATTCCGGCGTCGATCATCGAGTCGCCTTTCACTCGGACCATGAAGAGATCACCTTCGCCGGTGAAGTCGGCCGGTACCGGCAGGCTCTCCTCGATGTTCTGAGCGGCCAGCACGTCGGTTCCGGCCGCCACCTCCCCGACCAGGGGCACGTGACGCATCGGCCTCCGTTCGACATCGACCGCCCCGGTGACGGAGTCCCAGTTGACTCTCAGGCCCCGCGGTGTGGCGGGATCCCTGGTGAGGAATCCCTTCTCCTGCAGATTGTTGAGGTGCGTGTGCACCGTGGATGAGGATCGCATCCCGACGTATTTGCCGATTTCGCGAACCGACGGTGGGTATCCGTTGTCCTCCATGAACGCTTCGATGAACTCGAGGATGGCCCGCTGGCGATTGGTGAGCTGATGCGTTGATGCCGACATATGTCCAGTATGGCACGGCGAGGCGCACGTTTGTTCGATTTTGTGTCCCGACGGGGTTGTGGAGAACGTATGTTCGGTCTACGGTCCAGAACGAACGTTCGCTGCGACGGTCGCGTGTGTGGCCGCCGACTCTGTCACACCCCCAGAGGAGGATTGTCCCATGGTTGCACTTCTCATCTCCGATCCGATCTACCGGCGCCCGGTCCCCGGGGCCGACATCATCGAGGCCCCCACCCCGGCACGGCCCCGGGAACAGCATCTGCACGTCGTGCCCAGCGATGGCGTGCGGGTCTGTCCCGGGGCCGACCGTCTCACAGCCCCTCGATCCAGAGCCGAGATCGCTGCTGTGGTCGGCGCTGCGGTCGTCGTGGCCGTGCTGGTGATCAGCGTGGCCCGGCCGCTGCAAGGGTCCCCGACCGGGGCGTCATGGTCGGCGGTCCAGCAGGCGGCCCGCACGGAGGTCGCGCCGGTAGGGCCCGGTGATGCGGTCCTCACCGTCCAACCCGGCGATACCCTGTGGGCGATCGCCGCTGAGTTCGTACCCCACCTCGACCGTCGCCAGGTCGTGCAGATGCTCGCCGATCGCAACGGCGGATTCTCGATCCAGGCCGGCCAGCGCTTGATCGTTCCTGCTCTGCTCGCAAATCCCTGACGCTTCATCTGAGGGCAGGCTGGTGGCGTACGCTGTTGGCGTGCACTGTCGCCAATGTGGAGCTCGAGACACGCGGGTGATCGACTCACGGGTGGCTGAGGACGGCGCCTCCATCAGGCGGCGGCGGGCGTGTGCCGAGTGCGGTTACCGGTTCACGACGTTCGAGCGCGCCGAGGAGGTGCCGCTGACCGTACGGAAGCGAGATGGTCGTCGCGAACCTCTCTCCGCAGCCAAAGTGACCAGTGGAATCGCACTGGCCGTCAAAGGTCGCCCGATCACCGCTCAACAGGTGGCCGACATTGTCTCTGCCGTCGAGAATGCCGCCCGCAGCACCACCGAATCCATCACGACCCAAGCTGTCGGTGAAATGGTGTTGGGTTCTCTCAAGGATCTCGATGCGGTCTCGGCGATGCGGTTTGCCAGCGTCTACAAGCACTTCGAGGATCTTGCCGACTTCGAACGAGCGGCCACCGAACTCTCAGAACCCTGAGGTCTCCCAGGGCGGGGCGATGTCCGCGAGTTCGGCATAGTTGCGGCTGAACGCCATCACATCGGATCCGTAGCGGGCACTTCGGTTGTAGCCCAGCAGTGCCCGTTGGAACCGGCTGGTCTGGTCCAGCTCGATGCCGCAGAGGTGGTCCGCTGCGGCCAGGGCGGCGTCATAGAGGTTGTTGGGGTCCTTGCGGCCGTCGCCGTTGCCGTCGGCGCCGTAGACCGCCCAGCTCGATGGGATGAACTGCATTGGACCCACCGCACGATCCCATTCGAGATCGGCATCAAGTCGTCCCTCGTCGGTGTCCTCGATGGCGAGCCAGCGTTCGCCGTTGAGCTGAGGGCCCAGAATTACGGGCGAGGCGTTGGCCCCGCGATCGAGCGAGCTGGCCCCGAACTGTCCGTGGAAGCTCTCCACCCGTCCAATCCCTGCCAGCTGGTGCCATGTGATTCGGCAGTCCGGCCATCGCTGGCCCGCAATCGAACTCGCGTTGTGATACGCGTCGATCGCGATCACCGTCAAGTCGGTTGTCGAGGGAAGTGGGCGAAGCGCCAGCTCCTCTTCGAACCTTCGTTGGGCTCGTGTGTGCTGAGGTGTGAGTCGGGTGACCAGCTCGGTTTGACTGTCGTACTCCTCCTTGGCGGCGTCCAGCAGGCCTCTCTCCCGGACGAGCCGCTGTTGTACCCCGGTCAGTTCCACCCGACGTTCGTTCTCCTGACGTGCGCGGGCGGACAGCCGTTCGGCGAGTCGGTCTCCCGCCGAAGCGACCAGAAGCGTTGTGCGCAGGGATCGAGTCGCAACCGTCGAGGTGGGATCATCCGGGGTCGCCAGAACCCCGGCGAGATCCGGTTGGTCGGTTCCGCCGATGAACGCTTCGACGCCGAACCGTGACAGGTTGCTCTGGGCCGTGGCGGTTCTGATGCGGGCCGATTCGACGGCCATCTGCGCCCACTCGACATTCTTGCGGGCGTTGTCCACCGTTGCGGTACGGACTCCGATCTCCTCACCAGCCCGCGAGGCCCGCAGCCGAGCGGACTCCAACTCGCCGGCGACACGCTCGAGCTCTGCACCGCTGGCGCCCACGAGGACCGGGTCTGCCGCCAGTCCACGGAGGACGTCGGTGCTGATGAGGCGGGGGTCGGTGATCAGCTGGTCCAAGGTGGTGGTGACCAGACCGTCGCGAAGTCCACGGTTGTTCGACTCGGGACCGGGGCTCTCCGGTTCGCCGGCCAGGGCCTGGGTCGGCGCGAGCGCGAGCAGCCCTATCGCCGCCATCAGAACCCGATTCCTCACGACCTTCCATCGGCGCCGGATCGATCCCGGTGAGCCGCAAGTTCCTAGTCGTTCCGCGCTGGGGGTCGTCGCCATTGGGCGAACAACAGATCGTCGCCGGCCCACACGTGAGTGGGAACGAACCGACGGTTGATCTCGATCGGAGCGATCGCCGGTCGCAGGGCCGATCCGGCAAGCAGCTGGGGTGCGATCGTCAGGTTCCACTCGTCGACCAGGTCGTCGGTCAGGAACTGGCCGTTCATGTTCGGCCCTCCTTCCAGCAACACGATGCCGAAGCCGCGGTCGTGTAGCGCTGCCAGCGCTGACGACGGGCTGACGCGAGGTGTGGGCAGCCGAACGATCTCGGCGCGATCGGCCACGCGGGCCAGGGCCTCGTCGTCAGCATCCGATCCGCAGAGAATGATGGGTGCAAAACCCTCCTTGCCGAACATCGGAAGGTTCGGATCGAAACGCCCATGGGCCGTCACGACGGCCAGCGCCGGGCGGTCGTGTTGACCTCGTCGACGACGTAACACCTCTACCCTCTCAGAAGAGGTGGGGGGTCGGTACCGCTCCTGTCGAACGGTGGTGGCACCGGCGAGCACAACATCTGCGACCGAACGAAGCGCATCGAACACGAGGCGGTCGCTGGGCCCGCCGAGCCCTCCCGAGAGGCCCTCCACGCTGATGCCGCCGTCGGCAGAGCTCACCATGTTCGTGAGAACGTAGGGCCGCCCCGGCGGTGCGCTCCGGATCTGTGCACCCAGGACACTGGTGACGTCCAACTCGATCACCTCAGGGTCCGGAATCAGAGGGCGCACCACGGACCTAGAGGTTACCGGAGCGAGGGATTGCGTCGGTGCGTGGATCGTTGACCACCCACTGTCGGAGCCGCCGGCCGTTTGTGGATAAATGACTCGAATTCCCATGCTCGTCCACTTTTGATCCACATGGGTCGATGCGTAGGTTGTGCACGTGCCGGTCAGGCCGGTTCGTGAGTAACGGAGGATGGGGGCAGATTTGGGGGCCTCCTGGGCGAGTCTTGGCAGTACACACCAACGAGTTGGTACGACGAACCTTGACCTGTTTCGCATGAACCGGCCTGATCCACTCGGACTTGACACCGCTGTAATTACGTTCTTGTATCGAGGCACGGTAGTGTAGCTCGCCGAACGACACACGAACGCCCTCTCACCCGCGGCGCCGTGACCGAGACAACGCCGGCGCCACCGAAATCGAACAACCGAACACCCGTCCAAGCCACGACCATCCCCACACACCCACAGGAGTCTTCTCACCGATGTCGATCGCACCCGAACACACAGACATTGGACTTCGACGCTTCTTCACCACACCGGGCTGCGACCCCTACGATCTGGTCGAGTGGACCCATCGCGATGCGAGGATCAGCCACTGGAAGACCGGCGAGGTCGCGTTCGAACAGGCCGGCGTCGAGGTGCCGGCGGCGTGGTCGGTGAACGCCACGAACATCCTGGCTCAGAAGTACTTGCGCGGGACGATGGGAAGCTCTGCGCGTGAGCATTCCCTCAGGCAGGTCGCCGACCGCGTCGTGGACGCGATAACTGAATGGGGTCTCGACGACGGCTATTTCGCCGACGAGGACGAGGCCGAGTCCTTCCGCTCCGAGCTGAAGTACCTGATCATCGACCAGCGGGCGGCCTTCAACTCGCCGGTGTGGTTCAACATCGGAGTCGACGGGGTGCCTCAACAGGCATCTGCCTGTTTCATCCTCTCCGTCGACGACACGATGGATTCCATCCTGAACTGGTACGTGGACGAGGGCAAGATCTTCAAGGGAGGCTCCGGTTCTGGCGTCAATCTTTCCCGCATTCGTTCCTCGGCCGAGAAGCTCAAGGGCGGGGGCACGGCCTCGGGTCCGGTGAGTTTCATGCGTGGTGCTGATGCATCGGCCGGCACGATCAAGAGCGGTGGTAAGACACGACGGGCCGCCAAGATGGTGATGCTGGATGCCGACCATCCCGACATCGAGGGCTTCATCCGGTGCAAGGCCATAGAAGAACGCAAGGCCCATGCACTGCGGGCGGCGGGGTTCGATATGGACCTCGACGGCGCGGACAGCCACAGCATCCAGTACCAGAACGCCAACAACTCGGTCAGGGTGAGCGACGAGTTCATGCAGGCGGTCGTCGACGACGGTGACTGGAAGCTGGTCGCCCGAACCGATGGAACGGTCGTACGCACGGTCAGAGCCCGGGACCTCATGCGTCAGTTCGCTCAAGCCTCGTGGGAGTGCGCCGATCCCGGGATGCAATTCGACACGACGATCAATCGCTGGCACACGGCGGCCAACACCGGGCGGATCCGTGGCAGCAATCCCTGTTCGGAGTACATGCACCTCGACGACAGCGCCTGCAACCTCGCGTCGCTGAATCTGCTGAAGTACCTCAACGACGACGACACCTTCGACGTCGAGGGCTTCAAAGCATCCGTCGAGCACGTCTTCACCGCCCAGGAGATCCTCGTCGGCCGCGCGGACTACCCGACGGACATAATCGGCGAGACCTCCCGCAAGTTCCGGCAATTGGGGATCGGTTACGCCAACATCGGCGGTCTCCTGATGAACCTCGGCATGCCGTACGACTCCGATGCCGGCAGGGCATGCGCTGCCAGCCTCACGTCACTTCTGACCGGTCACGCCTACGTCACGTCGGCCAGGATGGCCGCCAGGCTGGGACCGTTCGCCGGGTACGAAGACAACACCGAGCCCATGTTGAACGTTCTTCGAATGCACAGGGAAGCGGTTGCCGACATCGACGCAGAACTGGCGCCGCCCGATGTGCTGACGTCAGCCAGGGAAGCGTGGGACGGCGCCTGTGCGCTCGCCGCAAAGGTCGGAGTGCGCAACTCCCAGGCCAGCGTGTTGGCGCCGACCGGGACGATCGGCTTGCTGATGGACGTGGACACGACGGGGATCGAACCAGACCTGGGTCTGGTCAAAATGAAGAAGCTGGTCGGCGGCGGGACGATGATGATCGTCAACCAATCGGTCCCGCGAGCGTTGCGCCGTCTGGGATATTCGGAGCAACAGGTCAAGTTGATCACGCGCTACATCGACGAACACTCGTCGATACTCGGGGCGCCGGGTCTCGATCCCCGGCACCAACCGGTATTCGCCTGTTCGATGGGTGACAACACCATCCACTATTCCGGTCATGTCAAGATGATGGCTGCGGTTCAGCCGATGATCTCGGGGGCGATCAGCAAGACGGTCAACATGCCGGAGCATGTGACCGTCGACGAGGTGGAGCAGCTTCACATCGACGCGTGGAAGATGGGTATCAAGGCGATCGCTGTCTACCGGGACAACTGCAAAGTTGCCCAGCCGCTCAGCACGAAGAACAACCACGCTGACGCTGAGAAAGCCGCGGTTCCCACGGTGACCGAGACCCGAGTGGTCGAGAAGGTGGTCTACAAACCGATCCGGGAGCGGCTGCCACGAAACCGTCGCAGTCGCACATTCGAATTCCGGGTGGCTGACTGCAAGGGTTTCGTGACCGTTGGCGAATACGACGATGGACGTCCTGGCGAGATCTTCGTCCGAGTTTCCAAGCAGGGCTCCACGATGGCCGGGATCATGGACGGTTTCGCCATATCGGTGAGCCACGGTCTCCAGTACGGCGTTCCCCTGCGGAACTTCGTCGACACCTTCACCGGCATGCGCTTCGAACCGGCCGGGATGACCGACGACCCCGATGTTCGCATCGCCTCGTCGATCATGGACTACCTGTTCCGCAAGCTGGCCGTCCTGTACATCCCCTACGAGGAGCGGGTCGGTCTCGGCATCTTCACGACCGGTGAACGGACACAACAAACGTTGCCCGGAGTCGACGACGGCCCGACGTCATCCGGTGGCGATCTGCCGGTGGACCCTCCCTCGGTCGAGTCGGCCGGCGAACTCATCGACCTGCTCGAGGCCTCGGGCATTCCTCAGACCCCCGAACAGGTGAGCGACCCCAACGCTCCGATGTGTATGCAGTGCGGCGTCACCATGTATCGGTCCGGCAGTTGCCACGCCTGCCCGAGCTGCGGCAACACCAGCGGTTGCAGCTGAGAACCGTTCACGCGCTGGAGGTACCCGGAACTATGCTCGGCCTTCGCTAGGGCGCTTCGATCTCCGGCGGGTCAACGATAGGTTCGGGTTCCGGTACAGCCGAGGTCGTGGTGTCGATCGTCGTGGTGGTGTCGATCGGCTCGGTCGTCGTGGTGGTGTCGATCGGCTCGGTCGTCGTGGTGGTGTCGATCGGCTCGGTCGTCGTGGTGGTGTCGATCGGCTCCAACGGCTCACTGATGGTCGTCACAGGAGCCGCAGGGCCCGCTGTCGTTGCCGACCCCGAGGTCGATCCTTCGGTTGACGGAGGGCTACCCGACCCCGGCGTACTGCTCGCTCCACCGGTCGTCGACGGCATCGGCACGGTCGTTGTCGCTTGTGACGGGTTTGGATCCGATGAAGCTGGCTCCGACGGTACCCAGGTCGGGTCGGTGCCAGGCGATGATGGAATCTGCGGAAGGGACGCTTGGCCAGGAACGCTCGAGCGCTCGACACTCGGCGGCTGATCCGATACTGATGGCGCGGGCAGATCGGTGGTTGGTGGAGCTGTCGGTGTCGGTTGCGAGACCGCCGGCGGCTGTGTCCGGACTGGTGCGGGCTCCACGGACTCGATCGGCTCCGTGCTGGCTGGGGCCGCGTCGACCGGGACAACGGAGCTGACCACGATCGCGGTCGAACGCACGGTCGAGGTGCCTCTCACGGCCGGTTCGCTGATGCTCGTGTCCGCAGTGCCGGGACCGACCTGCACCTGGCGAGCTTCGATCGCCTGGTAGGCGAGCGGCCCCGCGATCGCGGCGACCGAGAGGGTCGAGAGCACGACGGCGAGGGCCAACCTTGACGGGCTCATCGATTCCCTTATGCTCTCGGGATAGGACATAGGATTCTCTACGGCGGCAGACGGCGGAGGGCTCTTCGGCGTGAAGAACCTGACAGGGTGTTTCTAGTAAAATTCCGAACGACAGTGGCGGTTGAGGGATGAATAACCCACCTTCATTTCCTGTTTTTTCACCAGTCGCCACCCTCGCCGGACACGCTGTGTGGGAATCGTCACTGCAAGTGGTGATTCGCCCTGTCAGCAACACGCGCAGACCGAGACCACGATGAGGCCGCCGCGCCCGGAAGCACCGCGATGACCGCCGCGTCGAGAGCCCGGTCGGGCGGCGAATTCAACTCGACCAAGACCGAGTGGCGCCGCCGTGCCAACGCCGATCGGCAGCGGAATCTCCCCCGCCGCAAACAACTGGACACCGGCATTCGCCTCGCCCTCTGCCAGTGGTTCCGCGCCGCGCCTCGACGCGGCCTGACCGTCGTCACGTTCAGCGCCATGGAGGGCGAACCCGATCTCGGCCCTCTCGTCGACCACGAGTCACTTGCGACACTGGGGCTGACCTTCGGTATCACCCGAACGCCCGATGAGGGATGGGATCTCACCGTGCATCCCGTCGACTCCGAGCTGGAAACCCACCGGTTCGGGTATCGACAACCGGTCGCCTCGTCTCCGGTGATACCGGAGACGACGATCGACGTCGTACTCGTACCCGGCCTGGCCTTTGACCGGCGTGGCAATCGCCTTGGTTTCGGAGCCGGCTATTACGATCGGTTTCTGGCGAGGATCCCCGGCGCCATTCGGGTCGGGATCACCGACGGTCCGGTCGATGGCGTACTCCCCAGCGAAACCCATGACATCCCCATGACCCACCTCACAACCCCGGGCGCGGTCATCGACGTCGTCAAGTGAGCAGAAAGGTCACGAACGAACCGACCGTCGAGAGAACCATCGCCAGGACACCGATGATCACCACCCAGAACACCACGGGACGCCGCCGTCGGAGCGGTGCCAGCGACCCGAGAGGCGAAGGATCCGGTTCGGGCGACTTGGGTGGTGTGTACCGGCTCACAGCGGCCGATCGATGACGATCGTCTTGGCCAGCTTGTCCCACACGGTCTGGTGGTTGGCGTCGGCAAACATCAGAACGAGTGAGATGAACGCCAGGATCAGGATCGCCCACGATCCGAACGAGCCGAGGACGACCAGACCGAGCGGTGCAATGCGGATCGCCGCTTGACGCAGGGACGGCAGTTTGCCGTCGAGTTCGGTCACGGTCAGATCCAAGGCGAGCTTGCCCAGGGACGCCCCCCGGGTGACCACCAGTCCGACTTCCAGCGCGGCGACAGCGGCGAACCAGACCAGGTTCTGGAAGAAGCTGGCGCCTGCACCGATCTCGGCTCGCAGGCTGCCGCCCACATCGACGCCGAGGATGAGCGCCACCAAAACGGCGATCGTGAGCCAGACCAGATAGTCGAGTAAGCGGGCACCGATCCTGCGTCCGGGACTCCCCAGCCGCAGTCCGGTGCCGATCGTCGCAGCCTTCGCCGACGGCAGGGTCGTGGGGCCGCCCTGCCACTGCGTCCCATCCCAGAACCGCACGGTGCCGGGTGGATCCCCTTTCGCCTGGTAGTAGCCCGATGGTGGCGACGAAGTCGATGTGCTCATGGTCGTGGATACCGGTGTCTCGAGGGCGTGTGTGTCATAGGTTCGAACCGAGGATGTGTACAGTGCGGTGCGCAAAAGCATGTCACCATGTCCGATCGTAGTGTCGTCACCCGGACCGCTTTGGGATGGCCACCGGCCTTGGACGGGAAAGGAAGCGACGATGGAGCGGACCATTCTTGTCACCGGCGGGGCCGGGTACATCGGCAGTCACACCGCTCTGGCCCTGATCGAAGCCGGTGATCGGGTCGTCGTGGTCGACAGCCTCGTGAACAGCTCCCGGGCATCGATCGCTGCCGTCGAACGATTGACCGGTGCAACGATCGACTTCGTCGAGGCCGATCTCACCGATCGAGCCGCCACGTCGGCGCTGCTCGACCGGTTCCCGATCGAAGCGGTGATTCACTTCGCCGGACTCAAAGCCGTCGGCGAATCGACGGAGAAGCCGCTGCTCTACTACCGCAACAACCTCATCTCGACGATGAACCTCCTGGATGAAATGGCGGCTCGCAAGATGTACCAACTGGTCTTCTCCTCATCGGCCACCGTGTACGGAGATCCCGAAACGCTTCCGATTCCCGAGGGCGCGCCGACCGGACCCACCAACGCCTACGGGCGTACCAAGTTGATGATCGAGGACATCTGCCGCGATGCGGCTGCAGCCGATCATCACTGGCAGATCAGCTTGTTGCGGTATTTCAATCCGGTCGGAGCCCACGCCAGCGGTGACATCGGCGAAGACCCGAATGGAATCCCGAACAACCTGGTGCCCTTCGTGATGCAGGTCGCCGTCGGCCGTTTGGACAAGCTCAACGTCTTCGGCGACGACTACGACACCCCTGACGGCACCGGCGTACGCGACTACATCCATGTGAGCGACCTCGCCGCCGGCCACATCGCTGCGCTCGATCGTCTACCCACGGGTTGCCGTGAATACAACCTCGGCACCGGGTCGGGAGCCTCGGTGCTGGAGGTGGTGCACACAGCCGAACGCGTCAGCGGTCGACCGATTCCTTACGAGGTCATGCCACGACGTCCCGGCGACATCGCCACCTCGCTGGCCGATCCGTCCCGAGCGAACGCCGAGCTGCAGTGGCGAGCCGATCGGAACCTCGAGTCGATGCTCACCGACTCCTGGCGCTGGCAGTCCCGGCACCCCGACGGTTTCCCCCGACGCTAGTCAGCTCCGGGCTCACCTTCCGATCCGAGATTCTCGAAGATCTCCTTGCAGGTCGGGCATACGGCGTAGTTCTTGGGATCGCGAGTGGGAATCCAGATTTTGCCGCACAAGGCCTTCAGCGGTGTGCCCTCGACGGTGCTGGGAAGTAACTGGTCCTTCTTCACGTAGTGGGCAAATCGATCGTGGTCACCGTCTCCGGTGCTGGGGCGCAGAATCGTCTCTGACTCGGTCGTGAACGGCATGCTCACAGTCTCGCCGGAGTGCCGATCAGGACCAACGTGGAGTCGGGAACGACTAGGACCGAGAATCGGCGAGGGCGATCCACAAGCTCTCGATTTGCTCGGCGCTCAGGCTGCCGACCGAACGAGCCACGATCGTGTTCTGGCCGTCGAGATAGAGCGCATACGGGATCCCGCTCACCCCGGTCGCCATGGCAGCGTCGTCGTTCACCGAATCGCGCATGACCGATCCCGGGAACTCGGCCAGCCATTCTGACGGCGGGTAGTTCGGCTGGTCATCTCTGACCGCGATAGCCACCGCGTACACGTCGATGTCCGCCGGCTGGCGGCCGTCTGCGACCAGTTCGGTTATCACCTCGACCTCGTCCCGGCAGTGTGAGCACCAGTGGGCCAGGAAATAGACCGCCTTGGGACGCCCATCGGCGGCGATCGAGACCGGCGAATCGTCGAAGTCGGTGCCCGAGAGGGACGGTGCCGTTGTACCGATCGCCGGATCCGCGCCGGGGTCGCCAGAGATGCCCCCTCCGTCCCATTCGGCAATCGGTGGACCGCCCACCGACACCGCCGCGTTTTCGGCGGCGTTCCCGTCGACCCCGGGCTCGTCGGCGACCGAGCCCCCGCAGGCGGCGACGAGTAGGGCGACCAACGCGAGTCCGACCGTCGGCCCGGCGCGATGTGAGATCATCGCCCCAGTATGAGTCGTCCCGCGCCCTAAACGTCATCGGCGGGCGTTTCGTTTGCCGCACCGCCCCGAGCACCTGGTGATGCAGGGCGACGCCGAGGCGGGAAGGGTCGGCGCGGACACTAGGGTCGAAGTCCCAGTCCCGCTTCGATCGGAGTCGACGAAATGCTCACCGAGGGAACAACCGCCCCAGCCTTCACGGTGCCCGACCACGACGGCGTCGAGGTGTCGCTGTCGGACTACGAGGGGAAGTGGGTTCTGCTGTGGTGGTACCCCAAGGCGGACACCCCTGGTTGAACGCTGGAGGGTAAGGGCCTGCGTGATCAGGCCCAGAAGTTCACCGATGCCGGGTGCGCAGTCCTCGGCATCTCGTTCGACACCACCGCGGACAATGCATCGTTCCGGACCAAGTTCGATTTCCCCTTTTCGTTGTTGAGTGACACCGACCGGTCGGTCGGCTCGGCCTATCACGCCAAGCGAGACGATGATTTCGCCGATTTCCCCAATCGGATCAGCTATCTGATCGATCCGGCCGGAATCATCCAGAAGGCGTACGAGGTGTCGGACCCAGCCGGCCATGCTCTCGTGGTGCTGGCCGATCTGGCTGCGCTCCAACGCTGAACAAGGATCTGGTCCTCTCGATGATCGGGCGTTTGTCGAGGTGGATTCTGCGACGATTGGGCTTCGAGCTCGTGGGTCGACGACCCGACGCCGAACACACGGTGATGGTCGCCTCTCCGCACACGTCGAACTGGGACTTCCCGATGGCGTTGTTGATCGGTTCTGCCTTGGATTTGAGAATGCGATGGCTCGCCAAGCGTGAGATGTTCGGACCGGGTTATGGCTGGTTGTTCCGGCGGCTGGGCGGCATCCCTGTCGATCGGGGTTCAGCGGGCAGTGTCGTCGACGACATGGTGGATCTGTTCACGCCTGGCCAGAGGACGACGGTCGTCGTGCCCGTGTCCGGCACCCGGGGTCATACGCCGTACTGGAAGTCCGGTTTCTACCGGATCGCCCGGGCGGCCCACGTTCCCGTTGTGCCGGCATTCGTCGACTACCAGCGCAGGACCTGCGGCGTGGGTGAGCCGATCGAACTGACCGGCGACGTCGATGCCGACATGGATCGATTTCGAACCTTCTACGACGGTATTGTCGGCAAGTACCCCGAAAACGACGGCCCGGTCCGGCTTCGTAGCGAGATCGATCCTGGCGACGGCTGAGTGGGGTCGGCGGGTTGTCCCGCCTGGCGCCCCCGACCCCTCGGCCATGCCCGGAGGTCGTCTGGGTCGTACGGCCTACCGGATTTGGTCGTGTACCCCACCATCAGGTAGGGAATCGGGCCCGGATTGTGCCATCCTGGGCCCATGACCTTCAAGACCGGCGACCGCGTCGTGTATCCGCACCATGGTGCCGCCATCATTCAGAAGACCGAGGTCGTCGAGTTCAACGGCGAGAAGAAGAAGTACTTCGTTCTGCACACCGCCCACGACGACCTCACGGTTCGAGTGCCGGTCGACAAGGTCGAGGAGGTCGGCATGCGCCCGCCGATCAGCATGGCCGACGTGCAGGAACTGTTCGAACTCCTGGCCAAGAAGGATGTTCGCGAGCCGGCCAACTGGAGTCGCCGGTTCAAGAATCATCAGGAGAAGCTGAAGTCCGGCGACGTCTACCAGGTCGCCGAAGTGGTCCGCAACCTCGCATTGCGGGACAAGACGAAAGGCCTTTCGGCCGGAGAGAAGACCATGTACTCCAAAGCCCGCAAGGTTCTCGTCAGCGAGTTGTCCTTCGCCATGGACCTGACCGAGGACGACGCCATGGACAAGGTCGACCAACAACTCGTCTAGGACCGTCGCGCTGCTCACCGTCGAAGTTGCCCCGGGGGTCTACGCCCTCTGCGCCGATGTTCCCGCCTACGGAAACGCAAACCTCGGTCTGCTCATCGACGCCGACGGACTCACGATCATCGACACGTTGGCCACCCCCGATCTGGCCGCCGCAGCCGACGCCGAGATCGCCGATCTCACCGCCGAGCTCGGGCTGCGGCTCAAGCGGGTTGTCCTGACGTCGTCACGAATCCCGTTCACGGGAGGGTCCACCATCTTCTGGCGAGCGGCGTTCTACGCCAGCGAGCCCGTCAGCGATCAACTCGATCAGCCCGTGAATCCCGGGATCGTCTCCCGGCTGATCCCCCAGCACGCCGGGTCCTACCACCCCGACTTCGTCACGAGGCCCGTCACCCACCTCATCGGTGAGAGCGCACTGTTGACCGACGCTGCGATCGTTCAGCTGCTGGAGGGCGAAGGACCGCTGAACACGATCGTGCGGGTCCCGGCTGCCGATGCGGTCTTCCTTGGCGCACTCGGCAGTTTCGGTGTGTCCCCTCTGGCCTTCGACGGCGATCCAGCCGCCTGGGCCGACTCGCTGGATGTCATCGCCGAACTCGGTCAAACGTTCGTGCCCGGTCACGGGCTGCCCGGCGGGCCGGCCGAGCTCCGGGACCAGGCGGCCTACCTGCGGGCGTGTGTTGCCGCCGACGGTGATCCGTCGGCGATCGTCGCTGGCCCCTGGGATCGCTGGACCGATCGTCGCTTCGACGCCATCAACACCGAGCGGGCCGCTCGTCTGGCACGTGGTGACCGCTCGACTCCCAAAGCGATGTTCGAGCTGCTCGGGCTGAACGAAGCAACCGGCTAGACCGTGTCGGTTACCGCTCGGTAAGCTTTGAGACCGTGAGCGACTACACCCCACCCCTGCGCGATATCAGCTTTGTCCTCGAGCACATTGCCGGCGTCCATGAGCTGGCCGAACTCGATGCGTTCTCCGAGTCGTTCGATGTGACGATGATCGAACCGATTCTCGAAGAAGTCGGTCGGTTCATGGCCGAGGTGGTCGCCCCAACCAACGTCGACGGCGACACGATCATGACCAGATGGGCAGACGGCGACGTCATCACCCCCGACAGTTTCAAGGCCGCCTATTCGGCCTATGTCGCCACAGGTTTCGGCTCTATCCCCTTCGACCCGACCTACGGCGGTGGAGGATTCCCATGGGCGATCGGAATAGCGATCCAGGAGCTCCTGGCCAGCTCCAACATGGCGTTCAGTCTCTGCCCGCTGCTCACCCAGGGGGCGATCGATGCGATCGAGCATCATGCCGATGCCGACATCAAAGCTGCCTATCTGCCCAAGATGTTCACCGGACAGTGGAGCGGGTCGATGAACCTCTCCGAACCACAGGCCGGCTCGGACGTGGGAGCGGTGAGCACCAAGGCCGAACCGGTCGGTGACGGGAGCTATCGGATCACCGGTCAGAAGATCTGGATCACCTTCGGAGAGCACGACATGGCCGAGAACATCGTCCACCTCGTGCTGGCGCGTACACCGGGGGCACCCCCCGGGACCAAGGGGATCACGATGTTCCTCGTTCCCAAGTTCCTCCTCGACGACGATGGGAACCCCGGCGCCAAGAACGATGTGAGCTGTGTCTCGATCGAACACAAGCTCGGCATTCACGGAAGCCCAACATGCGTCCTCAGTTTCGGCGACCACGGCGGAGCCATCGGTTGGCCCGTCGGTGAGGAACTGACCGGCATGCGCAACATGTTCACCATGATGAACAACGCCCGGCTTTCGGTCGGCCTGCAGGGGCTCGCTCTGTCCGAGCGCGCCTACCAGGGCTCGCTCGCCTACGCCCAGGAGCGTCGACAGGGAACCGCCATCGGAGCTGAGCGGGGAGTGCAGAGCCCCATCATCGAACACCCCGACGTGCGCCGCATGCTGATGACCCAACGAGCGTGGATCGATGCGATGCGCTGTCTCATCTACACCAACGCAGCGACGATCGACCGCAGCAAGGCCCTGGACGGTGACGACGCCGAGCACGCCCGGGAGTTCGCCGAACTCCTGATCCCGCTGTCCAAGTCGCTCTGTACCGACCTGGGCAACGAGCTCACCAGCGTGGCGATACAGATCTTCGGGGGGATGGGATACGTGGAGGAGACCGGTGCGGCCCAGCACTACCGGGACATCCGCATCGGGACGATCTACGAAGGGACGAACGGAATCCAGGCGGCTGACCTCGTCACCAGGAAGCTCCCGATGAGGGGTGGGGGAGTTGTCCTGGATCACCTCGCATCGCTCGAGGTGAAAGCCAAGGAGCTCGGCGAGCTCGACGGCATGGACACATTCGCCGAGAATCTCACCGCGGCGGTCGGATCGGTACGGCAGGCGACCACCTGGCTTCTCGAGACCGGGACCGCGGACCCCAACGGCGCCCTCGCCGGTTCGAGTCCCTACCTTCGGATGCTGGCCACCGTCGTGTGCGGCGGTCTGATGGCCGATGTTGCGATGAGAGCAGACCGGTCCGGTGATCCGGACTTCGCCCGAGCCAAACGGGTGTCGGCCAAGTTCTTCGGCGAGCAGATCCTTCCCACCGCGCCCGGCTTGCTCGGTGCTGTCACAGCCGGCTCCGATGATCTGTTCACGCTCAGCGCATCTCAACTGGCCTAGCCCGGCAGGGCCACGCTTCAGGTCTCGGCCACCTCAGCGACGCCGTTGGGAGCCGCATCGACCGCCGGTGGGTTGCGCCGCATGTACAGGAACCAGACGACACCGACGATGACGGCGAGACCGCTGATCCAATGGTTCACGCGAACCCCCCACACCAGGTAGGCGTCGTCGATCCGCATCGCCTCGATGACAAAGCGGAGTACACCGTAACCGGCGATCCAGACCGGAAGGATCTCACCCCTTAGCAGGATCTTCCTGCGGTCCATGACGATCAGCGAAGCTGCGAGCGCCAGGTTGAGAAGGCCTTCGTAGAGGAATGTTGGGTGGAAGGTGGCGACGTCGGCGTACTCCCTCGGTCGGTACTGTTCGTCGACCTCGAGCGCCCACGGCAGGTCGCTGGGCCCGCCGAAGATCTCCTGGTTGAACCAGTTGCCGATCCGGCCGATCGCCTGAGCGACGGGGATGCCCGGGATCACCGCATCGATCACGTCCCACAGCCGGGGGCCGGTGATGCCGCGTCGTTTCGCCTGCCACACGCCGGCCCCAACTCCGATGAGCAAACCGCCGGGAATACCGAGGCCGCCGTTCCAGACCTTGACGATGTCGAGGGGGGCGTCGATGTAGTCCTTCCAGTCCGTGATCACGTGGTAGAGGCGGGCCCCGATGAGTCCCGCGGGGACCCCCACGGTGGCGATCGAGGTGATGTCGTCGGCACTGCCGCCGCGTGCAGTCCACCTCCGGCGGCCGATCTCCACGGCCACGAACACCCCCAGGGCGATCATCAGGCCGTAGTAGTTGAAGGTCAGGGGACCGAGAACGAGCGAGTTCGACGGCGGTGGGGGAATGGACGCCACAATGAGGAAAAGGCTCACACCCGGGAAACCGTTGTACGGCGGATATCCAGTCCCAACTCCTGGAAGTTTTCGATTGGCCGGTTGTAGCCACGATCGAGGTGATGGGTTCCGGTGATCGTGGTGGAACCGTCGGCGGCGGCGGCGGCCAACACATAGGCGAAACCGCCCCGAATATCGGGCACGACCACGTCGGTACCGCGCAGATCCGTCTTCCCGTGGACGACGACCGAGCACGGCGTCGCCGAACCGACGAATCGGCTGTCGATACTCCCCAGCGGAGTGGTGTACAGCTCGATCTTCGCTCCCATCTGGTTGAGGGCGGGGACGTAGGTGAATCTGTTCTCGTACACGGTTTCGTACATGACCGACAGTCCGTCGCACTGTGTGAAGAGCGCGACCATGGGCGATTGCCAGTCCGTCATGAACCCCGGATGAGTGTCGGTTTCCACCGCCGCAGGCCGCAGGTCGTTCGCCCAGGCCGACACCGACGTGTCGGTGATCTCGAACTGAGCACCCATTCCCAGCAGCGTGGAGATGGCAGTGACGAGTCGATCCTGACTGCACCCATGCACGGTGACCCGGCCACCGGTGATCAAGCCGGCCACCAGGTAGCTGAACGCTTCGATCCGGTCGCCTTTCAACGTGTGGCTCGCTCCGGAAAGCGACTCGACGCCATCGATGATGTACCGCCGGTTGGGCCGCATCTCGATGCGTGCTCCCATCCGTTGGAGGAAAAGAGCCAGCTCGATGATCTCGGGTTCGGTGGCCCCACCGTCCAGCACGGTTCGGCCCTGGGCGAGGACGGCGGTCAGCAGAACGGTCTCGGTGGCCCCGACCGAAGGGTAGGGAAGTTCGATGTGCGCCCCCCGGAGCCGACCGGCGCGGGCTTCGAGGCCTTCGCTCGTTATCGAGATCTCCGCCCCCATCCTCGTGAGTGCATCCACGTGAAAATCGACCGGCCGGGACCCGATGTCGTCGCCGCCCACGAGAGGGACGAACGCCTCGCCCACGGCGTGCAGGAGCGGACCGATCATGAGGATCGGAATGCGGTTCATGCCGCTGAACCGGAGCGGGACCCGACTGGAACTCAGGCTCGAAGGATCGATGGTTATCTCTCCGTCGCTGCTGTCGACCTCACAACCCAGGCTGGCCAGCATGTTGCACGTGATCTCGACGTCGCCGATGTCGGGAACGTTGCGCACCGTCGACGATGATTGGCCCAGCATCGATGCGACGAGATGTTTGGTGACTGCGTTTTTCGAGCCGCGCACGAGCACGTCACCGGTCAGCGGTCCCGTCGGGTTGACGATCCACGCGGCGGTGTTGGTGAGGTGGGCCTCGCCCTGGCTGCTGCTATTCAACGTGGAGCCACTCCCTCGCTCTCGTTCGGTCTGTTTTGGCGGCGTGTAGGCGGAGGCCATCGCCAACACGCTAGTGGCTTGCAATGGCCGACGCTGCGGAGTGATACCTTCGGCCTACACGAGCAGCGAAAGGCGCGTCAGCTGGTCTCGAAGTGGACTGACGCCGGTCAGGAGACCGGTCAGCCGTCGGACCGGGTGGAGCGGACCCATGTTGTCGACCGACGTGATGTGCGTCATGGTCATCAACTCGGCCATATCGAAGGCAATGCAGTAGAGGGCGAGGCGCTCGACGATCCGAGGGTGCACGAACAGCTCGGGGTAATCCTCCGACAGCCATTGGGGTACGATCTCGAAGTCGGCTGGGCCGACCGTCCCGGCCACGTCGGCGGGGAGGTGGGCCTGGGGATGGCGCAGGAACCGAAGCAGCACATCGAGTTCGAGGTCGGGCGGCGCCCCTCGTGCCCATTCGAAGTCGAGCAGTGCGCTCAGACCGTTGACGTCGACCATGATGTTCTCGAAGCTGAGGTCGCCGTGGATGAGCGTGCGCTGGTGATAGTCATCCAAGGCGCCACCGTGATCGTTGACGAGGTCGGCGATGTCCTGCAGGAGCATGTGATCGACTTGGCCGCGGGCGCTGAGAGTGTCGATCGCCATCAGGATCGGAACGACGGGGCTCACCGCCGACGGGTCCAGGAGATGGGGCGTGCCGAACATCTTCGTCGCCGCCTTGGGCGTCTCTACCGAGTGCAGTGTCTTGAGGGCCCGGCACAACTCCCCGATCATGACTCGACGGCGTTCGGTCGACATCGCCGGCCACGCTCGCGACAAGGCAACGCCGGGCTTGCGTTCGACAACCACGAAATCGAATCCGGTTTCGCCCGAGTAACCGACCACCGACGGCGTCCAGCGTTCGGGAGGGAGGCTCTGACAAACCAGACCCTCCCGACGCAAGCGCTGGTCGGGGCGACGGTTGATGCGCACGACGTAGTGGGGTGAGACGTGTACTTCATTGCGTGTCGAGGCGGCCCGTTCGATTCGCTCCGATGCTCGGAGTCCGACACCCTGCATGGCGCGGCGGGCTCGAGTCTGGGCGAGTCGGTCCGGGCCAGCCACCATGGGTAGCTCTATCGGCGCAGTTCGGGCCGGGGTGTAGAAGAAGTCACCTGCGAGCGTCGGCGAGCACCGCCTCGCTGAATTGCGGCCAGCGATCGGACGCCCACGACCCGAACGGCGTGTCGGTGAGGCACACCGCTGACCGTCCGACGGCAGGGTCGACCCACAAGAACGTTCCGGCTGCACCGAAATGCCCAAAGGTCGCCGGGCTGGCCGACGGAGCCGTCCAGTGCGGGCGCTTGGTCCCGCGGATCTCCATTCCGAGACCCCATGGATTGGGTCGCAGGAGGCCGTAGCCGGGTAGGACCCCATCCAGGTCCGGGAAGACCGGGTTGGTCGCTTCGGTGTGAGTGGACGGAGCGATCAGCCTCGGCCTTAGCAGCTCCTCACAGAAGCGCACGAGATCGCGCACGGTGCTGACCGCACCATGCGCAGGCGGGCCCTCCAGCCACGTCGCGTTCATACCGAGCGGCTCGCACAGCGCCTCTCGGAGGTACTGCGCCGCGGGCATCTGCGCAGCCTCGGCAAGTGTTTCGCCAAGGACATCGAACCCGGCGTTGCTGTAGATCCTCTTCGTTTCCGGTGCGACGGTGGGATCGCCGCGTTCGGGTCCCAGTCCGGACGCATGGGCCAGAAGATGTCGGATCGTGGCTCCACCGAAGCCGACCCGACGCTCGAGCGGTAACGTCCCCTCCTCGGCGGCGACGAGGACGGCGTATGCGAAGAGCGGTTTCGTCACCGATGCCAATGCGAACGGGGCGTCGATGTTTCCGTAGGTTGCACAGGACCGGTCCGGGCGGGTCCAGGCCGCAGCCACCGATCCGACCGGCCATTCACCCAACAGGCTGATCGGGTCGGTCACAGGTTGAAGGATTCCACGAGGTGAGTCGCCAGCGAAAGATCCGCAACCTCGATCGGCTCGTTGAAGCCCGGGATCGACAGAGGACCGATCACGGCGTTGGTCCCGTGCAGTCCCGGAAGGAGGTCGACGGGCCCGAGCAGCTGACCGGGTTCGGCGACATCGGCCAGTCGGGCGGCGAGATTGACCGAGGCCCCGATGTAATCGTCTCCCTCGAAGAGGATGACGTCGCCCGCGGTCACGCCGCCGTGTACTTCCAAGAGGCCATGGTTCCTGGCCCGCTGCATGACCCGGAGAAGGCACGACAGGACCGCCGGCGTCTCGCTGCCACCGAACATCGCGCCGTCGCCAAGCCATTTCGCTACTCGAATGCCGGTCCCGGCGCCGGTGTCGCGGACGATCGATCGGAAGATGACGAGTTGCTCGACGGCAGCATCGTCGCCGAGGGCGTTGGAGAAACCGGTGAAACCCGACAAATCGAGGAATCCGACCGTTCGTCGGACCCGGTAGCTCGAGATCGTTGGGCTGGTGATCCGGGTCTGCACCATCGCTGCGAGAGTACCGGGTGACCCACGTCGCCGCCCATCGTTGGTAACAGCGGTTACCCTTCTCTTCACGAAAACTCTGCCGACAGGACATCAATGACCCGATTCGCCGATCTCGGTGTCGCTCCACCGGTCGTCTCCGCACTCGAACAACGAGGCATCGAATCTGCTTTCCCGATTCAGGAACTTGCCATTCCTGATGCGCTCGCCGGTCGCGATGTCTGCGGAAAGGCCCAGACAGGTTCTGGAAAGACCCTGGCTTTTGGAATACCCACCGTGCAACTGCTCGCCGACGCCGAGCGAGGCACCCTCCATGCGCTGCTTCTCGTCCCCACTCGTGAGCTCGCTACTCAGGTGGTCGAAGAACTCGAACCGATCTGTCGCTCTCTCGGTCTGACCCCGCTTGCGGTGTACGGCGGCGCTGACATCGACAAACAGATACGCAAGATCGAACGGGGGGTCGAGATCATCGTCGCCACACCAGGACGTCTGATCGACCTGCTCGATCGCAAGGCGGTCACCGTCGTAGACGTTGAGTGTGTGGTGATCGATGAGGCGGATCGTATGGCCGACATGGGCTTCCTTCCCCAGGTGGAGTGGATTCTCCGTCGCATCGAGGGAGACCATCAAACACTGCTCTTCTCCGCAACCCTCGACGGTGCGGTCGGTGCGCTGATCAGCCGCTATCAGACCGACCCGGTCCACCACTCGGTGGACGACAGCGAGGTCACGGTGGAGAACATGTCCCACCGTTTCATCGCCGTCCACCAGATGGATCAGGCGCGGGTGGTCGCAGCGATTGCCGGCTCGGTGTCCCGCACGATCGTGTTCTGCAACACCAAGAGGGCTTGCGATCGCGTGGCGGGCGACCTGGTGAAGCTGGGCGTGGCAGCCCAAGCGATCCACGGTGATCTGCGTCAGCGGCACCGGGAGAAAGCTCTTGCCGAATTCGGTGACGGTTCGACCACGGTCCTGGTAGCTACCGATGTCGCTGCCCGCGGTATTCACGTCGACGATGTCGAGGTCGTGATTCACTACGACCCACCGGATGACCACAAGACCTACTTGCACCGTTCGGGCCGAACCGCCCGCGCCGGTGGGTCGGGGGTTGCTGTTTCGCTGGTGCGCTGGAACGAGGAGCTCCACGTGCGGAGAGTGCAGAAGAGGCTCGGCCTCGAAATGCCGATCGTCGAGATGTTCTCGAATGATCCCCGGCTGGGCGATCTGACCGCCTGGGACCCCGAAGCGGCCTGAGTACACCCTGGCCGACAGATGCGTCGATGACAGTGCCGGCAAAACCCGATGCCGAATGGTTCACCTATGCCGCTGCGGTCGGCGTCAGCGGAATCGCCGATGTCGTCCTCGATGGCTGCTCCCGCCGTGGCGGTCGGCCATCGTCATACCCGCAGCGGGTTCTGGTTCCCGAACCCCCAGGCGGTTGGGCCGATCCTCGACTGCTCGGCTGGGTGCACGAATGGTCGACGCCCTCCCGCGACCGATCACAGCGCGGCGCCTTCTACACCCCTCCCGAGTTCGCCTCCGCCGTCGTCGCACGCGCAACCGACGGAGCGCCACTTCCGGCCTTCACCGTCGATCCCGCCTGTGGCGGGGGAGTGTTCCTCCTCGAGATTCTCGATCGGCTTGTCGCAGCGGGGGTTCCGGCAGGCGAGGCGATCACGAGGGTTGCCGGGCTGGAGATCGACCCCTCGGCGGCCGAGACGGCGCGGATCGCCCTGCGCGCATGGCAGCTTCTTCACGGCCTCGACGGGATTCAGCCGCCGTTGGTGTCGGTCGGGGACGCACTCCGACGTTGGCCAAGCACCTGGCCCGAGCCGAATCTGGTCGTCGGCAACCCTCCGTTCGCCAGCCCACTGAAGTCCGGCGCCATTCCCTGCGAGGCTGTGGCGTATCGCAACCACCATGCCGAGGTGCTCGGGCCGTACGCCGATCTTGCCGCTATCCACTTGTGGCGGGCGGTCGAGGCAGTCGCTGACGACGGCCGGGTGGCCTTCGTCGCGCCGGTGTCGATCATCAACACCCGGGACACTGCTCAGCTGTGGCGTCGACTCGAGACCCAGGTCGACGTGGTCTCGGTGCTGATGCCCGAGAAGAGCCCGTTCGCAGCCTCGGTGAGGGTCTTTGTTCCCGTGCTCCAAGTACGCCGACGACACGAGTCGAAGCGACGATCGCTGGCATCGGCGGTCGGGGTGGCCGTCGGCATTCCCGCTGTGCCCGCGCTCGATTCCGCTCCGACCCTGTCGACGATCGCCCGGGCGACGAGCGGATTCCGTGACGAGTTCTACGGCCTGGCCATGCACGCACAGGAAGAGGCCGCGGTCGCATCCGATTCCGACATGCGCCGACTGGTCAACGTCGGCGCCATCGACCCACTCCGGTGCACGTGGGGACGGCAGCCGATCCGGTTTGCCAAGACCCGTTGGGAACGTCCCGTCGTCGATGCACGCATTCTGTCGGGTAGATTGACGACGTTCGTCGACCGGCAGAACACGCCCAAGGTACTGGTGGCGACCCAGTCGCCGGTGCTCGAGCCGCTCGTCGATCCCATCGGCGATCTGGTGGGGATCACACCCACGATCATCATGACCACGGACGTTCCCCACCACGTTGCGGCGGTGTTGTTGGCCCCGCCGGTCGTCGCCATGGCGGCGCAACGCTGGTTCGGTACCGGCCTCAGCGATACCGCTCTGCGGCCGACCGCGTCGACCATCGTCGAGCTGCCGCTTCCACCCGACACAGCGCGCTGGGACGAGGCCGCTGAACTGGTGCAAACATGCTCGATGCCGATCGACGGGATGCAGTCGGATCCGGATCCCACGACCTTGATGCGGATCGGCACGCTCATGAACGAGGCCTACGGTGGCGACCGAGCCGTGCTGTTGTGGTGGGCCCGCCGGTCGGGTCTGCAACTAGACTCGGATGCATGACCGCCGGCTACCCCCAGCTGCGGCCGGCGTCGACGTTGCCAGAGCCGCCTGCCAGCGGTGGTTGGTGGCCCGGTGACCCGGTCGGACATCGACGATTTGCACAGGTGTGCAAGAACCGATGTTTCGTGTTGGAGTTCGGAGGCGTACTCGACAACATCACCCTGGCTTACGAAACATGGGGTGAGCTGGACGCCAGCGCCACAAACGCGGTACTCGTCTGTCACGCGCTGACCGGCGATGCCCATGTGGCCGGAGCGTCAGGACCGGGTCACCCGACCGATGGCTGGTGGGACGACATGATCGGCTCCGGCAAACCCCTCGACACCGATCGGTATTTCGTCGTGTGCGCCAACGTGCTCGGTGGTTGCCAGGGGTCGACCGGTCCGATGAGCCCGCACTACAGCGACGGCAAACCCTACGGGGCCCGGTTTCCCCTCGTGAGCATCCGGGACATCGTTCGTACCCAGGCGATGCTGGCTGATCACCTGGGCATCACGACCTGGATGGCGGTCGCCGGCGGCTCGATGGGAGGAATGCAGGCGCTCGAGTGGGCCACGATGTATCCCCGCCGGGTCTCGTCCCTCGTGGCGATCGCAACGACCGCCCGAGCCTCAGCTCTTCAGATCGCATGGAGCGAAGTGGGTCGGCTGGCAATTCACAACGATCCCAAATGGAATCACGGCGACTACTACGACGCCCCCGACGGCGGAGGACCACACGAAGGCTTGATGCTCGCCCGTCGGATCGCGCAGATCCACTACCGCAGCGACCGGTCGCTCGAGACCCGATTCGGCCGTGCGACCCGAGAGCCGATCGATCACTTCCACCCGTGGGACCGCTTCCAGGTCGAGAGCTACCTCGATCATCACGGTCGAAAACTGGCCCACCGGTTCGATGCCAACAGCTATCTGGTGCTCAACCGCACCATGGACATGCACGACCTCGGCCGGGGCCGGGGCGGTCTCGACGCCGCTCTCGCCCGTATCACCTGCCCGACCATGGTCGTGAGCATCGATTCGGACACGCTGTACACACCACGACAGCAGCTCGAGTTGCGGGACGGCCTTGCGGCCAACGGCACGCGCGTGGACTACACCCAGATCGAGTCGATACACGGTCACGACGGCTTCTTGATCGAATTCGATCAACTCGGGCCGATCGTCGACAGCTTCGTCAGCGACCACTTCAAGGCCCGATCGCAATACTGAACGGCCAGGTATCCACGTGCCCGAAGGTGTCGAAATCGAGATCTATCGACGGGCTGCACAAGCCGTGGTCGGGCGCACGATCCTCGACGTCGGCACCCAGGATTCCCACTTCGTCAAAGGTGGTGTGTCACCGGATCAGTTGCGGGTTGCGCTGTGCGGACGAACGATCGAAGGTGTGCAGCGCGTCGGCAAACTGCTGAGCCTCGGCCTGGACAGCGGTCTGGTCGTCGGTCTGAGGTTCGGCATGACCGGCCGCTTGATCGTCGACGACAAAGCTGCAATCGACAGGCTGGAGTACTCCTCGGGTCGGGACGATCCGGCCTGGGATCGGTTCGCTCTGGTGTTCGCACCCCCCGGGAACGGGCGGCTCCGTATAAACGATTCGCGCCGACTCGGTGGGGTCGAACTCGATCCACCAATGGACCGGCTGGGAGTGGATCTGTTCGACGCCACACCGGCGGTGATCCGCGACAGGATCGCCGCGAGTTCGTCGCCGCTCAAGGTTCGGCTATTGGATCAGGCTGCGATCGCCGGCGTCGGCAATCTCATCGCCGACGAAACGCTGTGGCGGGCCGGTTTGGACCCGGCTCGACCCGCCCGGAGCCTCACGCCGACCGAGGTGCGCCGGCTGAGCCGACATCTGAGGGCCGCGGCCGTCGAACTTCTCGCCGCCGGCGGATCCCACACGGGTCGGCTGCAACCCGCCCGTGTGCCGGGGGGGCTGTGTCCTCGGGATGGGTGTGCGCTGGTGCGCCGGACGATCGGTGGACGGACCTCGTACTCTTGCCCGAAACATCAGGTGTAGGCTCGTTACGATGACCGTCGATTCGATCCTGGGCCAACTCGACGCCACGGGCCGCACCGTCACCTCGATCGTGCTCGCCCTCGTCGGCGTGGCTGCTGCCCTCGCCCTGCTCACCGCCTGGTACTGGCGCAGTACCGATCCGCGCAGGCGGGTCGATTCACCGCCCAACCCGCCGGCACGGCCGTCGAGGGTGCCGGTCCCCGGCCCTTTCGACGACCCGCACCCGGGAGGCTCGGCCAAACCCGCCCACACCGGCGCCCGGACCGGAGAGGGGGAGCGTTCTGCGATCCACGACACCGCCGACAACAGGTCGGCAGAGTCCACCGCCACGGACCGTGTGGCTGAGGATGTTGCCGCCCCAGCCGACGATCGGGTGGGCGCCGACGACGTCATCGACCTGCGAGAACCTTCGCCCGACGACACCGACGGAGAGCTGAGTTTCGACGAGTGGCTCGAGTTGGCCGACGACGACTCATGAGCTCAGAACTCGATCTCGACGGGATGATCGCCCGCTTCAAGGAGCGGGCCGCAGCCGTGAAGCAGCGCAACCTACCCCCGGTGGGAGGGGATGAGCGCAAGGCCTTCATCCAACAGGCGGAGCAGGACTTCATGGACTTCGCCCTGATCGGTGATGCAAACCCATCGTTCGATGACGGCGTCGTCACCCTGACGATCGACCTTCGACCCAAGACCTGACCGATCGGGGTTTCGACAGATCGAGAACGCGGCAAGGCCCGGACGCCGACAAGCGACCGGGCCTTGTAGAGCGGACGACCGGGCTCGAACCGGCGACCTTCTCGTTGGCAACGAGATGCTCTACCAACTGAGCTACATCCGCTGGGGCCTCACATCATAGCGCTCCGATCGGTCCGCAACCTCATGTGGACACCGTCAGTCGCCCCCGGCGCACGGGTCGGATCGCTCGACCTCTCCGACACGCCCGATCCGCATCGCCACCACCGTCAACCGACCGTCCTCGGCGGTCTCGGCGTCGAAGACGAGTCGGAAGTTGGCGTCGACCGCCTCATTGGGCTCGAACGTGAGTTGGGTTCGGTCGCCGAGGCTCCGCTCCGTGAGTTGGGCGCCGTAAGCACGGCGAAGATCCTCCGCCGAGGAACCGACCCCGACGTCGGACAGGGTGCGTTGTCCCGATGTTGTTGCTTGCGCCCGCTGTATCAGTGGGTTCTCGTCTGTTGCGTCCAGCCCGAGGATTGGGGAGTGCGGATCGCCGGCCACCCACCCGATCGTGCACGGTGCGCCGCGCTCCTGGACGATGATCGCGGCGCCGATTTCGGCTTCTGCGTCGGTGATCCGCTGGCCGGGACGGATCCCGCCAAAACTGCGAAGACTCACCTGGGCCGAGCCGAACCCCTCGCCCGGAGCGTACACGTACACCGTAGGCGTCGAATCGAGTGACGTCTCGAATGCATGCAGCCCCGGGCTGAGGATCTGACCGACCTGCTCGGGTGGTACGACCGACCGCTGCGGCGCCACATCGAGCACTCTCGATCCCCATTCGACGGTCACATCGGCACCGGTGAGGTTGGAGAATCGAATCATTCCAGTTGTGCTGATACCGCACGGGTTCTGTTCCTGGACGTCCTCGGACAAGGGGATGATGAGGATCTCACCCGGGGGCGTGCAAAGCCCCGGATCGACACCGGGAAGAGATGTCGTCGTCCGCTGCTCGGCGGCGGTGGTGGTAGTCGCTTCAGGCACCGTGGTGACCAGCGAGGACACCGACCCCTGGACCGAAACGGTCACCTCGCCGGGTTCGGCCACACCGCAGGCGATGGTACACAGCCCGAGGACCGGGACGATCAGAGCCGATTTCAACCTCACGCCGACAGTATCGCACCCGAGGCCCGCCACGATTCGTGCGCCCTCGGTACGATGTGCACGATGACGAAGTGCGGACGATGCGGGGCGAACGCGTCGGGACGCTATTGCTCGGCCTGCGGCGCGTCACTTGATGGTGCCCCCGCCGGCGGTCCCTTCGTCCTCGACGTCGACGATTCGCCGGTGACCGAACGTTCCGTCGTTGTCAAGACCGGACCGTCCCGACCGACGCTCCCACTCGTGGTGGCCTCGGCCGTTCTCGTGGCCCTGCTCATGTGGGTCATCACCCGCTCGCCGCAGGTAGTGGACCCGGCCGCGGACCCCGCACTCGTATCCGACGAAGACCCTTCATCGACCGTACCCGAGCCGGCTGTCGCGTTTGCCGAGACGACCACCACCACCTCGGCTCCTTCTGTCACGACAGCTGCGGGGGTGATCACCGAAGATGACGCCGGGGAGTATTGGCTCGGGGAGGCGACCGGTTGGTTTGCGCTTGTGCGAACCAACGACGGACTCGTCAGGATCGATTTGGACACCGGTGAACAGGTGAA